>NZ_JBIAWP010000021.1:97954-121233 GCF_042895785.1 Streptomyces sp. NPDC001380 | reverse complement strand
CCGGTGGGCACGTACGTCGCCGTCGCGCCGGTGCGCTTCGCGAAGTCGTCCAGCACCTTCTTGAACGTCGCCTGCTCCGGACCCGTCCAGATCGCCGCGACCTCGACCGTCTTGCCGTGCAGGTCGGGGAGGTCCGAACCGGCGGCGGGCGAGGCGGCCGCCGGGGAGGCGGGGCCCGCCGCGGAACCCGCGGAACCGCTGCTGCTGCAGGCGCTGGCGAGGACCGCCAGGGCCGCCATGCCGACCGTTCCGGCCGATCTCCACTTCATGGTGTCCTCCTTGTCGAGGACGCGGCTCCGATGCCGCGTCCGTGGCTGCCGCCGCCGGTGGTGGCCGGGGCGGCGGTGGGTCCCCCGCCGGGTGGCGGGGGGCGGCTCAGTCCAGGACCCCGGAGGGGTCGCAGGACCACCAGGCCGCGGTGCCGGCCGGCAGGGTGCCGTCGGCGCAGGGGCCGCTGGAGAGGAGCGGGGGTCCGGCGACGGGGGCCGGGACCGGGCCGTCGCCGAAGTTGACGGCGCACACCAGTCCGTCGCCGCGCACGAACGCGAGGACGTCGGGCGGGGAGTCCAGCCAGCGGAGCGACCCCTCCCCCAGGTGCGGCAGGCTGCGGCGCAGCTGCAGCGCGTCGCGGTACAGGTGCCAGAAGGACCCGACGTCGGCCAGGGCGCGCTCGGTGGTGTGCGCGGCGAACCAGTCGGGCTGCGGCAGCCAGGGGCGGGCGTCACCGCCCGTGGTGAAGCCGAACGGCGAGACGTGGCCGGACCAGGGCAGCGGCACCCGGCAGCCGTCGCGGACGCGCAGGCGGCTGCCCGTGCGGTGGAAGACGGGGTCGGTGAGCACCTCGTCGGGCAGGTCCAGGACCTCGGCGAGGCCCAGCTCCTCGCCCTGGTAGACGTACGCGGCGCCGGGGAGGGCGAGCATGAGCAGGGCGGCGGCGCGGGCGCGCGGGCCGCCGGTGCCGGCGCCGGACGGGTCGGCGTCGCCGGACGGGGACGCGTAACGGGTGACGGTGCGGACCTGGTCGTGGTTGTTCAGCACCCACGTGACGGTCGAGCCGGTCCCGGCGATGTCGCGCAGGGCCTCGTCGATGACGCCCCGGAAGGCGGCGGCCTCCCAGGGGGCGGCCAGGAGGTCGAAGAAGAACGCCTGGTGGAGCTCGTCGGGGCGGACGTAGGCGGCGTGCTCGGCGGCGGTGGGGACCGACACCTCGCCCACCAGGAGGCGCTCGCGCCCGTCGCGGGCCGTGGCCTCCTCGCAGAGGCGGCGCCAGGAGCGCCACACCTCGTGGACCTCCGGCTGGTTCCAGGCGAGGGGGTTGACCGAGTCGCGGGTGCGCTCGTCGGCGTAGGGGTCCGGGGAGTCGGGCAGGTCGGGGTGCTTGAAGAGGCCGGCCGCCACGTCGATGCGGAACCCGTCGACGCCGCGCTCCAGCCAGAAGGACAGGATCCGCTCGAACGCGCGGCCCGTCTCGGGGTTGCGCCAGTTCAGGTCGGGCTGCTCGGGGGTGAACATGTGCAGGTACCACTGGCCCGGGGTGCCGTCCGGTCCGGTGGTCCTGGTCCAGGCGGGTCCGCCGAACATGGCGCGCCAGTTGTTCGGGGGGAGCTCGCCGTGCTCGCCGCGGCCGTCGGCGAAGTGGAAGCGGGCGCGGGCCGGGCTGCCCGGGGCCGCGGCGAGGGCCTCGCGGAACCAGGGGTGGGCGCTGGAGCAGTGGTTGGGGACGATGTCCACCACGACCTTGAGACCGAGGCGGTGGGCGTCGCGGACGAGGCGGTCGAACTCGTCGAGGTCCCCGTAGACCGGGTCCACGTCGCAGTAGTCGGCGACGTCGTAGCCGTGGTCGTGCTGGGGGGACGGGTAGAAGGGGCTGAGCCAGAGCCCGTCCACCCCGAGCCGCCTGAGGTAGGGCAGCCCGGCGCGGACGCCGGCCAGGTCCCCGATGCCGTCCCCGGTGCTGTCGAGGAAGCTGCGCACGTAGACCTGGTAGATCACGGCGTCGCGCCACCAGGGCTGCGGCTGGTGCAGCTCGGCGGCGGGCGCGGAGCGCTGCCGGGGGATCACGGGGGCTTGCGGGGAAGCCGTTGCGGGGTCGCTGGGGACCGCTGCGACGGTCATGGGGTCACCGTCCGTACTGGTAACGGAGTTGGGCGGCGGCCCGGCCGCGCGGCGCGCGGCAGCGGGCCGACCGGTGCAGAGCTCCGGCCGTTCACTACATGCATGTTATGTATGCGTGTCAGGGGGGTGTCAATGAGTCGAACAGGCAGGCGCCGCAGGCGCTTTCGGGCAGTGGGGGTCCCCGCGGACCCCGCGCCGGGGGGTGACGGGGCCCGGACCTGCACGGAGGCGGGGGCGGAGGAGGCACGGCAGGGGGCGGCCCGGCACGGGAGCTGGACGGGCACGGGAGCGGCACGGCACGGGAGCGGCACGGCACGGGAGCGGCGCGGGAGCGGGACAGGACGGGGCGGCCCGGGGACACGGCACGGGAGGAGGAAGCGCGGGAAGCGCTCCGGGCGCCGGGAGGGCGCGGCGGAGGCGGCGCGCGGCACGCCGCCCCGGCCGCCTCCCCGGGGAGGGTCCGGGCCGCGCTACGGCCGGCGGAGGACCGCGTCGAGCTCGCGGGACAGCCGCTCCGTGGTCGACTGCGGCGACCGGCGGAGGGTGAGGGCGTCGTGCACGACCGCGGCCACCACCAGGCTCACCTGGTCGTACTCCGGGCTCCGGGGCCTCGGCCGGGCCGAGAGGATGCTCTGCTTGAGCACCGGCAGGTAGGGGAAGCGGCGCACCAGCGCCGGGTCGTCGTACAGGGACGCCCACACCGGCGGCAGCGAGCCCTGGAGCAGGACCTGGCGCTGGTTCTCCTCCCCGGTCAGGTAGGCGATGAGGCGGCGCGCCGACTCCTGGTGCCGGGAGTAGCTGCTGACGGCCAGGTCCGACCCGCCCAGCGAGGCGGCACCGGGGCCGTCGGGGCCGGGCAGCGGCACGACCCCGAACCGGCCCGCCACCCTGCTGCCCTTCGCCTGCGCCAGGTCGTAGACGTACGGCCAGCTGCGCAGGAAGAGGTAGCGGCCGTCCTGGAACGCCTTGCGGGACTCCTCCTCCTTGAAGGAGAGTGCCTCGCGGGGGATCCAGCCCTCCCGGACGCCGCCCACGAGGAAGTCCAGCGCCCTGCGGGCCTCGGGGCTGCCGACGGCGGCCCGCGTGCCGTCGCGGGTGAGGACCTGCCCGCCCGCGGACTGCACGGCCTCCGTGTAGTTGACGGTCAGCCCCTCGTACGGGAGGAACTGCCCCGCGTAGCCCTCCAGTCCGTGCCGGGGGGCGACGGTGCGGGCGAGGCGGGCCAGTTCGCCCCAGGTGCGGGGCGGGCGGAGGTGCTCCTGGTCGAGGACGTCCTTGCGGTAGTAGAGCATCCCCGCGTTGCTGACGTAGGGCACCGCGTAGAGCCGGCCGCGGAAGGTCGCCGTGGCGGTCACCGGGCCGAGGAAGCGGTCGAGCGGGAAGAGCCGCGGGTCGAGGGGGGTGATCCAGCCCGCCGCCGCGAACTCGGGCGTCCAGACCACGTCGAGGTTGAGGACGTCGTAACGGCCGCTGCGGGCCTGGAGGCTGCTGATCATCTGGGCGCGGGCGTCGTCGGCCGCCTCCGGCAGCTCGACGAGCGTGGCCCGCTCCGCCGGGTGGGCGCGGTTCCACTGGGCCAGCCTGCCCCGCAGGTAGCCGGTGAGGTCGCGGCCGGTGGCGAGGGTCACCGGCCCGGTGCCGCCCCGGTCGCCGGTCCGGACCGTGCCGGACAGGCCGGGCAGGGAGCACCCGGCGACCAGCAGCACCGCGGCCGTCAGCCGGAGGAGTACCCGCACTCTGCCCATCAACCCACCCCATGGATTACCGTTATGTATACCCGGCTCCCGAACGGGAGGCCAGACGGAGGAGGGACGGCGGCCTGCGGTCCCGCGCGGGTGCGCCCGTACACTCTGACACGCGGGTGGAGCGGGGAGGAGGCGGTGGGCCGTGCGGGAGTCGCTGCTGGCGCTGCTCGCCAAGGAACCCGCCCACGGGTACGAGCTGAAGCAGGCCCTTGAGCACACCTTCGGCCCGGCGTACCCTCAGCCCAACATCGGCCAGATCTACGTGACGCTGGGCCGGCTGGAGAAGGCCGGCCTGATCAGGGGGCAGGACGTCAGCCAGTCCAGCCGCCCCAACAAGCGGGTGTACGAGATCACCGACGCGGGGCGGGAGGCGCTCGCCGCCTGGTTCGAGAAGCCCACCGAGGGCCCGCGCGTGCGCGACGAGTTCTTCCTCAAGCTGATCCTCGCTCCGGGCACCGGCGGGACCGACCGGCTCGCTCTGATCAACAAGCAGCGCCGCCACTACCTCAACACCATGCGAGGGCTCTCCCGGCTCGCCGCCGAGGGCCGGGACAACCGCGTCTCCCAGCTGCTGATCGAGGGGGCCATGCTCCACCTGCAGGCCGACCTCGACTGGTTGGAGCGCTGTCAGGAGGAACTCGAGTGAGCAGTACGGCCGGAGCCTCCGACCCGGTCCGCGGGCCGGAACGCCCGCGGTTCCCCCGCATCCCGCGTCCCCGGCTCCCGCGCGCCCGCGCCCCGCGCCCGGAGTCCTCCGACCCCTCCGCGACCCCCGCGCCCCCCGGGGCGGGGCCGCACGGGGAGGCCGTGCTCCGGGTCCGGGGCCTGGTCCGCACGCACCGCTCCGAGGGCTCCGCCGTCCGGGCGCTGGACGGCGTCGACCTGGACGTGGACCGCGGCGAGTTCGTCGCGGTCATGGGCCCCTCCGGCGCCGGCAAGTCCACCCTGCTGCACCTGCTCGGCGGCCTGGACCGGCCGGACGGCGGTCAGATATGGCTGGAGGGCCGCCGGGTCGACGGGCTGAGCGAGGCGCGCTGGGCGCTGCTGCGCCGCCGCTCCGTCGGCATCGTCTTCCAGTTCTCGAACCTCGTCTCCACGATGACCGTCGCCGACAACGTCGAGCTGCCCGCCCTGCTCGCCGGCGCGTCCGCCCGGCAGGCCCGCACCCGCCGCGAGGAGCTCCTGGGCGAGCTCGGCCTGGCGGACAAGGCCCGCGCCGTGGCCGCCGGCCTCTCCGGCGGCGAGCAGCAGCGGGTCGCGCTGGCCCGCGCCCTGGTCAACGAGCCCGGCCTGCTGCTCGCCGACGAGCCGACCGGCAGCCTCGACAGCCGCAGCACGCGGGACGTGCTGCGGCTGCTCACGCGCTTCCACGAGCAGGGCCGCACCATCGTGCTCGTCACCCACGACGCCCGGGTCGCGGCCACCGCCGAACGGGTCGTCAGCCTCTTCGACGGCCGGGTCGCGGACGACGCCGCCGTGGAGTCCGCCCCGCGGGGACGGCGCACCACGCTCGCCGACGTCCTCGAGCTGAAGGGCTGACCCGCCGTGCGCGCGGAGCTGCGCTGGGCGGCGGCGGACTGCCGGGCGCGTCCCGGACAGGCGCTGCTGGTGACCCTGGTCACCGCGTCGGTGGTGACGGCCCTGATGGTGGCGGGGGTCCTGCTCCAGGACGCGGTCAACCCCTGGCAGCGGATCTTCTCGGAGTCCTCCGGGGCCCACGTGTGGCTCCACCTCGACGCGGGCACCGGCACCGCCGCCCTCTCCCGCCTGGACGGAGTGGACGCGGTCGCCGGGCCGTACCGCACCGCGGTGGTGACGGTCCCGGCCGGCACCGGGAAGCTGCCCCTGGAGCTCAGGGCGGCGGGCTCCGCACCGCCGCGGATCTCCCGGCCGCTGCTGCGGTCGGGCCGCTGGCTGGACCCCGCGGAGCCGGACGGCGTCGTGCTGGAGCGGACGGCGGCGCGCGCGGCCGGCGCGGCCGCCGGCGCCCGGCTGGCGGTGCGGACGGCCGACGGGCGGACCCGCGTCCTGCGGGTGCTGGGGACCGCCGACACCGCCGACTCGGGGCCCTGCCCCGACTGGACCCCGGGGCTCGGCTGGGTGCTCCCCGGGACCCTGGACGCGGTCGGGCCGGCGGACGGCCGGACCGGGCTGGTGGCCGGCCTGCGGCTGCACGACCCCGCGGACACCGACTTCGCCGTCCAGCAGGCCGTGACGGCGCTCGGCGGTGCCCGGGTGGCCCGGGTGTCGACCTGGCAGCAGGTCCGGACCGCCGGGGAGCTGGACGGCCGCCTCCTGGGGCTGCTGCTCGGCGTCTTCGGCCTGGTGTCCCTGGTCGCGGTCGCGCTCGCGGCCGCCGGGGCGGCCGGCGAGCGGGTCCTGGCCCAGGTCGGGGACATCGCGATGCTCAAGGCCGTCGGCTTCACCCCGGCCCAGGTGGTGCGGATGGTCGTCTACCAGCACGCGGCGCTGGCCCTCGCCGGGGTGGCCCTGGGCACGGCGGGGGCGGCCCTGCTCGGCCCGGTGCTGCCCGACCCCGTCGGTCCCGCCGTGGCACGCTGGCACGAGCTGCCGGGCGGCGCCGTCGCGGCCTCCGGGGCGGCCGTCGCCGGCGGGGTGGTGCTGCTGGTCGTCGCGGCGGTGGCGGCCGTGCCCGCCTGGCGCGCCGGCCGGGTGCCCGCGGTGCCGGGCATCCGGGGCGTGCGCCGGGTGAGCCGGCTGTCCCGGCTCGCCCGGCTGGCCCTGCTGCTGCGGCTGCCGCCGGCCCTGGTGCTCGGCGCGCGGGACGCGTTCCACCGGCCTCTGCGCGCCGGGCTGACCGTGGCCCGCCTCGCCATCCCGGTGATGGCCGTCACCGTGGCGCTGGGCAGCTGGGCCACCCTGGACGGCTTCCGGACCCACCCGGAGCGGATCGGGCTGCCCGCCGCCCTGACCGCGCGGGCCCCGGGCCTCTCCCCCGGCGCCGTGCAGCGGCTGCTGGCCGGGACGCCCGGCGTGCGGGCCGCCTACGCCGGCGTCGAGACGGAGGCGCTGGTCCCCGGCCAGACCCGCACCGTCACCCTGCGGGGCCTCGGCACGGCCGCGGCCCCCTACCCCTACGCGCTGGCCGAGGGCCGCGGCATCCGGGACCGGGACGAGGCCGTGGCGGGCCAGGGGCTGCTGGACCTGATGCACGTCCGGGTGGGCCAATGGGTGCGGGTGACGACGGCGGGCACGCCCCGCATCCTGCACGTGGTCGGCCGCAGCATCGAGCCCGAGCACAACGGCCAGATGCTCTCCGTCGGCCTCGACGCGCTGGAGGGGCGGGACGGCCCGCCCCCGCCGCAGTACTGGAACGTGGTGCTCGCCCCCGGGGCCGACCGGGAGGCGGTGCGGGCGGCCCTGGCGGCGGCCTCCGGCGGGCGGCTCGACGTCCGGCCGGTCGCGAACCCGGCGGACCGGCTGGGCGCCGTGCGGGTGGTGGTGGCGGGGCTGGTCGCGGTGCTCGGCCTCATCGGCCTGGCCGAGCTCCTCACGGCGACCGCGGGCGGCCTGCGGGACCACGCCCGGGACCTGGGCGTGCTGCGCGCCATGGGACTGACACCCCGCCAGGTCACGGCGGTCGTGACCACCGGGACCGGCCTCACCGCACTGGCCGCGGTGGCGGTCGGGGTGCTGCTCGGCCTGCCGGTGTCGCGCTGGCTGATCGACCTCCAGGGCCGCAGCAGCGGGATCGGCTCCGGCATCGCCGGCTCCCCCTCCCCGGGGGCGCTGCTGCTGACCTGCGCCGTGGCGGTGGCGGCCGCCGTCTGCGTCCCGGTGGTGCCGGCGGCCCGCGCGGCGCGGGCGCCGGTGACGGCGGCGCTCCGCAGCACCTGAGGGGCCGCCCGGCGGTGTCCGGGACGACGGCACGGGCGGCCGGGCGCGCCGCCGGGGCCCGGGCGGTGCGGCCGCCGGGCCCACCGCCGATCGCGGGCGCACGGCGCCTGCCCGGCCGCGGGCGCACGGCGCCTGCACCGGGAGGCGGGCGCACGGCGCCTGCCCGAAGAGGCGCACTTGCGGGACGTTCGGGCGCGGGGGCGGGCGGGCGCTTGATCACTGCCCGCAGGCCGATTTGACTGCCTTTCCGGAGCCTGTCGGCGAAGCCGCCCCCGGCGCCGGCACCGCGGTCCCCCGGACGGCGCGGACCCCGGACGGCGCGCCCGCACGGCCGCCGCGGCGCGCCGGAGAGGCCCGCACCCGCGCACCGCCTTCCCGGGCGCACGAGTTCAAGGAAGAGGACGTCCTCCCATGCGCGACGCACAGCGCCGCCGCGGACCGCGGGGGCGGCACCGGGCCGACCGGGCCCGGCGCGCGGCCCGCGGGCCGGCCCTCCCCCGCACGCGGGCCGCCCGGCCGGGGGACCGGCCGTGACGGCGTGGGGCGGTCGGCTCGGCCGCCGCGCAGGCCGGGGCGGCCGGGGACGGGCGGACGGGGCATCCGGGAAACCGGGGGGCAGCGACCGGTCCGAGCGGGCGCCGGCGGCGGGCGGGGATGGCGGGATCCTCGTCGAGGAGGTGGACGGCGTCCTGCTGCTGCGGCGTCCGTCGGACGACGTCCTGACGCCGGCCGACCTGGGCGACCTCGCCCGCTCCCTCGGTTCCGGCGCGGGCGTCCGGGCCGTGGTGGCGGGCGTCGGGGAGGACGGCGCGGGCCCCGGGTTCGCGCACGCCCTCGGCGACGTGCTCGACGGCCTGCGCGCGTCGGGGACGGAGGAGGTCCTGCTGGTCGTGTCGGGCGCCGGGGAGGACGGCCCCCGGGACCGCACCGCCCTGGGCCGCAGGGTCGCGGACGCGTGGGGCATGCGGGTGCTCGCCCCGGAGGGGAGCGTGCTGTTCGTCCCGGGCGGCTCCCTGTTCGCCGCCGTGCCCGGGTCCCGGGACGGCGGCTGGCAGCGGTTCTCCGCCGGAGGATCCCGGGAGCGCCTCGGCCCCCGGTTCCCGGCGCCCTCCTGGCAGCCGTCGTTCGACGCCCTGCCGGCGCGCGTCGCGGGCGGGTGCGTGGTCGACCGGATCCCCGCGGGCGTGGTGGTCCGGCCGGCCGGCGCGCGGGCGCCCGAACCCGGCGACCTCTACCACGCCATGCCGGTCGACCCGCGCCGTCCGGCCGTCGTGGTGGGCGTGCTGGAGGGCGAGGACGTCTCCCCCAACGAGGTCGCCGCCCTGCTGAGCGCCTCGCCGCGGGCGGTGCGGTCCGGCGTGCGCCTGGTGCCCGGGGGCCGCGAGGACATCCTGCCCCTCGGGCAGGCGGTCGCCGACGCGCTCGACGGGGAGGTGGAGGTGTACACCGGCCTGCCGCTGCTCGACGGTTCCGGGACCGGTTCGGACACCGTCCGCGCCGTCCTGGTGGGGCGGGACGGCGCCCCGGGGTGGCAGCCGTTCGTGGACGCGGTGGCGTGCCGCCCCGGGGCGGGCACGGGCGGGGCCCGCGCCCCCCGCCTCGTGCGGTGGGCCTTCCCGCTGCCGCCGGGGTCCGGCGGCGCCGGTCCGGGCGTGCTGGACCTCTCCGACCGCTGGCAGGTGACGGCGACCCGTGCGGGGCTGTGGGTCGCGCGGCGGGGGGCGGTGGTGCCGGTCGCCGCACACCCGGTGCAGCCGGACGGCGCGGTCGTCGAGGTGGGCGTCCCGGGCGAGCGGCTGGACGGGACCCTCTGGCCCGTCCTGTCCGGGCTGCTCGCCCGGTTGGCACCGGAGGTGGCGGCGCGCGCCGTCCTGCACGTGCACGGGCACTGCCCGGACGGCGGCCGCGAGCTGCGGGAGCTGGCCGGACGGCACGGCGTGCGGAGCATCCGCTACGGCGCGGCGGCGTCCCGGCGGGCGCCGGGCCCGCGGTGGGCTCCGCACCCCGCCCTCCCGGGCGGCGGCGCACCTCCCGTGGCAGCGCACACCGCCCTCCCGGGCGGCGGCGCACCTCCCGCGGCACCGCACCCCGCCCTCCCCGCGGGGCCGTCGGGCGCGGGCCACCGGGAGCGGCAGCACGCGGCGGCGGCCGGACGGGCCGCCGGTCCGCGCGGGCCTCTGCCGCAACCCGCCGTCCAGGCGGGCCCCGCGGCGGCCGGGCCGCCCGTGCCCGCCGCGCCCGGCGGTCCGGGGGCGGGCGCAGCGGGGGTGCGGGGGACCGCGGGTCCCGGCGGCCCGGGGGCCGCGCCGGCGCACGCCGTCCCGCCGACCGCCGCGCGGGAGGGCGTCCGAAACGGCTTCGGGGGCGGGCACGGCTCCGGGGACGGGCACGGCGGCGGGGACGGCGTCCCCGCCGGGACCCGTCGGAGCACCGGGGAGGAGCGCCTCGCCTTCCGGGCGCTGGCCGGTCCGTCCTGGGACCGGCACGCCTCCTGGGCCTCCCGGACCGCCGAGCTGCTGTCCGGGACGACCGGGGAGGAGCGGGAGGCCGCGCTGGCGGACCTGGTCGCGCTGCGGCTGTACCTCACCGCGGCGGACGGGCCGCTGGGCCACGCCGCACTGGCCGCGGACCTCCGGGCGGGAGACGGCCTGCTGCTGCCGTACGCGGCGTGCCTCACGTCGGGCCTGGGACGGCTCGCCCCCTACCGGGGCGCGGTGGTCCGCGGTGCCGCGCCGGGCGCGGCGGAGGCCGGTCCGCCCGCCGGGGCGGTGGCCGGTGCCGTGCTGCACGAGCCGGCGCCCGTGTGCGGGCTGCCGCTCGACCCGGGCGCGCTGCTGCCGCACGGCACCGGGTACCTGGTCTGGTCGGTCGGCGGCAGGAGGGTGCAGCGGTCCGCGGAGTCCTCCCCCGCCTCCGACGAGGTGGTGTTCGTCCCGGGGACGCGCTTCCGCGTGCTGGAGGTGCGGCCGGGGGCCGCGGGTCCGCTGGTGCTCCTCCGCGAACTGCCGGACGACGGTGCCTCCCCCGAGGAGTCCGACGGGCCGGGCGCCGAGGACCGCGAGGTCCTGGAGCGCCTGGACCGGTTGCTGAGCGGGCGTCCGGTCGCCGCCGCCGTCCCCTGGCCCGCCCGCTGCACGGGCCCGCTGGGGACCGGCCGGGGCCCGGGGCCGCAGGGCGCGGCGGGCGGCGGCCCGGAGGTCCTGGGAGGACCGCCGCAGGCTCCGGCCGGCGCCCCGGAGCAGCAGTCGTCCCCGCGCCGGCCGGCCGCCGACCGGTTCCACGCCGGGGTCCGGGCGGCGACGCCGCACAGGGCCTCCGGGCGTGGGGCCGTGGCGGCGCCGCCGCCGGCCGGGGAGCCCACGGGGGGCGGCGGGCGCCCGTGATCCGGTCGCCCGCCGTCCCGCCGTCCCGCCCCCGCCCGGACGGCCGGGCGGGGGCGGGACGGTCCGTCCATCCGATCCGAGAGGACATGTGATGCCGCAACGACCAGACCAGGGGTCCGGCCCACCGGGCGCAGGACCGCGGGGAGGCACCGCGAACGAGGGGCTGACGGTGCGCCGGGCCGTCGCACTGCCCCGGGCCGGGGGCGGGGCGGACGACGCCCTGGCCCCCCGCACCGCGCCCGCGGGAGGAGGCCGTGCCGACGGTGCGGCCGACGTGCGGGACGCGGGACCGCCGAAGCCGGCGGCGGACACGGCGGGAGCCGGCGCCGCCGCACCAAGCACCGCGGTGTCGGCCGCAGCGGCCCGCGACCGCAAGGAACCCCGCCGTACGGGACCTGACCGCAAGGAACCTCCCCGCGCGGGAGATGACCGACCGGAGCCGGACCGACCGGGAGATGACCGTCCGGGGCCGGTGGAGGCCGCAACCGCCCTTCTCCCGGCGGTGGCGGCGGACTCGCCGGAGGGTGCCGCCGCCCCCCGGACCGGGGGCGGGGTCCGCTCCCGGCTGCGGCGGGTGCGGCCGGGTGCGGCCGGAGGGCCCCGGGGAGGGCACGACCGCGGGGCGACCGGAACGGGGCCGGGGGCCGCCGGGGCGGACGCGGACGGCGGCGACACGGAGCGGCCGTCCGGCCGTCCGGGCAGGACCGTGCTGGTGGCCTCCGCCGTGGGCGGGGTCCTGCTGGTCGGACTGCCGGTCCTGATGACCGCAGGGACGCACCGCGGGCCGTCGACGCGCGTGCAGCCGGCGGAGGGCATCTCCCTCGGCGTCGAGGCGCTCGGCAGGGACCGGGGGGCGGAGGGCTCGGAGCCGCCGTCCACGCGGCCGTCCCCGGGCCCGTCCGCGGGCCCGTCCACCGGACCCGGCGGAGCCGCCGCCGTGCTGGCCGGATCCGTGTCGGGCGTGTCCCGGGACGGCGCCAACGCACCGGCCGCCGGCGGGACGGCGGGGCAGGCCGCCCCGGGCCGCGGTGCGGACGGGGCGCCGTCCGGCACCGCCGGGCCGGGCTCCCCCGCCGGCGGAGGCGCGGCACAGCCCGCACCGGCGGCGGGGGCGGGCACGGCCACGGGGACGGCCGGTGCGACCGGGGCGCCCGCCGCCCCACCGCCCCCGGCCCCCGCCCCGCCTGCGTCCGCCACGCCGACGACGGCCGCGCCCGCACCGGCGGGCCGGACCGTGGTCAGCTACGCCTCCTCCCTGTGCATCAGCTCCGGGTCGGGCAAGGACGGCCAGCGGCTCTACGTCGCCGCGTGCTCCTCCTCGTCCGCGCCGGAGCTGTGGGAGATGCGGCCCGACGGCACCATCCGGTCGATGGGGCTGTGCATGGACGCGGCATGGGCCGGGACCGCCAACGGCACGGCTGTGCAGGTGGCCCGCTGCAACGGGGGCCCGGCGCAGCACTTCGTGCTGAAGGGTTCGTACGACCTGGTGAGCGTCAACGCGGACCGGTGCGTGTCGCTCGTGGGCGGTTCGACAACCCCGGGAACGGTCCTGGAGCTCCAGGACTGCAACGGTATGAGTTACCAGAAGTGGCACGCCTCCTGAGAGGCGGACCACGGGGGACGGCCCACGGGCCGGGGGCGGGGCGGGGCCGGTCGGCCCCGCCCCGTTCCGCTTCCGCCGTCCGGCGCCGACGTCGCGGCGGGCCGGAGGGGCGGCGGCCGGGGCGGACGCCGCAGGCATGAAGGGGAACCGAAGGCCCCGCCCGGCGGGTCCCGTGCCGCCCGTCCGACGTCCGCCATGGCCCCCACCCGCCGTTGAGCGGGTGGGGGCCGTGGGGCCACCGGGCCGCGGGGCTCAGGACGACCCGGGCGGGCAGAGCCGCATCTGCGGGAGGCCGCCGAGGGCGACGGAGAGGCCGTGTCCGAGGTGGTTGACGGCCTGCTGCACGACGGCGAGCGCGGGAGCCGCGGGGAGGTCGTCGCCGAGGGCGACCACGGCGTGGACGCCCGCCGCGGGGGCTCCGGCCAGGGCCGCCGGGAGCACCCGGTGGACCAGGTCGTGCGCGGCTTCCCGGACGGCCTCCGTGACGGGTTCGCCCCGGCTCTGCAGGGCCTCGACGTCGCGGATGCGCGCGGCCAGCCCCGGGTCGGGCCGGACCGTGACGGTGCGCAGGACCGGCTCGACGGGGAGCCGCAGGCGGTCGCCCGGGGCGGGCGGGACGGGGGCCCCGCGGTCCGGCGCGGCAGGGGCGGGGGTGCGGACGGTACCTGGCGCGGAGGGCTCGGGACGGCCGGGCTCCGGAGCCGGCGGCGGCGCCAACGACACCTCCCCGTCATGGACGGCAGGCTGCTCCTCCCTCCCGTCGGGCGCGGGATCCGCGGACGGCGGCTCGGCGCCGCGCAGGCCGACGGCCGGGGTGCCGGTGCGGCCCGCCCGGAGGACCGGCTCGGCCGGACCGTGCGCACCCTCCGGTCCCGACGTGCCCGGCAGCGCGGCGGAACCCTGCGGCTCCGGGGCGTCCGGGGCGGTCTCCTGCTCTTCGGCGACGGTCTCCTGCTCCTCGGCGACGGTCTCCGGCACCCGGAGTCCGCCGAGGAGGCTCGGACGCGGCGCGCGCCGGGTGACGGCGGACCGGGTGCGGACCGCGGGCAGGGCGGCCTGCTCCGGGCCGGACGGCAGCGGGGCGCCGGTGCTGCCGGAGTGCGGGACGGGCTCCTGCGGCGCGGGGTCCTGCAGGACGCGGGGGTCCTCCGTGCCGCCGGCGCCGTCCCCCGGCGCGTGGAGGGCGCCGCGCGGCGGCGCAGCCGTCCGCGGCGCGTCCAGGAACGCGACGGGCCCGGCCGGCCGCGGGTGGGCCTCCTCCGTCTCCCGCGCGGGCTCCGGCGGGGAGGTGGAGGGCCCGGCGGTCTGCACGGCCGTGCGGGCCGCCGGGACCGGCGGAACGGGGTCCTGCGGGCCGGGAGCGGTCCGCCCGGTGCCGAGCGGTCCGGGGTGCTCCGGGAGGAGGTCCTGTTCCTCACGGGCCGCGTCGACGTCCACCCCGAGTTCCTCGGCGTGGATCCGCGCAGCCCTCTCGTCGCCGCGGGCCTGCAGGTAGACGCGCTGCGCGCTGTCGATCTCGCGTTCGGACGGGGTCGAGGAACGGCCCGGTGCGGACGGGTCCGCCCTGCGGGCGCCGACGAGTCGGGCGAACCTCGCGTAGGCCTCCTCCGCGGCGCGGGCGGCCCGGCCGTGGTCGTCCAGGGCGCGGGCGCGCAGCTCGCGCAGCTCCTCGTCGGGCGTGGGACCGCCCCTGCCCTTGCCCTTGTCCCGCGCCCGGAGGGGCCGGCCGGGCTCCGGGCCGGGGAGCGGGGCGGCGGGCTCCTCCGGGAGGGAGGGGCCGGGCTCCGGCGCCGTGTGCTGCGGCCCGTCCACGGCCCGTACCGGTCCGGCCCCCTCCGTGTCCGCGACGTCCTGCCCGGATCGTCCGGACCCGTCGGGGACGGTCTCCGGCGCGCGCCCCTCGTCGGGGTCGGTGGAGGACGTCCGGGGGGCGGGCACGCCGTCGGAGGGCAGGACCGCCTGCTCCGGGTCCTGCTGCTCCGGGTCCTGCTGCCGCGGGTCCGGGCGCGCGGCGCCGTCCGCGTGCAGGACCACGCCGGTGTCCGGCGCGCCGTCCGCGTGCGGGACGTCGGGGGTGCCGGCGCGGTCGGGGGCCTCGGCGGCGAGCACCTCGACGACGGCCCTCCGCCTCAGGACCCGGAGGTCCTCGCCGGGCGCCGCGGGCCGCAGGCCCTCCACGCCGCGGCCGCGGCTGCGCAGCCAGACGTTGATCCGCCTGCCGGGGTAGCGGTCGAGCTCGGCGAGCAGGACGTCGGCCATGTGCCGCCCCCGCGCGCCGCTCGTCTCAAGGGCGGCGTCCTGCCGTCCCGTGGAGAGCCGGGTGCCGTTGCCGCCGGTGGAGATGACGACCGGCGGCATCACGGCCCCGCGCGACTCCCTGCGGGCCCGCTCTCCGGCCAGGTACCGGGCGAGCCGGCGGAGCCGGTCGGCCTCGACGGGTCCGAGCGTGTGCCGCCCCTCCTCGAAGTCGAAGACGTCGAGGCCGGCGGGGATGACGAGGTCGTCGGACGGAGGTCGGGGGGCGGTGGCGGACTGCTCCTCCCCCGGCCCGTCGACGGGGCGCGGACCGGGCTCCCCGGTGGCGCCGGGCCGCCCCAGGAGGTCGAGGACGTCCTGGAGGGCCGCGTCGCGCCGGTCCAGCTCCTCCACCAGGCCGTCCAGGTGGCGGGCGGCCGAGGCCGCGAGGTCCGCCGGGGCGGGGGCGGAGTCCCGGGAGGCGGCGAATTCCCTGAGGCGGGCCACGATCGCGGACGCTTGGTCCAGCTGCTCCTGGGCTCCGGCGAGGTCGGCGCCGGGCTCCGGGGAGGCCGGGCGGCCCGCGGGTGCGACCGTGTCGAGGGCGCGGCGGGCGGCGGCCGCGGACACCTCGGCGCGCCAGGACGCCTCGACGGCGAGGGCCCCGGCGAAGATCTCCGGGAGGGCGGGGTCGACCGAGGCCAGGCGCGCCGCGCGGCGGTCGATCTCGCGGCGCACCGCCCCCTCGAAGGTCTCGGGGACGTCCCAGGAGGTGCGGTAGAACTGGCCGAGCTCCCGGGAGTCGACCCCCCACGTCTCCAGGTCGCGGCGGGTCCGGGCCGACAGCAGGCCGGCCTCGACGGCGGTGTCGGCGTCCAGGTCGGTGTCGTCGAAGGTCTGCGGGTCGAAGGCGTGCATGCGCCCGTACGGGCTGATCCACCACGTCCGCGGCGGACCGTCCTGCGCGTGGACGTCCAAGCGCACGTAGGCGCCGAGGGTGAGGGCGACGTCGCGGACGAGGTGGACCGGGTCCGCGTCGAGGAGCGGCGCGTCACGGTCCGTCACGGCCTGGGCGGGCTCGCGCAGTACGGTGGCCGGCGGGCGCACGCCCGCCTGGGCGGCCTCGGCCTGCAGGGCGCCCAGGTCGAGACGGAGGGCGAGGGCGGGGGCGTCGGTGGTGAGCTCGGTCGGACGCCGCGTGCGGCGGCGCAGGACGGCGGGGGCGTCCAGTCGCGTGCTGCCGTGGTCCATCCGCGCCGCGAGCATCCGGGACACCGCGCCGGAGGCCAGGCCGGCGGTGGCGCCGGGCTGCCGGGCGGCCTCGGCGAGGAGGTCGTTGAGGTCGAACTCCTGGAACCGGGCGGAGACCCGCCATGGCCGGGCGGACGGCGCGGCTGCGCGGGCGGACTCCGCCTGTCGGGCCAGCAGCTCCTCGACGTGGGCCGCCTGGAGGTACAGGTCGGCGGTGCCGGTGAACCGCCGGCTGCGGTAGCTGCCCGTCCTGGTCGGCTTCACACCGGGCGTGCGGTGGCGCCGCCACGCGGTCGCCTCCAGGTGGCCGGCGACTCGGACGCGGACCCGGTAGAGGGGGCTCTGCTCCTTGATGTGCAGCTCACCGCGGGGGGTCCGGCCGTCGCCCTGGATGCCGGTCAGGGAGGTGTCGCGCGCCAGCGGAACGGATCCGTCGACGCCGACGGCCGTGTGCGGCAGGGACCCGAACGCCCCGGCCCCGCCCCCCACGGTGGGCCGCCAGGGGCTGGTGGCGGCGGTGGTGGAGGTCCCCTTGAGGTCCTTGGTGTAGCGGCCGATGCCGCTGTCCTCGAGGCGCTCGAGCAGGTGCAGGTCGTACAGGTCGGCCCTCATGCGCACGGCGATGTACCGCAGCGGGTCGCCGGGCAGGGCGAGGGCGGGGGTGAGCAGGCGGGGTGCCCCGGTGGTCGCCGGCAGCAGGGAGTTCGCCAGCTGGCCCGGGGAGAGCAGCGTGTTCAGGATGAGGTTCGCCTGGCGTCCCGGGGCGGTGGCCGACCGGCCGAACACCCCGCGGAGCAGGGCCTGTCCGGCGAGGAGGGCGTCCTCCAGCCCGGTCCCCGACACGGTGGCGGTGCCGGGCACGGCGGGGAGGGGGGTGGCGGTGCGCACCACGGGGCGGAGGAACCGCTGGTGGCGCAGGACGCCCATGGGGACCTGGACGACGGCCGAGCCGGGCAGGGTGCGGACGTCGGGTTCGGCGAATCCGGCAAAGGACCGGTACCAGCGGGTGAGCAGGGCGGTGAGCGGGAGGCCGGCGGTGTCGACCCGGGAGACGTGGAGCGTCACCTCCAGGGGCATCCCGAGTTCGGCGTAGCCCTTCCAGGTGTATGCGGACTGCTCCACGTAGCCGGTGTTCTCGACGCCGGCGCCGCGCTGCCGCCCCTGGTGGAAGGTGAGGCCGCCGTTGCCCCTGGTGTGGTCCCCCTCAGGGGCGTACCGGACGGGCGTGAAGGACTGGGTGTCGGCGAAGGACGCGCCCTTGCGGAAGGAGCGCTGGCCGTGGTGGTACATCTCCAGACCGGCGGCCGGGACGACGTCCCGGCCTTGGGTGGCACCGGTGAACCGGGCACGGACGACGACGCGCACCACGTCCTGAAGGAACCAGCCGACCGGCTGGCGCACGTCCACGGTGAAGCCGTGGGGGGAGAGCATGTCGGCGAAGGCGGCCTCGAGGCGCCCCGGCGAGAAGACCGCCTGCAGGGCGCCTCCGGCGCCCTGCACCTTGGCCACGGGTGCGCCCGTGGTGTCGGCCAGCAGGGTGCCGGAGGTGATCAGGCCGGGCGCGACGGCCTCGACCTGGGCCGCGAGCACGTCCCACAGGGTCTGGTCGCCGTCGAAGGTGATGCGGCGGATCCCCGCGTGGCCGAGGGAGCGGCCCCCGGGGTCCTGGCGCGTCAGGTGGTCGGGCAGGTCGAGCTCCTGGCGGTCCAGCCGGTGCTCGGGGAACTCCGCGTTGAACCGGGCCAGCACCTCGTGGTCCAGGACGGGTGAGGCTCCCGTGCCGTGCAGCTGCCGGACCAGCGAGGCGAGGTCGTCGAGAGGGGCCGGGTCGGGCAGGCCGGTGCGGTCGTGCTTCCAGCGCAAAAGGAGCCGCGCGGCCAGCGTGCCGCCGAGCGTGAGGTCCCCGGAGAGCCAGCGGCGCACGACGTCGGCGATGCGGGAGGGCGGGATCGGCAGCGTGCCGTCGGCGTAGTGCCCCAGCGCGTCGGACTCGGAGAGCAGGTAGAGCAGGGTGCGGCCCTCGACGGCCTGCTCCGTCCGGTATGTGGTGGTGGGGGCGAGCTTCCCGCTCTCGGCCTGCACGCCGGCGAAGTCCAGGCGCACCGGGGCGCGGTAGAGGTAGGCGCGCCCGAAGCTGAGCGGGATCTGCTCGGTGCCCCCGGTGACGGTGGCGCCCTCGGAGGTGCCCCAGGTGAGGCCGCGGCTCGCCTGGAAGGCCGCGGCCTGGACGCCGGGTGCCGCCGCGTCGCCGACGGCGACGTCGAACTGGCCGACGGAGATGCCGTCGGAGGACCAGGCGGAGGAGGATGCCTGGCTCAGCCAGAGCTTGATGGCGCTGAGGACGAACGGGAGCTCGCTGGCGTCGACGAACTCCGAGGGGCCCACCTGCGCGGAGAGCACCAGGGAGATGTGGGAGTCGCGCAGGAGGCCGGGGTCGAACCCCTGGTCGTCGCTGTAGTGGCCGCCGAGGATCCGCTTGAAGTGCGACCGGAGGTGGGTGTTGGTGGTGATCTCGGCGATCCGCTGGAAGGCTCCCGACGAGGGCTCCAGCAGTCCTCCGTGCAGGAGGGAGGCGGCCGCGGCCCGTGCGCCGGTGGTGTCGAGGTGGTAGATGACGGCGGTGTCGAAGACGTGCGCCGGGGTGGGGCCCCGCGAGACCCACTGCCCCGGGCCGTCCGTGCGCAGCGGCAGCAGGTGCAGCCGGGTCTCCTGGCCCGGCAGGGCGACCGGTTCGGGGTTGCGGATGCCGGAGCGGAGCGAGCCCTGGAGCCCGGAGTGGGCGAACCTGACGGTGACGGTGTAGTCGAGCAGGGTCGAGAAGCGGTTCAGCGGGCCCGCGTACTCGGCGAGCATCGGCAGGTTGGTGATGTAGTTGACGCTGTTGTCCGTGCCGACGGCGTGCTGCAGTTCGACGCGCACGGCGCTTCCGCGGAGCCGGTCGCTGGAGAGGCCGAGCCGAATGCCCGCCCGCACGGAGGCCGAGGCCCCGGCCCCGAAGCCGGCCGTGTCCAGGCCCATGGACAGGTGCACCAGGGGGTTCTCGTCGTCGGTGCCCGTGAAGGCGGTCCTGTCGGCGCGCAGGACGGCCTTCACGGTGACCTCGGCGGTGTCCACGTCGAAGCCGATCCCCGCCGCGCCCCGCTGGCGCTGCAGGGAGAAGAGGACGCCGTCCCCGAGGAGGTCGTCGAGTCGGGACTCGAGGCCCTCACGGGAGATCATCTTCTCGAGGAGGACCTCGTTCTCGAAGCGGCTCTCCAGGTCGGGGCCGTGGGAGAGGCGGCCGTGGCCCGCGAAGGGGTCGCCCTGCGGCGGCAGGAAGTCCCACGCACGGACCGCCTCGCGGACCGCGTGCTGAAGGAGGTCGACGGTGCTCTGCTGCACCTGGGCCCGTCCCAGGCCGACGCCCCCGCCCTCCGCCACGTGGGCAGGCAGCCGCACGTCGGCGGCAGGAGCGGCGGCGGGGCCGGCGGGCGGCTCCCGGTCGACGGGATAGCCGTGGGCCCGGGCCTCGGGCACGGGCATGCTCAGGGTGGCCTCGGAGCGGACGTCGACGTCTCCGCCGTACTCCCTCTCGGGGCGGAGGACGTGGATGTCGGCGGTGAAGCGGTACCGGCCGACGTAGGCGTTGGTCGGGCCCGTGAACCGGTGGACGGACACCCCGAGGCCGATGGCGCCGGAGGAGACCGTGGTGGTGTCCCCGTGCGCGATGCCGGCTGACAGCTTGACGCCGAGGCCGAGGGCGTTGCCGTGCACGGGCCCGGGGGAGATGTCGGCCGCCGCGAAGATCTCGGCGCCGGTCGAGTTGCCCAGCGTGTGGGAGCCGCTGACGCCGCTGATGGTGGTCCGGACGTTCTCGATGTGCCGCTTGGCGCTGGTCGTGCCGACGCGGCGGACGTCCGGTACGCCGTCGGAGGTGAGGGCCTCGCCGTGGATGACGATCCTGGCCACCGTCCTGCCCCGGGCGTCGGGGAGGCGGATGGGGTATCCGGCCCCGGTCGCCCTCTCCAGGTTGGTCCGGAGGCCCTGCACGCCCTGTATCAGCTTCTCGCGGGTGGGGCTCCCGATCGTCAGGAGGTCGGCGGCCCTGCTGCCGAGCATGCTCCGGAGGGACGCCTCGAGGGCGTCGGACAGCTCCGGCAGGCCGGAGAGGCCCGACACGAAGTGGTGCTCGGGGACGGTGCCGGGCCGGTCGACCTGCGCGACGGTCTGCTCCGCGGCCGGGCCGCCCAAGTAGTTGCCGGGCACCCACAGGAGCAGCTGCTCCCGGCCGGAGGCGGGCACGGTGTGCGGGTCGATCGACGACCACAGGCGTGTGCCGTCGGTGCGGACCCTGAACCGCCAGACGGGGCGGTAGGCGACCAGGAAGGATTCCTCGCGGCTGTTCTCGACGTGCCCGTTCTCGGCGTCGGCGATGACGGAGGTCGACCTGCCGGAGACGTTGGTGGCCAAGGACACGCCGGCGCCGGCCTGGACGCTGCCGAGGAGTCCGGTGCCCGGGACGCCGAAGCCGGCGGACGCCCCGAGGCGGGTGGCGGAGGTGGAGCCGGCGGTGGTCCGCACGTGGGCGCCGGTGTTGAACGAGCCGACCGCGCTCTCGGTGGCGGTGTGGCCCTCGCTCTCCGGACCCGCCTCCGCGACCGCGCGGTGCACCGAGGCGGCCGGGACGGGGACGTGCTGCGGGTCCACGGGGTCGAGGGTGACCAGGACCTCCGCCCGGCCGACCGTCAGGACCAGTCCCCCGTCGTCCTGCGGCCCGCTGCCCGGCAGCAAGGAGGGGTAGTTGCCGAGCAGGGTGCCCGGCAGCTCGGTCCACACGTCCTCGGGGACGTCGGCGGCCGGCTGCCCGGCCGGGCGGGCGTCCTCGAGGGCCGCGGCGACGGTCTGCCGGAGCGCGGCGACCAGGAGCTGCACGTCGGGCAGTCCGGCGCGCGGGATGCCGATGGAGCGGACGGCGGGGTCGAAGCGGGTCGGCCCGTTCAGGAGGAGAGGCGGGGTGCCCGGCAGGGGTGCGGGGTCGGCGGCACCGCCGGTCGCAGTGACCGCGCCGGTGACGGCGGAGGTCCCCGCGTCGGCGGCGGAGTGCGCCGACGCGGCGCCCTCGCCGTCCGCACCGGACGCCGCACCACCGGCCAGGCCCGTGCGGCCGGCCTCGTGCGGGACACCGAGGGCGTCGAGGACGGCCGGGTCGAAGCCCAGGCGGCGCAGGCGCTCCGCACCGGCGGGCCGCAGGCGGTCCGGATGCAGACCCGCCCATTCCGACGTGACGGACAGGGCCTCCTCGTGGGCGGCGTCGGCACCGTCCCGGTGCAGGACGAGGGCGACCCGGGAAACGGCATCGCGCTGGTGGTCGCCCAGGGGTCCGCTGCCGGGGACGATGCTGAGGGCGACGTACCCCTGCAGGATGCCGCTCGCCCGGGTCACCAGCCTGTTGAACGCCTCCTTCGACAGCTTCCCCAAGCGCCTCTCCACAGCGCGCTCCACGTCGGCGGCTCCCTGGAAGCGGCTCCGCGGCACAGTGGGGCCCGCGGCGCCGGGGTGCGCCGGCGCCTGGGGCTCCGTCACCACGGCCCCGTGGGGGACGGGCCCGGACGTGCCGTTCCGCCCGGGACGGTCCGCCAGGGTCGCGTCCGCCGCAGGCACGGGGGCTCCCGCGCCCTCGGGCGTCCGGCCCGTCCCGGCAGCGGGAGCGGCCGACAGCGCGGCCTGCAGGTCGTGGCCTGCGTGCTGGCGGGTGCCGTCCGGCAGGACGTACACCCACTGCCCGGGCCCGAACGCCGCGTCCGGGGCGGCGGGGCCGTCCTGCGCCCCGTCGCGGGCGTAGGTCAGGAGCGCACCCTCCTCGGTGCGCACGAGCAGGCCGTCCGGGGCGAGGACCGGTACACCGGTCCTGCGGGCCAGGTCGGACATCCAGGCGGAGCCGGCGGAGCCCTCCTCCGCCAGTCCCGACGTCGGGACGACCAGGACCCCGCCGGACCCCGGAACGCCGGTGCCGCCCGCCAGGCCGGCGGCGGCCTCGAAGGACGGGCGGTGGACCTCGGGGATCAGCACCTGGCCGGCGTCCGGGTCGTACCGCACGCCCTGCAGCACCCGGTACTCCTGCGGTGCCGGCGCTCCGGCGTCCCCGGGCTTGAGGGGGAGCAGCCGGTTGAGGATCACCGTGGCCCGCCTTACGCCGCCGTCCAGCAGGCCCGCCGCCACGCGCTCCTGCACCTCGGCCAGGCCGTGCGGTCCCTGGTGTCCGTGGCCGTCGCGGCCGAGCACCACCACCCGTGCGGACACCATCGCCGCGGCGTCGCCCAGCGCCCTGGTCCGCTCACCCGGACTGCGGGCGGGGTCGTCGAGGATCTGCCGGATCTGTTCGCGGTCCATCTGCGGACGCGGGCCGGGCGACGCGGTGCCTGCACCGGCACCGCCGCCTGCGCCCGGGCGCCCGGTCTCCGGCGCGGCCGCGCCGTCCGGCGCACCAGGACCGGGGCGGACCTGCCCGGTACGCCCGGGAACGGTCTCCGGCCCGGCCGCGCCGTCCGGCGCACCAGGACCGGGGCGGACCTGCCCGGTACGCCCGGGAACGATCTCCGGCCCGGCCGCGCCGTCCGGCGCACCAGGACCGGGGCGGACCTGCCCGGTACGCCCGGGAACGGTCTCCGGCGCATCAGGGGACGTCCCGGATCCGCCGGGGTGCTGCCCGGCGCCGTCCCTCTCCGGGGAGGGGGCGTCCGGCGCCGTCCGGGACGGGGCCTCCGCCCCGCCCCTCGTCCAGCGGGGGGCCTGGGAGGGCGGGGAGGGCTCCACCACGACCATCGTCGCGGTGCCGTCAGCGCTGTGGTTGAGCAGGCCTCCCTGCCTGCCGGGTCCGCCCGGCGCCCCCGTGCCCGACCCGTTGCCCCGGGAGTCGACGTGCAGGTCGTCCATCACGAACGGGCGGTCGTGGCCGGGCCCCGTGCGCCGCACCTGCACATTCTCCGGCACAGTCCCCGCACCCGGCCCCTCCGGACCGGACCGCGCCGCCAACCGCCCCTGCACACCGTGCGGATCCAACTGCCCCGGACCCACACGGCCACCACCACCGGACCACCCCTCCGGCACAGC
>NZ_JBIAWP010000021.1:0-97857 GCF_042895785.1 Streptomyces sp. NPDC001380 | reverse complement strand
AGCCCCCGCACCCGGCCCCTCCGGACCGGACCGCGCCGCCAACCGCCCCTGCACACCATGCGGATCCAACTGCCCCGGACCCACACGGCCACCACCACCGGACCACCCCTCCGGCACAGCCCCCGCACCCGGCCCCTCCGGACCGGACCGCGCCGCCAACCGCCCCTGCACACCATGCGGATCCAACTGCCCCGGACCCACACGGCCACCACCCCGGGAAGGGCCGTCACCCGCGGTGGGGAGCGGGTCCTGCTGACCGGTCCGGCCGCGACCCGGGGCACCCGGTGCGGAGGGCCGACCGGCGCCGGGGAGGCCGCCGTCCCGAGGCTTGCCGGCGGACGGGCCGGAGGCGGCGGCCGTCGAGGTGGCCGTCGGTCCGTCGGCATGCGTGCCGGAGGTTCCACCCGGCCGCCCGGCCGTGCCGGGGCCCTCGGACCCGGCGTGCGGCGAGGCCTGCGGGGCGTCGTGGACCGCCGGGTCCGACGCCTTCGGCCTGACGGGCTGCACCGGGCCCCGCTGCTGCAGGGACGGGCTCGCCGCCCCGCCGCCCGCCCCGGCGGAGGAGTCGCGCACACCGCCCGTGCCGGCGCCCCCGCGCCCTCCGAGGGCTCCCGCGGGGGACGTCTCCGAGCCGCCGGGGCGGATGCCCGAGAGCGGCTCCGGGCTCCCTGCGGACGAGGCCGGGTCCACCTGCCGGTGCTGGCCGCCCAGCGGCTGGCCGCCCCGCCCCGCCGTCGGAACCGGGCTGCCGGAGCCGGAGAGGGAGGCCCCCGTGCCGGCACCCGCCGAGGTGTGGGCCGGGTCGGCGGGGCGCGACTGCGGGCCGCCGGGGCGCGAGCCGGCGTGGACGCCCTCGCCGGGGCCGCCGGGGACGGCGGAGGTGCCGGCACCGCGGCCGGGTCCGGCGGGGGCGGGGTCCGCCCCGGCGGGCGACGGGGTGCGGACCGCCCCCGTACCGCCGGCCCGGCCCGGGACGGCCTCGACCGGGCCGGGCCGCCCGCTCTCCGGTCCTCCCGGGGCGTGGTTCTGCCCCCCGGGGGCGGACACGGCCGGACGCTCCGGGGAGGGCGTGAACCGCCCGGGGGAGGACGGCCCCAGGTCGCCGGTGGCGCGGGTGCCTCCCACGCCGGCGCCGGCCGGGCCGGACAGGGTCGTCGGACCGGGCCGGCCGGCGGTGCCGGGGAACTCCGCGTGGGAGGCCACGACATTACGGGACACACCGCCGGACGGCGTGATGGAGAGGCCTTCCGGGGTCTGGTGGTACGCGCCGGACCCGGGAAGGGTTTCCGGGGTGGCGGTGTGGGGCGAACCGACGCGCGGGGGGTTGGTCCCCGGCCCGACGTCCGGCACGGAGACCACCCCGGGCTCGTTCGCGCCCCCCCTCTTGGGCAGCCATTTGGGGCCCATGATGACGCCGGCGGCGCCTCCCAGGGCCATGTTGCCGGCCTCGCTGATCCAGTCGATGTGGAAGGGGACGCCCGCCAGGAGGCTCGCGACCTTGTTGATGAAGGTGTCGAAGCCGAGCGTGGTCACGGCGCCCAGGACACCGTTCAGGGTGAAGGAGAAGAAGTCACCCATGAAGCCGTCCAGCACCGAGGTGAGGGTGCCGATCCGCTGGACCAGCATGCCGATCAGCCTGCCGACCATCGACATGAGCTGGGCGACGAGGCCTCCGACCAGCTCCAGGATCGACCCGATGGCCAGGCCCAGCAGCGCGGCCAGCGCCATGAACTTCTCCTGCCTGTTGATGAGCTCGATCTGCCGCTCGACGTCGTCGGCGTAGATGTCGAGCGTCTCGCCGATCTTCCAGGCGGTGTCGATCGCGTTCATCACGGTGGCGTGGACGCTGTGGTCGGAGCTGCCCCACAGCGAGCGGGCCGCCTCCGAGGCCTTCCCGGTCCAGGCGACGCCGCCCACCTGCTGGTCCATGTCGGCCAGCGCCTCGTACAGGTGGTCGCCGAAGTCGATCCACGCCTGGGCCAGCTTGCGCACCGGGCCCAGATCGAAGTCAGCCATCGCCGTGTCCCTTCCACCGGATGCCCCCGGCCGGGGGCACCTCGTGTCCGTATTCCTGCTCGTCTCCTGCGCCGGGCCTGCGGCCCGGCCGTCCGTCCGCCGCTCTGTGCGGCACGCGGGTGGGCTACACCGCCTCGGCCCCCGTCTCCAGGACCGTCTGGACGACGGACGCCTCCGTCCTGCGCCCCACCAGCAGGCCGCGCCCGGGGACGCGGGGGGCGGCGCGGTGGCCGCCGAGCAGGGCGCCCTCCCGGGGGTCGCCGGAGAGCAGGAGGCCGCCGGAGCCGTACTCCCGGATCCGGGCCAGCAGCGGGTCGGACATCTGGCTGCGGGCCAGGCCGCCCGTGCGCCGCGCGAGGACGACGTGGAAGCCGAGTTCGGCCCCCTGGGTCAGGTAGGGCAGGAGGGGGGCCGTCAGCGCCGGGGTCCCCGGGGAGGCGACGAGGTCGTAGTCGTCGATGACGAGGTACAGCTCCGGCCCCTCCCACCAGCTCCGCTCGCGCAGCTGGCGCGGGGTCACGTCGGGCGGCGGCGTGCGCTCGCGCAGTTTGTCCGCCATCTGGCCGACGTACGCGGCGGCGCTGTCCGGGTCGCCCGCACGGGCCCCCAGGTACTCCTCGGGCACGGCGTCGACGAGTCCGCGCCGGTAGTCCAGGACGACGAAGCGGATGTCCCACTCCGACCGGCGGCGGCTCATGGCGCGCATCCAGGAGCGGAGGAACTGCGTCTTCCCGGAGCCGGAGTCGCCGAAGACCACGAAGTGCGGGTCGTCGGCCTCCAGGTCGAGGCGGGCGGGGAGCAGGTCCAGCTCCCTGAGGCCGACGGGCACGGCCGAGGGGTGCGGCTCCGGCTGCCCTGTGTCCGCCGCCGACGCCTCGGCGGCGGCGAGGTCCTCGGGGGTGAGGACGTCCGGGAGCATCCGCAGCGCCGGGGCGCGCTCGCCCGTCCAGCAGGCCGCGAGGTCGGCCACGGCGCTCTGCTCCGCCTTCGTCAGGCCCTCGGTGGCGGCGTCCCCGTCGAGCCTCGGCAGCGCGGTGTGGAAGAGGTGTCCGGGGGCCACGATGCCCCGGCCGGGGAGGACGGAGACCAGCTGCCGCGCGGCCTTGCGGGACACCTCGGACTCGGACGGCTCGTTGAGCCGGAGTTCGAGCCGGCCGGTGATGTTGTCCCGGAGGCTGGAACGGATCTCGGTCCAGCGGTTGGCGGACAGCACCAGGTGCACGCCGACGCCGAGGCCGCGGGAGGCGATGTCGTGCACGATGCGGTCGGCGTCCTCCACGGCACCGCGGAGCGCGGGCCAGTTGTCGACCACGAGCACGACGTCCGCGGCGTCGGTGCCGTCGGGGAGCTTCCCGGCGTCGCGCAGGGCCCGGAAGTCGCCGCTGGAGTTCACCTGCAGCCGCTGGAAGAGCCGCTCGCGCTCCTCCACCGTCTGCCGGGCCACGGCGAGGGTCCGCAGGACGCGGTCCTCCTCGTGGCGGGTGGCGACGCCGGAGACGTGGGGGGCCGCCTCCAGGCCCGCGAGGGTGCCGCCGCCGAAGTCGACGGCGAGGAAGCGCAGCTCGCGGGGGGTGTGGGTGACCATCGCGCTGAGCATGAAGGTGCGCAGCAGGGTGCTCTTGCCGCTCTGGGGCGCGCCCACGACGGCGAGGTGGCCGTGGGCGCCGGCCAGGTCGAGCAAGAGGGCGCGCTGCTCCTGGCGTTCCGGGAGGTCGACGACCCCGACGGGGAAGGAGAGGCGCCCGCCGCGGGGCCAGCGCTCGGAGCGGAAGCCCCGCCCGGGGTCGGCGGAGACCGGTCCCACCAGGGAGTCCAGCTCGACACAGCCGGGCAGGGGCGGCAGCCAGACCTGGTGGACCGGGGTGCCGAACGCGGTGACCCGTTCGACGGCGACCTGCATCTCCGTGCGGCGGCCGGCGAGGGGGCGGGGGACGGGGGCGGCCGCGGGCTCCGCCTCCCGGGCGGCGGCGGCCCGGCGGACGTCCTCGGGGGTGCGCAGGCCGAAGAGCACGGGAGGCGCGGTCCTGCGGACGGGCTCCGCGTCGGTGCCGGGCTCCTGGTGGGGCGCGGAGACGTGGGCGACGCGGAAGCGCTGGTAGACGGACTCGTCGACCCGCAGGTAGGCGGAGCCGGGGATGGAGGGCAGGGTGTAGGCGTCGGGGGTGCCGATCACCGCACGGCTCTCCGCGGCGCTGAAGGTGCGCAGGCAGATCCGGTAGGACAGGTGCGACTCCAGGCCGCGCAGGCGGCCCTCGTCGAGCCGCTGGGTGGCCAGCAGCAGGTGCATGCCGAGGCTGCGGCCCACCCGGCCGATCTGGACGAACAGGTCGATGAAGTCCGGCCGCCGGGTGAGGAGCTCGCCGAACTCGTCGACGACGACCATCAGGTAGGGCATGGGCTCCAGGGGCCGCCCGTGGATGTCGGTGGCGCCCTGGGCCTGCAGGATCTGGTACTCGCGGACCGAGTCGACGTTCCCGGCGTCCCTGAGCATCCGCTGGCGCCGCTGCTGCTCGCCCTGGAGGGCGGCGCGGACGCGGTCGACGAGGGCGAGGTCGTCGGCGAGGTTGGTGATGAGGCCCGCGACGTGGGGCAGTTCGGTGACGCCGGCGAAGGTGGCGCCGCCCTTGAAGTCGACCAGTACGAAGCCGAGCTGCTCCGGCGCGTGGGTCATGGTGAGCCCGGTGACCAGGGTGCGCAGCAGCTCGCTCTTCCCCGAGCCGGTGGCGCCCACGACCAGGCCGTGCGGGCCGACGCCGCCCTGGGCGGCCTCCTTGAGGTCGAGGACCAGCGGCTCGCCCTCGCCGGTGAGTCCGACGGGGAGCCGCAGCAGGGCCTCGTCGTCGGGGGCGCGCCAGAGGGCGACGGGGTCGAAGGAGGCGAGGTCCTCCACGCCGAGCATGCCGGGCAGCTCGACGGAGCGGGCCAGGACCTGCTCGCGCTCGCCGGACAGGTGCAGCGGCGCCAGGGCCTTCGCCGTCTGCTCGTGCAGGCGCGCGTCCGACTCGTCGGCGACGGCGTCCCGGACGGCGCTGACCAGCGCGGGGTCGGGGGACTCCAGGGCGAGGGCGCCGGAGGCGTCGACGCGGGCGCGGGCGTCGACGCGCCCGGGCTCGTCGTTCTCCCTCTCGACGAGGCACACCACGTGGAGGCCGCTGCCGGGGTCCGCCTCGGCGAGGAGGTCCTCGACCAGCGGGAGCCGGGCCCAGTCCGCGCCGGGCCGGTAGCCGTCGAGGACGACGACGCAGTGGCGGGCGGGCTGCTCCCGGCGGCGGGCGGTGAGGACGCTCCGCTCGGCCTGCGTCCTGCGGGCGCGTTCGACCTCGCCGGCCAGGACGTCGGCCAGTCCCTCGACGGTCTCCGAGACCAGGGGCGAGGCCGTCCCGTCCGGCGCGTCCTGGCGGGTGTGGGGCGTCCACTTCAGCCAGGAGAGGTGGGGCTGCTCCCCTGCGGTGAGCACGGCCACGCGCACGTCGTCGGGGGCGTGCAGGACGGTGAGCTGGGCGAGCAGGGTCGCGGCGAGGGCGCGGGTGCGGTCCGGGGGGCCCAGCAGGGTGGCCACGCCGCAGCGGGCGAGGTCGATCCAGGCGGGCTGGAGGCCGATGGTGGCGTAGTCGCGGACCAGCCGCTCCGCCGCCCGCCGGGACTGCTCGTCGTACTCCGCGGTGGGGTCCCCGCGGTTGGCGGAGGACAGCTGCAGGGCGGGGACGGCGCGGCCCAGGCCGAGGCGGAGGCGGAGGAAGTCGTCGTCGCCGGGCCGGCGCTCCCAGACCCGCCGCCGGTTGACGGCCGTCGCCCACAGCCGGCGCGGGCCGGGGTGGACGAAGGCGGCGACGGCGCGCTGGGCGGCGGCGGACTCGCGTGCCTGGGCGCGGATGGCCGCCAGGTACTCGCCGTAGCGGTCGCGCTGGCGCGTGCGGGCGCGGCGGTGCGCGCTGCGGGCCTGGAAGCGGACCCAGAAGGTGAGGAAGACCGAGAGTACGACGAAGACGACTCCCAGGACGACCATCCAGGGGCGCCCGTAGGTGACCATGTAGGCCGCCATGCTGGCGCTGGTCAGGAGCGGCATGAGCAGGTAGAGCCAACTCGACGCCTGGTTCTCCGCGGTCTTCTGCGGCGGCGGGGAGAGGACGACCCGCTGCTCGGGGACGGCAGCGGCGCGGGTCCGCGCGGGGCGGTGGAAAGCTGTGCGGCTCATACGTTGGGAAAGTCCTCGTGAACGGGGGAGTACAGGGGGTCGCCCGCGTCCGAAATCGTGTCGGGCGTCGGTTCCTGGCCTGCGGCGGCCAGGCCTTCGGCGAACTTCACGAACATCTGCTGGATTTCGACCTCGGTCTGGCTGAATCCGACGGCGGCCGCTTTGACCCCGGCGGCCATCACGTTCAGGACCCCCTGGTCGGGGTTCTCCTCGGTGCCGAAGAGGTCGCGCATGACCGAGTCCCACCAGGAGTTGAGGGCTTGCACCTGCTCCGCCGTGTCACCGGCCCACTGGAACTGGAGTTCGGCGAAGGAGCTGCTGATCCGGTTCAGAGAGCCGACGATGTTCCCTGCATGCTCGATGAGCTTCTGCGCAGCGGTGTCGAGGGCGGCGGGGTCGATGTTGAGGGTGGCGGAGTCGTAGTCGGGAGCGATGTCCGGCATAGGGCTTCCTCGGAAGACGGGGACTGGGAACCGGTCAGGTTCAGCTTGTTGCCCTGCTCGGCGTGGGCGTAGTTGTCGTAGGAGGTCTTCAGCCGCCTGCCGATCTCGGCGAGGAGTTCGTCCAGCTCGCCGGAGACGTGGTCGAACCAGGTGGCGACGTCGTCGAAGGACTGCCCGGAGGGGCTGTCCCACGCGGTGTGCAGCGCGGCGAACTCCGTCCGGACAGCGCTCATCTGACCGGAGATGTAGGCCGCCTCCGAGCTCACGGTGCCGGCCGCCGCGTCGAGCTTTCCGAGGGCAATGTTGAAAAGGATGCCCGAATCCTGCGTCATGGGTTCTCCTTGAAGGCGGAGGGCGGTGCGGAAAGCCTCGGCAGGCAATCCCGGAAGCCTTCTCCTCGAATGGTCTGAATGCCGACGGGCGAAGTTCGCAGGATGCGCCGAAGAACCGTTGCGGAAACGGGAGACGACATACTAGCGTGAGCCCTGGAAATCCATTCCCGACCCTGCGGGGCGACCGTTCCGGAGCCGCGCACGGCGGATCGGGAGAAAGAGGGAGAGCAATGGCGACGTCGATGTACGACCCGAATCCGATCGATCCGAACGCGCCGGTCGAAGAGGACGAGACGCCCCCGGACCTGTCGATCCCCCCGACGGACTACAGCTACCTCGTCCCGAACGTGACGGTGCAGTGGGACGCTCTTCCGTCGTTCAACACCGACCCGCCGGGATCCGGCGGCGGGGGGGTGTCCGACACCATGGCGGACAGCGGCCCCTTCAGGGTCGTGCTGGGGAGCCTCCGGACGATGGAGGAGAACATGATGAGCCACATCAGGAGCACCATCAGCGAATTCGACGCGTTGAAGGCGCTGGCCTCGACGGGGCAGGACACGATCTACGGACAGAACGACACCGACTGGATCAAGGACCCCACGTACTACGCCACGCAGGTCATCGAGACGCCCAGCCCGATCCAGGGCATGGCCAGGATGTTCGCCCACGAGATGATCCCGGCCCAGCAGAGGGCGCTCGGCCAGATCGCCAATGTCATCGAGCTGCTGGGCGAGTACGTCGGAGCGGTCAACCGGACGGGCCAGACCTACGGCCAGATCGACCGGGCGGCGAAGTTCCCTGAGCCGCCGCCGCTGTCCTAGCCGCGTCCCCGGCAGGGGACGCGGGGCCCTCCCCCGGCGGCTCACCGGAGCGCCGCCGGGGGGAGGTCCTGCGGGAGCACGAGGGTCAGCGCCTCGGTGTCGGGCGCGTCGAGGTCGGCGACCCGCTGGGCGTGCTGCTCGGTCATCTGCTGGAAGACCTGGCGCGCCGTGCGGCCGTTGCCGAAGCGCTCCCCGCGCTCCAGGCCGTCGAAGTAGCCGTGCAGTGCCGTGAGGGTCTCGGCGGCGAGGCGGTACTGGTGGCTGGCGGCCTGGTGCTCCACGATCTCGACGAGCTCCCGGGAGGAGTAGTCGTCGAAGCGCAGGGTGCGGGTGAAACGGGAGGCCAGGCCCGGGTTGGAGCCGATGAAGCGCTCCATGTCGTCCGGGTAGCCGGCCGCGATCACCACCACGTCGTCGCGGTGGTCCTCCATCAGCTTGACGAGGGTGGAGACCGCCTCCTGCCCGAAGTCGGAGGACTGCCCCACCGGCACCAGGGCGTACGCCTCGTCGATGAACAGGACCCCGCCGAGCGCCCTGCGGAACACCGCCGTGGTCCTCGGCGCGGTGTGTCCCACGTACTCGCCCACCAGCTGCCCGCGGTCGGCCTCGACCAGGTGGCCACGGGCGAGCAGGCCGAGCGCGGCCAGCAACTGCCCGTAGAGCCGGGCGACGGTGGTCTTGCCGGTCCCGGGGTTGCCGGCGAAGACCAGGTGCCTGCTGAGCGGCGGGGGCTGCAGACCGGCCTCCTGACGCTGCTTCACCAGCTGCATGACCTTGGTCAGCGACGCGACCTCCTGCTTGACCCGATCCAGGCCGACCAGCCGGCCGAGTTCGGCGAGGAGCTCGGGGAGCCGGTCCGACCCGGCGGCGGGGGCCTCGTGCCCGGCGCCGGCCTCTGCGGCGCCGGCGCCGGACCGGGCGGCCTGCCGCGCCCCGGGGGCGGCCGGCGCGTCCGGGAGGGTGCTGACGGCGACGCGGACGGCGCGGCAGTCCTCGATGACAGGTGCGGCGCCGTCGGCCAGCGACAGGTCCTCCTCGGTGTCCTGGACCGTGCAGCGGCGCAGGACCGGCGACGCGCCGGACCCGACGGAGAGCGCCGGGAAGCCGGTCCCGGAGACAGTGCAGTCCTCCAGGACGCCGGCGGCGGAGTCGTGGACGTAGACGCCGTTCTTGCCGGTGGAGGAGATCCGCGCCGAGCGGATCCGCGGCCTGGCGCCGGTCCAGAGGACTATGCCGCTGCCCTTGACCCCGGTGACCTCGAGGTCCTCGATCCAGGCCTCGCTGCGCTCGTCCAGGAACACGCCGGCCAGCCCGGCCTGCTCGACCCGCCCGCCCAGGATCAGCGCCGAGGTGCCGGGGGCGACCTCGACGCCGCTGCGGTCGGAGTCCTCGATGCGGCAGGCGTCGAGGAGCGGGCGGTGCCTCGTCCGCAGCCTCACCCCGGTGGCGGAGCGGCTGACCGTGCAGTGCCGGAGCGAGGCGTCCGCCTCGTGGACGTCGACGCCGTTCATGCGGACCCGTTCGATCCGCAGCTCCTCGCCGTGGAGATAGGCGCCGTCCTGCACCCGCACCCCGTGCTCGGCGCTGTCCAGGATCCGGGTGTCGAGGATCTCGGCGCTCGCCCCGCCTCCCAGGTGGACGGCGGTGAAGGCCGTGCGGGACACCTCGGACCCGTCGATCCTGACGGACACCGCGCCCACGGCGTGCAGGCCGTTGGCGGCCGGGCGGGCGAGCGTGCAGTTCCGGCCGACCGCCTCGGCGCGGTCCACGACGGCGAGGGCGGTGCCCCCCGCGTCGACGACGCGGACGCCGTCGAGCTCCAGCCGGGCGTCGTCGGCCGCGGTGATGCCGGCGCCGCCGGTCTCCCGCACGTGGCAGTCGCGCAGCCGGGCGGCCGCGCCCCCGGACAGCAGGACGCCTTCGTGGGCGGTGGCGAAGACCTCGCACCGCTCCAGCCGGACGCGGTGCTCCTCCTGGCCCGCGGAGGAGGGCTCCTCGGCGGGGGCGGCCGGTGCGGGGGCGCCGGCGCGCCCCGGGGGGTCCTCGACCCGGAGGCCCTGGGCCCCGGTGTCGTGCAGGCGGCAGTCCGTCAGCAGCGGGTGGGCGGGGGTGCGGACCAGGACGGCCGGACCGCCGGTGCGGCTGACGGAGCAGCCGTCGAACGTCCCCGAGGACTCGCCCTGCATCAGCACGCCGGCCCCGGCGACGCGTTCGACGCGGGTGCGGAGCAGGTCCACGCGGGCGGCGTCGCCGGCGGACACCCCGTGGCCCTCGGCCGAGCGGACGGTGCACCCCTCCAGGACGGCGCTCGCGGTACCGGTGACGACGACGGCGCTGCGGGCGGTGTCGCGCACCGTGCAGTCACGGAGCGTCAGGGAGGCGTCGTGGGCGGCCTCGACGCCCCCGGCGACCTCGCAGTGCTCCAGCAGGTGGACGCCGCCCCGGACGAGGACCGCGGCGCCCGCGGGGTCCGCCGCCTCGACCTCCAGGTCGCGCAGGACCGCCGTGCCGCCGCCGAGGAGGACGGCGGGCCCGTGCACGGCGGTGACGCGCACGGTGCCCGGCCCCTTCTCGGCGACGAGGGTGACGTCGCGGTCCAGGACCAGGGACTCGCGGTAGACGCCGGGCTGTACGGAGACGACGGAGCCGTCCGCGGCCGCCCGGAGGGCGGCCGCGATGGTGCGGTGGGTGCCCCAGCCGCTGCGGGCGACCCGCTGGAAGGTGCTCCTCATGACGACCGTGCCCTCCGCCTACATCGAGCGGCCGAGGCCGAAGAGGTAGCCGAAGACCCCGAAGACCCCGACGGTGAGCGGCACGCAGGCCAGGGAGAGGGAGAGGGCCATCGATGCGGCCCAGACGGGACGCTCACGGGCCTCCGTCTCGTCACGGCCGCCGAAGGCCGCGCCCAGGCCGCGGGCGACGCAGGCGAGGCCCGCAGCGGCGAGGCAGGCGGGGCCGGTCCAGTGCGGCGCTCCGAGGCGCCCGGGCACCTGCAGCAGCAGGACACTCAGCCCCAGCGCCCCGGCCAGGACGAGGGGGACCACTGCGGCGGCGGGCCTGAGCTGGGAGGCGCCCAGCAGCAGCGCGAGGCTGAGGGCGAGGGCGAGGGTGAGGGCGAAGGGGTTGTCGGCGGCACCCAGCACCAGCAGGCAGGCCGAGATCACCAGGGAGCAGAGCAGGGCCAGCACCGCCAGGACGCGGTGGCCGCGGAGGACGAGTGCGGGGATCTCCTCGGGTGAGGCCGTGTCGTCGGGCGCGGGGGCGGCGAGCGCCGCCAGGTACCCCGCCGCCGTGGGCGCGACGGCGCGCACGCCGAGGAAGAGCAGCGCGGTGAGGGCGGCCGCCTCGGCCGGGCTCGCGTGGAGGACCAGCAGGACGACGGAGAGCGGGAGGGCCAGCGCCGCGCCGGCGAGCACCGTGAGCGTGGCGGCGTGCGGGACGGCGAGGCGCGCGACGAGGGCGCCGAGCAGGGTGAGGACGCAGACCGCGACGGCCGCCGCGGCGGCGCCGCCGCGGGCCGGGGGCAGGGCGTAGCCGGCCGCGCCGAGCAGGGGGACCGCGGAGAGCGCCTGGACGAGCCGGACGCCGGAAGGAACGGGCCAGCCCTTGCGTGCGGCGTGCCCGGCGAGGAGGGCGAGGCCCAGTCCGGCGGCGGCGGAGACCGGCCCCGCCACCGGCTCGCCGCTGCGGGTGGCGGCGAGGACGCAGGCCCCGGCCACCAGGGCGAGGAGGCCCGCGACGACCAGGGTCCAGGCCCGGCGCGAGGCGTTCCAGAGGCCGTCCGGCGCGCCGACGGCCCCGACCATGTCCTCCAGGTCGCGGACGACCGGCTCGTCGGTCTCCCCCGCGGCGGAGTCCCGCAGGTACAGGGTGGCCCCGTCCAGGACGCCCGCCTCCGCCAGGGAGGACCAGGGGGCGATGGCCGGGGCCCCGGCCGGGGCCAGGGACCACGCGGACGGGAAGGTGTCGTCGTCCTCGTCCTGGCCGCACAGCCGGAGCAGCGCGGGGACGTACTCGGCGATGGGGGCGTGCGCGGGGACCGCGAGGTCCACGCGCCGGCGTGCTCCCACGACCGTCAGCTGGCAGCGTTCGTCCACGTGCTTTTCCTCGTCGTGCCCAGCCGGCAGTCGGCGGGGGGGGTGGTTCGGGGGGTCTGGTGTTCCGGGGACCGGGGTCCCGGGGGGCCGGGGGCTCGGCGGGCGGTGGTCAGCGCGCGCCGTACTGCCAGGTCTTGATGTTGGCCTCCTCGGCCTCGGTGTAGTTGGTCCAGTTGACGTTCATGACGTCGGCGATGGTCCCCAGCACCCCTCCGTGCACGCTGTCGCCGAACAGCTGGACCGCCGCCATGTCCCACTCGTGCATGCGCTCCTGGTAGTACTCGGAGGACTGGGCGACCCACGCGTCGATCAGCGGCTGGAGGGCGGAGCGGAGCGAGGTGAGCTCGGCCTCGATCTCGGCGGCCGAGGCGTTGATCTTCTGGCCTGCCGCTTCGAGGCCTTCGCCCACGTAGATGGGGGAGCTGTCGATCTCGGCCATGTGTGCCTCCTCGTCGGTACGCGGGTGGGTGTGCGGGAGCAGCCGTCTCAGCTGAGCCGGGCGCCGGGGATGTGGACGCTCATGACGTTCCGCTTGGCGGCGTCGTCCGACTGGACGTAGTTGAGGGCCGTCCCGTCGAGGCCTCCGGCGATCTCCGTCAGCACGGTGTGGAGGGTCGTGGCGGCGTTGTCGTACTCCGCCATGAGGGTCTGGAACTGGTCGGCGGCGATGCCCCTCCAGTCGTTCTCCAGGCTCACGACGTAGGTCCTGAGGTGCGCGAGCTTGTCGGCGACGTCGGACGCCGTGGTCCGGCAGTTGGCGGCGTACGCCGTCAGCTCGGACGGGGTCACGTTGTAGAGGACGCCGTGTGAGTCGGTGGCTGGCACGGGATCACATCCTTCGCGGTGCTGCCGGCCCCTTTTCTCCGGAACGGGGGAATTCCGCACGGGGGAATTCCGCCCGCCGGGGCCGCACGGGGCGTGTTCGGGGGCTGACGATAACCGCTGCGGATGACGGGAGGGAGTCCGGCCGGGCCACAGGCGGAATCGGTGCCCGTAAGGGCAGGAACTGCCCGAAGGGGTCGTCCTTCCGGTGGTGCGGCCCGGCACCGCCTCCGGGGCACCGCAGGCGTCCGGAGGTCCGGTAGCGTGAGCCACCGTCGGCCCTGCCACGCCCGTGAGGCTTGGGAGGAAGAGCAGCTGACGGGCCGCCGGAACACCGGGCGCCCCGTCCCCGCCCCTCCCGGGGGCCGCCGCACGGCCGGCCGACGGGAGGGATGCCGCCACACGGCCGGCCCGTCCCCGGTATCGGGCGCCCTCCTCCGGAAGAGGCCCCGGGAAGCCCCGGAACAACCCTCTGTGCGCCTTCCGCGACCGGTCGGCCGCTTTACTCGGAAGCCCCGCCATGGGCCGGAATACCCGAAGAAAGGACGCGGATGTGGAAGAGCCTGATCAGCGGAGGTCCTCGGGACCTGGAATACCGGGTTTCGCGGGGAGCTTCGCCTCGTTCTCCCGGCAGGCCGGGGAGCAGGCCGGGGGCGGATTCTTCCCCCGGCTGACGGGGATCGTCCTGGCGGTCGTCCTGCTGGGGGCCGCCGTGTTCGGCATCGGCGCGCTCATGGCCCACCAGCGGAAGGGACCGGGGGACGGAACCGCGCTCGCCTCCGGCGGGAGTCCGTCCCCGGGTTCCCCGACCAGGTCGGCCACGCCTTCGCCGAGCCGCAGCGCAGAGCCCTCCGGTCACACCACGCCGGCACCGCGCCGGCAGCTGTCAGGGACGTCGCAGTCGTCAGGGACGTCGCAGTCGTCGCAGACGCAGCAGCCGTCGCGGACCCCCTCCGCACGGCCGTCCCCCACAGCGTCCGCCAGTGCTGCGCCGCGGCGGACGGCTGCCTCCCCGGCGACGACGCCGACGGGGCCGGCTGCCCACCGGATCGCGGGCTACGGCTCCCACCGCTGTATCGGGCCCGCCGGTGGCAGCGGCAGGGACGGCACCCCGCTGGAGATCGAGGACTGCAGCGGCGCCGCTGGGCAGCAGTGGGCGTTCTACGCCGACGGCACCGTGCGCTCCATGGGCCTGTGCATGGATGCGGCGGGCGGCGGAACCTCCAGCGGCACCACGGTGCAGCTGGCCCGCTGCTCCGGCAACCCCGCCCAGCAGTTCGTCCTCAACCAGGCCCACGACCTCGTCAACCGGCAGGCCGACCGGTGCGTGGACGTGCGGGACAGGCAGACGGCGAGCGGTGCGCCGCTGCAGCTCTGGACCTGCGCGGGGACCGAGAACCAGAAGTGGTACCTGGCCTGAGCCCCGCCCGCGCACACCGGCCGCCGGTACACCGGCCGCCGGTACACCGGCCGCCGGTACACCGGCCGCCGGTACACCGACAGACAGCACACCCGCACACCGCTCACACGCACGAAAGAGGGACGATGGACCGGAAGGACGCAGCCTCCCCGCAGGGGATGGCCGATCTCACCAGCCTGCTGGAGCAGACGCGCCAGGTGCAGGAGGACCTGGTGAACGCACAGCAGGACCTCGCCGGCGCGACCGTCGACGGGCACGCGGGGAACGGTCTGGTGAGGGCACTGGTCAGCGGGACCGGCGAACTCCAGGACCTGGAGATGTCGGACCAGGTCTTCTCCCTCGGCGACCCGGCGGAGCTCGCCGCGCTGGTCCTGGCCGCCGTGCGCGACGCCCAGACGAAGGTTACCCGGCTCCAGCAGGAGATGCTGAGCCCGCTCTCCCGCCTGCTCGACGGTATGGACGGGGCGTCCTGACGCGCCGCCGGCCGGGGACCCGCCTGCGCGGCCGTCCCCGGCCGGCGGACCGGGGAGGACCGCCCGGGCGGGAGGAACCGACTGACGGGGGACGGTGCACCGCGCGGCGGGGCTGCGGCGGTGCGAGGGTGGTGGACATGGAAGCGCACGGTGTGCACGGGGGCGGCGACGGTCCGGGGACCGTGCCGGCGGGCGTCGACGGCTCGCCCACCTCGTTCCGCGCGGCGGCCTACGGCGCGGGACTCGCCCGGCGGCAGGGAGCGTGGCTGGTGGCGGCGTTCGTCGCCAGGACCCCGGCGACGGCCCGGCTCGTCCCGGACGCGGAGACCTCCCTCCAGAGCACCCTGGCGGAGATCGGCGAGGAGGTCCGCTGGGAGCTGGAGGAGGGCGCGAGGGGCGCCGGCGTGCGGGTGGAGTTCGTCTCCCTGAGCGGCGACCCCTTCCGGGAGCTCTCCCGGCTCGCGGAGGAGCTGCAGGCGGACGCGGTCGTGGTGGGCACGTCGACGCACACCGGGCACCGGCTGGTCGGGTCCCTGGCGGTGCGGCTGGTGCGCGCCGGGCGGTGGCCGGTCACCGTGGTGCCCTGAGGACCCGGGCAAGCCCGGTACGGAACCGCGACGCGGCCGGCCGGCGCCGGGGTGGCGCACCCCGAGGCGCCGCGGGCTCACCGCCCCAGCAGCTCCCGGCACGCCTGCTCGGCCAGCCACGTCTCGGCCCGGTCGAACGACCAGCCGCTCTGCTCGTGGAGCGTGAGGAAGGACGGGTAGCACAGGTAGAACCTGAGGACGTCGGCGGCGTGCCGGGCGTCCACGCCGGGCCGGAGGGCGCCGAGCTCCCCGAGCCTCCGGCCCGCGGCGGTGAAGGCGTACTGGAGGGCCTGCTGGGCGAGGGCGAGCTGGTCCGCCGCCCCGGGGTCGTGCGGCGCGGTGGCCGTGACGACGCGGATCAGGTCGCCGACCTCGTCCAGCATCCTGCGGGAGGCCGCGGCGATCCCCCGGACGACCTCGCCGGGCTCGTCCGTCCCCTCCGCGCAGTCCTCGGAGGTCTGCATCGCCGGATGCCGCACCCAGGTCCGCGCGAGCTCCCCGAGCAGTCCCTGCTTTCCGCCGGCCACCGCGTAGACGGTGGCGGGGGCGACCCGGGCCTCCGCGGCCACGTCCTCGACCTTGGTGGCGAAGTACCCCTGCACGGCGAAGAGCCGCCGCGCCGCGTCCAGGATCGACCGGCGCGTGGCCTGCGCGTACTCCTCACGGCGGGTGAGCGGGCGGGGTGTCTGCGTCATCGCCCCAGGCTACCCGGCTGACCTGGCCTCCAATGACCGGAGTCCGACTCTGGTGGTTGATACTGTAACTACCAAAACGGTGCGGAACTCCGCCAGGAGGGCCCCAGCGGCCGCGCACCCGCGCACGGCACCGCGGAACCCAACCCCCAGGACGCCCCGATGGACACCGATCCCGCACCCGCCGGCACCGCCGGTGCAACGGCCACGGCCGGCACCAGGAACGGCAGGCCGCGCCTCGCCGTCGTCGGCTGCGACAACCTCTCCGCCGAGGGGGCCGACGCCTACTTCCGGTCGAACAGGTCGGTGGTCCTGCTCGACCCCGACCGCATCGGGGAGGCGGACGTCGTCCTCGTCGTCGCACACCGGGTGACGGACGAGGTGCTGACCCGGATGGAGGAGCTGCGCCGGACGTCGGCCAACCCCGCGATGCGCTTCGTCCTGGTGGCGGACGCCGTGGACGAGCACCGGCTGGTGCGGGCGGCCGGCTGCGGAGTGGTGGCACTGCTCCCGCGCACCTCGACCACCTTCTCCCGGATCACCGAGGCGGTCCTCCGCAGCGCCCAGGGGAAGGCCGACCTGCCGGACACGGCGGTGCGGGCGCTGGTCGAGGAGATCGGGTCGATCCAGCAGAACGTGCTCGCCCCCAGGAACCTCACACCGTCGGGCCTGTCCACCCGGGAGGTGGACATCCTGCGGCTGCTGGCGGAGGGGTTCGACCTCGCCGAGATCGCGACCAGGCTGCACTACTCGGAGCGGACGATCAAGAGCATCATCCACGGCGTCCTCACGCGGCTCTCCCTGCGGAACCGCGTCCACGCCGTCGCCTACGCCTTCCGGCGCGGCCTGCTGTAGGACCACCGCCGGGCGGGCGCCCCCGGACCCCGCCGCGGCCCGGGGCGGATCCCCTCAGCGGGCGGCCGCGTCCGCGCCCGCCCGCGCGAGCCAGGCAGGGACGTCGACGCCCGCCTCCTCGGCGAACTGCAGGGCGATGCGGGCGAGCATCGTGGCGACCTCCGTCCGGTCCGCGCCGGCGAACAGCTCCCAGCCCTCCACGCCCGGGGTCCCGTGGTACTGCCATGACAGCAGCGCGACGCAGGAGCGTTCGACCGCGCCCGCCGGAGGAGCGGCACGGGGCGGCTGCGCGGGGGCGTCGCCGGCCAGCTCCGCCAGGAGCGCCGCCGCCTCGCGGGGCCCCAGGCAGGCCGCCAGGTGCAGCGGGGTGAGGTCGTCGTCCCGGGGGTGGAGGCCGGCTGCGTGCGGGACCTCCGGGGCGCCGTCGGCCTCCCGGTCCTCGCGGACGAGCCGGACGTCACCCCGCAGGGCCTCCAGCGTGCGGGCCGAATGGGAGAGGCCGCGGGAGATCGCCGCGACGGTGCGGACGGCGCTGCGGTACAGGACCGCGAGTTCGCCGAGGGCGTTGTGGAATCGCTGGGACTCGCTCGTGGACATGTCGGGGAGTTCGATGGCGCTGCTCCGGGAGGCGGACGGAGGGACGATGGGGTGGACCGGGGGCGGCGGCGTCGCCCGTACCGTCCCTGCATTGTGGACGAGCGGGACCCCGGCCCTTCGACCACGTGCCCGAGAGGGCGCGACGACTGCCCGGGCACCCCGGCGGCGGACCGGCCCCGGGTGGCGGACCGACCGGAATGCGGTCGCCCCCGGCGGCGGGACCACCCGGCCTCCTCCGCGCCGGCGACGCCACCGCACCCGCCCGCCCGGGCGAGAGAATCCTCACGGTCCGCGGCAGGGCTGCGGGGCACCGGCGGCCCTGCCGGGTGCACGGCCGATAAGTCGGCAGCGAAATGCCTATTTTTGCTAGAGTGGCGGGATGAGGCTCACCAAGTTCACCGACCTGTCCCTGCGCATCGTCATGCGCCTTGCGGCGGCCGGTCAGGACGAGCTGCTGACGACCCGCGAGGCTGCCGAGCAGTTGGCCGTGCCCTACACGCACGCGGCGAAGGCGGTCCACCGGCTGGCCGAGCTGGGGGTCGTGGACGCCCGCCGCGGGCGGGGCGGCGGCCTGGCCCTGAGCACGTCCGCCGAGGCGTTCTCCGTCGGCTGGCTCGCCCGGGAGCTGGAGGGCGTCGGCGACGTGGTGGGCTGCGACGACGCGGTGCCGTGCCCGCTGCGCACGGGCTGCCGGCTGCGGGGGGCCCTGCGGCGCGCGCAGGAGGCCTTCTACGCGGTCCTGGACGAGCTCACCATCGCGGACCTGGTCGCGGGGCCGACGGGACCGCTCCTCCTGAGCCTGCCCGCGCCGGCGCACCACCGCCCGCAGGGGGCGGACGCGGCGGCCGCCGCCGGCTGACACCGGCCGGCACCGGCTTCGGCCGCCCCGTCCGGGGGAGGTGCGGACGCGTCCGCACCTCCCCCGGACGCCTCAGGCCCCGGCGCCCAGCCACAGGTCGGGGCCGAAGACCTCGTAGTGGATGTCGGCCGGGCGGACGCCGGCCTCGATGAGCTGTCCGCGCACCGAGCGCAGGAAGGGGAGGGGCCCGCACAGGTAGGCGGTGGTGCCCGCCGGGACCTCCACCGTCGAGAGGTCGACGAGGCCGCTCCTGTGCTCCGGCCACTCCCCCACCGGGTTCCGGTAGAAGATGTGCGCCTCGGCGTCGGCCAGCCTGCCGACGAGCCGGTGCAGGTCCGGGCGGAAGGCGTGCGCGAACTGGTCGCGGTCGGCGTGGACCGCGATCACCCGGCGGGTGGCCCCGGTGGCGGCCAGGTGGGAGAGCATGCCGACCATGGGGGTGCAGCCGATCCCCGCCGAGGCGAGCAGCACCGGGGCGTCGCCGCCGCCCAGCGTGACGTCCCCGAAGGGGTGGCTCACCAGGAGCGTGTCACCGACGCCGACGTGCTCGTGCAGGTGGTTGGAGACCTCTCCGTCCGGCGTGCCGGTGACCCGCTTCACGGAGAACTGCAGGGCGCCGTCGGGGTGGCCGGAGAGGCTGTACTGGCGGATCTGGCGCGCACCGTCGGGCAGTTCGGCCTGGACGGAGACGTACTGGCCGGGGAGGGAGGCGGGCACCGGCCCCCCGTCCGCCGGACGCACCAGGAACGTGGCGACGTCGTCGGTCTCCAGGCGCCTGGAGAGGACGGTCCACGGGCGCATGACCGCCCCCGGCCGCACGCCCGCACCGGCGTAGAGGTCCTTCTCCAGGGCGATGAGGGCATTGGCCATCAGCCAGTAGACCTCGTCCCAGGCCGCTGCCACCTCGGGGGTGACCGCCTCGCCCAGCACCTCGGCGATCGCGGCGAGCAGGTGCTCGTGGACGACCTCGTACTGCTCGGGGGCGATGCCGAGCGAGGCGTGCTTGTGGGCGATCCGGCGGAGCATCGCGTCCGGCCGCTGCGCGGGGTGGGACACCAGGGCGGAGGCGAAGGCGGCGACCGCGCCCGCCAGGGCCTGGCGCTGGGCGCCGTTGGCCTGGTTGCCGCGGTTGAAGAGGTCGCGGAGCAGTTCGGGGTGGGCCTCGAAGAGCCGGTCGTAGAAGCGTGCGGTGATGTCGCCGACGGCGGCGCCGACGGCGGGGAGGGTCGCTTCGACGACGGGGGCGGCCTGGGGGGACAGCATCAGTGGTACTCCTGGCTCGGGCTTCCGGGATGTCGTGCGGGAGGGGCGCCCGCCTCCGGGCCGGTGCGGGGCGTCCCCGACGGCGGGGACGCCCCGCCCCTCGCGGCGGAACCCCTGCGGGGGCGCCCCGGAGCCTCCGTCCGGTCCGAAGCCCATCCGCATAACTTGCATATTACATACCGATTTAAATCCGCATCGCCGACAGGGCCCGGCGTGCACACCGGGCGGCCGGGGATGTCCTTGATCCTTTGACCAAGCGGCCCGGCCGCTGCGACACTGCACGCATGGAGATCGGGATCATGTCCGGAAACCGGACACGCGGCCCGGCGTTCGCCGCTCTCTCCGTCCTCGCCGTCCTCGCCGCCCTGGCAGCCCTCTGCCTGGGCGTCCTGCGGCCCGGCTCCACCGGTCCGGCCCACGCCGGCCCCGCCTCCGCACCCGGGTGGTCCGTCGACATCCGCGAGGTCGCCCCCGTGGCCGACCCGCCGCCCGCCCCCGGGGCCTCGACCGGGTCCTGGACCGAGGACTGCGGACGGAACGAGGGGCACCACCGCAACGCGGACAACGTCGTGATCTCCCCCGGCATCTCCATGGGCGCGCACCACACCCACGACTACGTGGGCAACCTGTCGACCGACGCCTTCTCCACCGACGACAGCCTGGCGGCGGCCGGGACGACCTGCACGGGCGGCGACCGGTCGACGTTCTTCTGGCCCGTGCTGCGGGTGCCGGGCGGCGAGGGCGGCGGCGGGGACGCACACGGCGCGGCGGCGGCCGACGGCAACACGGGGACCGTCCTCGACCCCGCCTCGGTGTCCATCGGGTTCTCCGGCAACCCGACGGGCCAGGTCGTGCCGATGCCGCGCTTCCTGCGGCTGGTCACCGGGGACGCGCAGGCGGCCACCGACGGAGGCGCCCACGCCCGCGCGGAGTGGGGGTGCGAGGGCTTCCCCGGCCGCCTCTCCCTGCGGTACACGCGGTGCCCGGTCGGCCACCGGCTGACCACCACCCTGGACTTCCCCAGCTGCTGGGACGGGCTGCGCACGGACAGCGCCGACCACCGCAGCCACGCGGTCTTCCCCGTGGCGGGGGGCTCGTGCCCTCCGGGCACCTTCCCGGTGCCGCACCTGCGGGTCGTGGTCGCGTACGCGGTCCCGCCCGGCACCCCCGTCGCGCTGGACTCCTTCCCCGAGCAGCGGCACGACCCGTCGACCGGCCACGCCCTCTTCATCGACGTGATGTCGGACTCCCGGATGGCCGAGGTCGTGGCGTGCATCAACGACGGGCGGCACTGCCGGGCCGGACGGACGGTGCCGACGGGGAGGCCGTGACCACCCGGGAGGGGCGCCGGCCCCGGTCCGCCTGCACGAAGGGGAAGGCCCTCCGGGCGGAAAGGGCACGGCGCTGGATCGGCGGGCCAGGGGTCCGCACGATGGGACCTGCGGCCGGAGGCGTCGCCGGCCCCGCAAGCGGTTGGGGGGCCGGGCCCGTGGGTGCGGGTTTCGACGCCGCCGGCCGGGCGGAGGGCCGGGGGAGGCTGTGACCCGCCGTTCCGGGCCGCACGGGAGGGTGTGCGGCCCGCGTACGGGACCGCCGGTGCTTCCCGGGGCGCCGGCGGTCCCGGTACGGGGGCGCAGGCCCGGCGCTCCCCGGGGTGCCCGCCGCCCGCCGAGCGGGCCGTGGCCCCTGGCCGGTCCGGCGAGCCGGACACCGTGGCGGAGGCCCGCCGCCGTCCCGAGGCCGTGGCCGGACTCGGCACCGACGACGCCACCGCCCACTACGCGCCGGGGTCATCGACGCCCCGGACCGGCAGCCCGTGGTCGTCGGCCACTCCTTCGGCGGCCTGATCGCCCAGAAGCTCCTCGGCCAGGGCCCGGCCCGCGCCGCGGTCGCCCTCGGCCCCGCCCGGATCAAGGGCGTCAAGGCCCTCCCGTTCTCGCAGTTGCGTCCCGGCTTCCCCGTGCTGGGCAATCCCGCGAACAGGCGGCGCTCGGCCCCCCTGACCGCGGCGCAGTTCCGCTGCGGCTTCGGCAACGCCGTGTGCCGGGAGGAGTCCGACGAGCTGTTCGAGCGCCACACGATCCGCTCCCCCGGCGGCCGCCTGTGCAAGGCCGCGTTGGCCAACGTCAGCCGGAACTCCCCCGCCGCCGTCGGCACGGGCGCCGCCGACCGCGGCCCCCTGCTCCTCGTCTCGGGCCAGGAGGACCACGCCGTCCCCGACGCCGTGACCCGCGCCGCCCACAAGCCGTACGGGGACTCCCCCGCCGTCCCGGGCTGAACCAGTTCGCCGACCGCGGCCGCTCCCTCACCGTCGACAGCGGCTGGCGCACCGTCGCCGGGTACGTGCTCGGCCGGCCGGCCGCGCAGGGCGTGCGGCCGGGGGCGGGGCGTCCCGCTGACCGTCCGGGCTCTGCGGGTCGGCGGCCGGGGTCGGCGGGCGGCGGCCGGGGTCGGCGGGCGGCCGCGTCCGACGGCTGCGGCGTACCGGTCGGCGGCCGGGGCGGAGGCCGGGGCGGAGGCCGCCGCCGGGCCGCTGCTCAGACGGACCCGGCGGGGGCGCCGTAGCGGAGTCCGTCGACGAGCAGGGCGATCATGCGCTGCGTGTGGCCGTCGGCGTCGTCCTGGGCGGGCAGGGTCAGGTTGCCCACCGCGCGCAGCAGGTCCTCGGGGTCGATGTCGGAGCGGATGCGGCCGGCCCGGGCGGCGGTGTCGAGCAGTGCGCCGAGGACGGGCACGAAGCGCTGCTGGAAGTAGGCGGGCAGGCTGTCGTAGGCCGGGTCCCCCGAGTGCAGGGCGGCGCTGAGGCCGCGCTTCGTGGCGATGAAGCCCGCGAACCGCTGGAGCCACCGGGTGAGGGCGTCGACCGGTTCGCACGCGGCCGCGAGGGCGGGGGCGGCGTCGGCGCAGGCGTCGACCTCGTGGCGGAAGACGGCGGCGATGAGGTCCGAGCGCTGCGGGAAGTGCCGGTAGAGCGTGCCGGCCCCCACACCCGCCCTGGCGGTGATCTCCCGCACGGGGGCGTCCACGCCGGAGGCGGCGAACACCTCGGCGGCCGCGGTGAGCAGGGTGTCGATGCTGCGCTGCGCGTCGGCGCGCACGCTCCGGCGGGGACGCTCCCCGTTCGTCGGGCCGTCGGCCACGGATACCTCTCCTTGCTAAACGGAACAGTGTTCCGTATCTTCTTTCCGGAACGCTGTTCCGCTTGAGCGAGCGTACCGCGCCGCCGCGGATCCCGGCCACCGCACGAGGAGAGCCATGAAGTACCGCACGCTGGGCCGAACCGGCATCAGGGTCAGCCCCTACTGCCTGGGCGCGATGATGTTCGGCGCCATCGGCAACCCCGACCACGACGACTCCGTGCGCATCATCCACAGGGCGCTGGACGCCGGCGTCAACTTCGTCGACACCGCCGACGCCTACTCGCGCGGCGAGTCCGAGGAGATCGTCGGCAAGGCCCTCAAGGGCCGCCGCGACACCGTCGTGCTCGCCACCAAGGCCCACCTCCCCATGGGGGACGACCCCAACCAGCAGGGCAACTCGCGGCGCTGGCTGGTGCGCGCCCTGGACGACTCGCTGCGCCGGCTGCAGACCGACCACGTCGACCTGTTCCAGATCCACCGGCCCGCGCCGGACACCGACATCGAGGAGACCCTCTCCGCCCTCACCGACCTGGTGCGTGCGGGCAAGGTCCGGGCCGTGGGCGCCTCCTCCTTCCCCGCCTCGGACATCGTCGAGGCGCAGTGGGTGGCCGAGCGGCGCGGCCTGCAGCGGTTCCGCACCGAGCAGCCGGCGTACTCGGTCCTCAACCGCGGCATCGAGCGCGAGGTGCTGCCCGTCTGCGAGCGCTACGGCATGGGCGCCCTGGTCTACAGCCCCCTCGCGGGCGGCCTGCTCACCGGCCGCTACCGCAAGGGCCGGCCGGCCGACAGCCACCGGGCCCGCTTCGGCTTCAGGCACCTGCACGACGAGCGCCGGCTCGACGCCGTCGAAGAGCTCGTCCTCCTGGCCGAGGAGGCGGGGATGCCGCTGACGCACCTGGCCCTGGCCTTCGCGGTCTCCCACCCCGGCGTCACCTCGGCGATCATCGGACCGCGCACCATGGACCACCTCGACGACCTGCTCGCGGGCGCCGGGACCGTCCTGAGCGACGAGATCCTCGACCGGATCGACGCCATCGTGCCCCCCGGGGCCGACGTCGGGACGCTCGACACGGCGTACGACCCGCCCGCCGTCCGGGAGCCCGCGCTGCGCCGCCGCCCGGCCGACGGGCGCTCCGCCGCCTGACCCGCCCCGGCGGCGGTCCGCCGACGGCCCCGCGCCCCCGCCGGCGGCCCCGTCCGGCCGGACCAGGTCGCCGTCCGCGTCGACGTCGTTCCCGTCCCGGAACCCGGGACGGCAGCTCGGCGCCGGCCGCGAGACGGGGGGCGACGTCGGCCGGAAGCAGGAGGGCAGGCGGCCCCAGGCGGCCCATCCGTGGCGGACGCCCCCGAACCGCCGCCGGCCGTGACGGCACCGCGGCGCCGGCCACCGGCCGGGAGACGGGCAGGAGCGAGCTGGAACTGCTCGCATGCGGAGGGACGGCGGCCGCCCCGCAGGTTTGGATCAGGCCCGCCCCTCCGGGCCCCCGGCCGCGCGCAGAGCCGCTGCGAGGGCCGGAGGGAGGGGCGCCCCGGCAGGGTGCCGGGGCGCCGGTCGGGCGGTGGCCGCCTACGGTCCGGTCCGGTCAGGTCCGGCCCCGCGCGCGGGAGCGGGCGCGGAGGGCGGCGGATCGGGCGGGGCCGTGCGGCGGGGGCCGGTCAGCCGTGGCGCAGGCACAGGGTGCCCCAGTGGAATCCGGCGCCGATGGCGGACAGGACGTAGGTGTCGCCGGGGCGCAGGCGCCCGCGGGTGGTGGCGTGGTGGAGGGCGGTGAACATCCCGGCCGCGCCGGTGTTGCCGAGGGTGTCGAGGGTGACGGGGGCGCGTTCGGCGGGGACGCCGAGCTCCCTCAGGGTGTGGTCGAGGATGTTGATGTTGGCCTGGTGGAGGAAGAAGTGGTCGATGTCGGCCGGGGCGAGGCCGGCGCGGCGCACGGCGTTGGTGATGCTCTGCGGCAGGCGGGTGGTGGCGGTGTCCCACACCGCGCGTCCGTCCATGGCGAGGTAGTGCTCCCCGGAGGCGACGGTGTCGGGACTGGTGGGCAGGCGTGAGCCGCCGGCGGCGATCTGCACCTGGTACGAGAGCTGGGACCCCAGGTCGTGGGAGAGCAGGCCGGCTCCGGCGGCCTCCGTCCGGGTGAGGACGGCCGCGGCCGCGGCGTCGCCGAAGAAGACGCCGGCGGTGCGGTCGCCGGGGCGGGTGACGCGGGAGGCGCAGTCGGCGGCCAGGACCAGGACCGTGGTGACGGAAGGGTTCTGCAGGAGGTGGGCGGCGAGCAGCACGGCGTGGACGCCGGAGGCGCAGGCCGCCTGGGTGACGTCGAACGCCAGGGCCCGCCGGGCGCCGAGCGCGTCCTTGACGATCAGTGAGGTGGAGGGCAGGGGCTGGTCGTGGGTGTAGCTGGCCACGATGACCGCGTCCAGGTCGGCGGGGGTGAGGCGGGCGGCCCGCAGGGCGGGTCCGGCGGCGGCCAGGCACATGTCGGAGGTGGCCAGGCCCGGGTCGAGGCGGCGGCGCTGGCGGATGCCGGTGCGGGCCACGATCCACTCGTCGGTGGTGTCCAGGGTCCGGGTGAGGTCCTCGTTGGTGACGACGGTCGGGGGCAGGTGGACGGCGGTACCCGCGACCGTGAACGGGACCGGCAGGCCGGCCCCGGTGTGGGTGTCGGCGGGCAGTTCGCGGGTGAGGGTCATGCGACGGTGCTCCGGTCTCCCGCGGTGAGGGCCTCGAGGTCGGTGTAGAAGCGCCCGGAGGGGCGGGGCCGGCCGAGCAGGATGCGGCGGGCGGCGTCCGTGACCAGGGCGCCTCCGAGGGCGACGCCGGAGGCGAGCTGGGGCCAGCTGCTGAGCGTGGTGCCGATCTGCGGGACGGCGGCGGCGAGTTCGGGGCTGATCCGCTCCCGGTCGACCATGTCGAGGATGAGGTCGACCGTCTCCTGGCGGGTGAGGCGGGCCAGGTCGTCGGAGGTGGTGCCGCCGAGCAGGCCGTGGAGCAGCGGCCGGTCCGGTTCCAGGTCGAACCGCTCCACGTCCAGCAGGCCGCGGTCGTTGGCGTCCATCACGACCGGGACGCCCAGCGCGCGGGCCCGTTCGCGGGCGGCGATCTTCACCCAGGGGGTGTCGCACTCCTCGACGAGCAGGTCGAGGGGGCCCCTGCCGCCGGTGAAGAACTCCTCCAGGGTCTCCTCGGTCAGGCCGCCGGGGTGGATCTCGATGTCCAGCCAGGGGTCGATCTCAAACATCTGGCGCGCCGCGATGACGCACTTGTTCAGGCCCAGGTGGTGCACGCCGGCGCGCAGCCGGTTGAGGTTGGACAGGCTCAGGGTGTCGAAGTCGGCCAGCCGGAAGGCGCCGCCGACGCCCTCCATCGCGAGGGTCAGGGCCGCACTGCTGCCCACCGAGAGACCGATGACCCCCACGCGGCGGGTGAACAGGCTGCGCTGCTCGGGCCGCTCGATCCGTCCGCGGTTGCGGTCGGTGCGCACGAGGCGGAACTCCTCGCGCGGCAGCAGGTGCACCAGGCGGCCCGACCACGGGTACCAGGCCCAGGTCCCGTAGTCGCGGGGATCGGTTCCGGCGAGCTGTTCGCGGACGGCGCGGTCGAGGTCCCCGCCGGCGAGGTCCCGGCCGGGCTCGCGGCTCCTGACCAGTTCCCGCAGCTGCTCCCCGACCGTGTCGCAGACCTGGCGGACCCGGCCGGACTCCAGCAGGGCGTCGAGGGCGCGCCGGTCCCGGTCGTGCCGCGGCTCGTGGAGCACCGGCTGCCAGCATCCGTCACCGCTGTCGTCGCGGGGCCCGTGGGCGTCGGCCCCGGTGGCCCCGGTGGCTCCGGTAGCTCCGGTGGCTCCGGTGCTGGCGGCGGCCGCCGTCGCGGAGGCCCGGCGCACCTCCGGCCCGTCCAGGCGCACCCGGTCGGAGGCCACCGCGGTCGCGGGGAAGGCCGCCTCCAGGTCCTCGACCAGGTCGGCGTACTCCCCGGCGCGGTCCACGGCCCGGTACAGCATGACGACGACGTCCTCGGTGTAGTGGTCCACGTAGCGGCGGGTCCCGCGGACCGGCCGGAAACCGAACCGCTCGTGGAACCGGTCCTGCCCGTCCGCCGTCCCCGAGGTGCCGATCATGGCCTTCGCGCCCAGGAAGCGCGCGGCGGCGATCGCCGACGCGTTGAGCCGGATCCCCAGGCCCAGCTTGCGCGCCCGGTGCTCGACCACCAGCCGGCTGTGCTCGAACGTTTCGGCAACGCCCAGCCCCTGCTCGCGCAGCAACTCCTCGAACCGCTCCGCGCCCAGGTGGGCCCGCGACTGGAACAGCTCGCCGGTGAGCGGCGTGGACAGCCTCACGTATCCCACGGGCGGCCCGTCCGGCCCGTGCCTGCCCACGAAGTGCCAGGCGCCGAAGTCCAGTTCCTGGTCGTCGGCGTACCCGCCGTCGTGCCGCCGGAAGTCCGGGCGCCGCCCGTTGTCGAACAGGATCCTCGCCCGCAGCTCCCGGACACGGCCCACCAGTTCCGGGGCACCGCGCTCCCCGGGCCGGACCTGGAAGGCGGTGACGTGCCACGGAGAACCGGAGTCCCTACGATCGCTCTTCAAAAGTACGAATCTTTCCCTACAGGCGCGTGCGCCTTGTGGACGTGCGACAAGGGCGCGCCGGTCCGCCGGCGCGCCCCTTGATCACAACGAGCTCCGCCCCGAAACAGCACGGGTCCGACCCGCTGCATGTGCGCCGGGTTCGGGGAGGCGGCTGCGGCCGGCACGTCAGGGGCGTCCCGCCCGCCGTGTTCGAGGCGCCAAGGATGCCCACCGCGCGGCCCGGCTGCCGGTGCGCAGGGCGAGGGCCGCGCCGTTTGCGGCCGTGGAGGCGTCCCGGTGCTCCGCGAGGTGCCGACCGGACTCCGCGCCGCCGGTCTCCCGCCGCACCGCCTGGTCGCGGACGCGTACGCGTCCGCCTACCTGCGCCGAGGCCCGGGCCCGGGGGCCTCCGGAACCGGCCTCGGTAGGGTGTGCGCGTGACGACCTGTGAGGTGGAGCGGCCCGCGGAGCTGCGGAACGGCGTGTGGGAGCACCCGCTCCCCCCGCCCCTGCCGGGCGGGCCGCCCCGCCTGTGGCTCGTGCGCGCCGACGGGTTCGCGGCCGACGCCTCACGGCTGGCCGGCGTCGTGCTCGACGACGGGGAGCAGGAGCGGGCCGCGGCGTTCCGGCAGGCCGAGGACAGGGACGTCTACGTGAGTGCCCACGTGGGACTGCGCCTCCTGCTGGGCGCCTACCTCGGCACGGGGCCCGCGGACGTGCCGCTGGAACGGCTGCCGTGCCCCCTGTGCCCGGAGCCGCACGGGCGTCCCGCGGTGCGCGGGAACCCCCTCCACTTCTCCCTGTCCCACAGCGGGGGGATCTGCCTGCTGGCCTTCGCCGCCACGCCGGTGGGCGTGGACACGGAGCGGGTCCCCGATCCGGCGGTCGCCGACGAGATCGGGGCGCTCCTGCACCCGCGGGAGGCCGCCGAGCTGCGGGAGTGCGACGCGGTGGACAGGCCCCTGGCGTTCGCCCGCGCCTGGGCCCGCAAGGAGGCGTACCTGAAGGGGCTCGGCACGGGCCTCGGACGTCCGCTGACGCTGGACTACCTCGGAACCGGGGCGGACCGGATCGCCCAGCCCCCGGGATGGACGGTCGGCGACGTGGCCGTCCCGGACGGCCACGCCGCCGCCGTCGCCGTCCGGTGCTGACGGGAATCCGGCGGCACGGCGAACTCGCGCACGCGCAGCCGGAGGGAGAGGCGGGAATCCTCGTTCGCGGTCAGGGTGGGCATCAGCACTCACCTCGCGCGGACGGGACCCCCGATCTGCCGGCAGAGTGAGTCGTCATCGCGGATGACCGCACGGCTCCTCGCGCGGATCCTCCAGGCGGTATCCGGACCTCGGGCCCGTCGGCCGGGCAGACGCGGGCCGGCATCCCACCGTCGGCGGTTCGGATCCGTCCAGGGCACCGGGCTCTCCGCGTACGCATCCGGTGGTGACCGGCCTGCGGGAGCCGCACCCGGGGCGGAAACCGGTCGGGGCGGGTGCACAGTCGTGGCGACCGGGCCGCGCTGCCGGTCAGGGGGTCTGCAGGAGGTCCGGGGGCGGGTGGAGGGCGCGCAGGAGACGTGGCGGGTTCCGGCGGCGATGCCGCACCGGCCGTGGTTCGCAGGGGGGCGACCGCCGGGTCGCGCAGGGCGGTCCTGTCCTGTGGTCCGCGTCCGGTGGCGGACCTCGGAGGCATCCTCGCGGCAGGCGGTGTCACGGCTGCCGGAGCCGCCCGATCGCGGTGCCGAGATCGGTCTCGACACCGTCGGGCTGCTGCAGGCCGTTCTCCAGCAGGCGTTGGACGAACGGCCGGTGCTCCGGGCGGCCGGCGGTGGAGAAGTACGCCTGCAGGCCGGGGACGAATTCGCTGTCCTCGGGGAGGGTCGCCGCATCGACCAGTTCCTTGATTCCGGCGACGGCCACCTTGTCGAAAGCTGCGATGCGGCGAGCGAACGCGTCGGTGAAGTCCTCGATCTCGGCATCCGGAACGAGGCGGTTGACGTAGCCGTACCGGGCGGCCAGCTCGGCGGGGATGTCATCGCCGCCGAGCAGGATCTCCAGGGCGCGGCCCCGGCCGACCAGCCGTCCGAGTCGGGCCATGGACCCGCCGCCGGGGACGGCGCCGACACCGACCTCGAACTGGCCGAGGACCGCCTTCTCGGACGCGAAGCGGATGTCGGTGGCAAGCACGAACTCGCTGCCCGCGCCGCGGGTGCGACCGCGGATCTCCGAGATCGTCGCCACGGGGAGCCTGCTGAGCCGTACGAGGTTGTCCAGGTACGGGTGCAGGCCGGTCGGCCCGGGACGCATCCCCGCCACCCGGGCGTTGTCGGCCTTGAAGTCCCAGTGGGCCATGAAGTAGCCGGGGGTGTCGCTGCGGAACACGACCACGGTGAGGTGCGGGTTGGTCTCGATGCGCTCCACGAGCGCGCCGAGCTGGTCGAGCGTGTCCGGGTCCAGCAGGTTGACCGGGCCGTTGTCGAACGTCACCCGCCAGTGGGAAGGGGAGACCTCGACGACGTGGAACTGCTCAGCGGTCATGTCCACTCCATTGTTTTGGCGGGTTCGTCATGAGACGAACTGCTGCCCGCCGTCGATGTCGTAGGTCGCGCCGGTCAAGGCTGTGTTGACCATGAGGTGGACGGCCAGCGCCGCAACGTCCGCGGGTCCGACGACGCGGCCGATCGGCAGCGTCGCGCGCAGCTCGGCGCGGCGCTCCTCGATCCGGTCGCCCAGCAGCGCGGCCGAGAGCGGGGTGTCGACGAAGCCGGCCGCGATGAGGTTGACGCGTACCGGGGCGAGTTCCAGTGCGAGGGCTGCGGTGAACGAGGGCAGCGCGTTGGTGGCGGCGGAGGCAGCCCCGAGGCCCCGGCCGACGCGCCGTGCTCCGGTGCCTCCCATGAACACCAGGCTGCCTCCGGGTCTCACCCGGCCGACGGCGTTGCGCGCGACCTCGAACTCCAGCACCGCGTGATCGCTGATCGCATCCCGTACCTCGGCGGCGCTCATGTCGAGCAGCGGCCCGTAGCTCGGGCCGCCAGCCGTCACCATCACGTGGTCGACCGGGGCCGACAGGTCCTGGAAGAACGTCGCGAGGGCCGCGGGATCGGTTGCGTCGAACGCCTCGGTGCGCTGCGTGCCGAGCTCTTCGGCCGCGCGGTCCAACCGGTCGGGATCGCGGCCGACGAGGACGACCTCGGCACCCTCGGTCCGGGCACGCCTGGCCGTCTCCAGCCCGATGCCGGCGCTGCCGCCGATGACCACCACGGTCCGGCCGAGCAGCTCGGGCCGGCGCGCCGGAATGGTCACGGCCGACTCCTTCCCTGCGTCCCGCCGTCGGGCGGCCACTCGTGCCGGAAGCTTTGTAGACCCTCCCGCACCGCGCGAGGCGCCTCCCGGTCTCCGACACGGTCTCCCGGGAGCGAGAACGTGCCCCCCCACCATGAGAACCGCCCCCACCGGCGCCCGCAATCCGGGGCCTGGAGGCCTCCCGGGGACCGGCGGCGGCCCAGGGTGCACCTCGGCCCGGGGTGCACCGCGGCCCGGGGTCGGGAATGCGAGAGGTCCGGGACCGTGGACGGCGTCCCGGCCGCCGGTCGCCTCTGCTGCGGGCCGGCAGCGGCGAAGAGACGCCGCCTTCGCAGCAGGACCCCCTTCCTGGGCCTTCCCGGGCGGCCGTGCCGATGCCCCGCACGGCGGTCAGGACACGCGGACGGCCCCGGTCGGGCATCCGCGCCGACGCCGTGCCACCGCACACCGCGCGGCCGCCGGCCCCGGCCCGCCGAACCCGGCCGCGCGGCATCGGCAGCGCACGCACCACGGGCAGGCCCTCCCACCCCGCCCGGTGGCAGGCCCGGTCCCGCCGTTCATCCGACCGCGTTCAGGTCAGGCTCTCCGCCGGATCCGACGGGAGCGCGGCGCCGCGGACGGAGGAGCGGCGACCCGGTGAGCCCTCCCGGCCGGAGCGCCGGGCACAGGACGGGCAGAGCCCGCGGTAGGTGACCTCGGCCCCGGACACCGTGAAACCGAACCGCTCCTGCGCCGGGAGGTCGGCCAGCGGGTCGCCGGTCGGGCGGACGTCGCGGATGGTGCCGCAGCCGGAGCACACCAGGTGCTGGTGGGGACGGTACGCGTTGGGGTCGTAGCGCTTGGCGCGGCCGTCGGTGGAGACCTCCGCGACCTCGCCGAGGGCGACCAGCTCGCCCAGGGTGTTGTAGACGGTCGCCCGGGAGATCTCGGGCAGCCGCCGCGCCGCGCGGGCGTGCACCTCGTCGGCCGTGAGGTGCACGTGGTCGCCGTCGAGGACCTCGGCGACGACACGCCGCTGGGAGGTCATCCGCCAGCCGCGCCCGCGCAGCCGCTCCAGCAGGTCACTCATCTCGGTTCACCCGTTCGGGTTCGGCGGGACGCCCGCGGACCACCAGCGGCGCCCGGGCTCCGATCGGATATGGGTCTGGTGCACTTCTTGACTTGGACTCTGTCCATTGTAGGATCGTTTCAGGTGGTATCCAAGGGACAGGAAGGCTCCAGCAGGGCAGGAGACGGAGACGTGACAGGACCACCGCCGGGGAGCCGCGCGGTACCGGCCTGCGAGTGGCGGCCGCCCGCGTCGCGCTGCCCGGCACCGTCCGGACCGGCGACCGCACCGGCGCCGAGGCGCCTGCCTCCGCGCGTGCGCGGTCGGCGAGGCCCCCTGCCCGACCACACGCGACCCGACCACACGCGACGAGCACGGCCTCCCGGGCGACGGGGCCGCGTGCGTCCGCCCGACCCCGGGCACCGACCGTTCCGCCGCCCCCAGCTCCCGAGCACCATGATCCGCCCGGTCCGGAAGGATTCCCATGACTGAGAACCACGATGCGATCGTCACCGATGCGAAGGCGGAGGGCGGAGGTGGCTGTCCGGTCCCGCACGGGCGCGCCCTGCACCCGACCCAGGGCGGCGGAAACCGCCAGTGGTGGCCGGAACGGCTCAACCTGAAGATCCTCGCCAAGAACCCCGCCGTGGCCAACCCGTTCGGCGAGGGGTTCGACTACGCCGAGGCCTTCACGTCCCTCGACCTCCCCGCGGTGAAGCGCGACATCGCCGAGGTGCTGACGACCTCGCAGGACTGGTGGCCCGCCGACTTCGGCCACTACGGCCCGTTCATCATCCGGATGGCGTGGCACAGCGCGGGCACCTACCGCATCAGCGACGGCCGCGGCGGCGCCGGGGCCGGCCAGCAGCGGTTCGCCCCCCTCAACAGCTGGCCGGACAACGCCAACCTCGACAAGGCCCGCCGCCTGCTGTGGCCGGTCAAGAAGAAGTACGGCCGGAGCCTGTCGTGGGCCGACCTCATGATCCTCGCCGGCAACGTCGCCCTGGAGTCGATGGGCTTCGAGACCTTCGGCTTCGGCGGCGGCCGCGAGGACGTCTGGGAGCCCGACGAGGACGTCTACTGGGGTCCCGAGACCACCTGGCTCGCCGACGAGCGCTACACCGGCGACCGCGAGCTGGAGAACCCCCTCGGCGCGGTCCAGATGGGCCTCATCTACGTCAACCCGGAGGGCCCGAACGGCACCCCGGACCCGCTCGCCGCGGCCCGCGACATCCGTGAGACGTTCCGCCGGATGGCGATGAACGACGAGGAGACGGTCGCCCTGGTCGCGGGCGGCCACACCTTCGGCAAGACCCACGGCGCGGGTCCGGCGGACAGCGTCGGCGCCGACCCCGAGGCCGCCCCGCTCGAGCAGCAGGGCCTGGGCTGGAGGAACTCCTTCGGCACCGGCAAGGGCGGCGACACGATCAGCAGCGGCCTCGAGGGGATCTGGACGGACACCCCCACGGCCTGGGACAACAGGTTCTTCGAGATCCTGTTCGGCTACGAGTGGGAGCTGTTCCAGAGCCCCGCCGGGGCGCACCAGTGGCGGCCGAAGGACAACGCCGGGGCCGGCACCGTCCCCGACGCGCACGACCCGTCGAAGAGCCATGCCCCGACCATGCTGACGACCGACCTGGCGCTCCGCGTGGACCCGGTCTACGAGCAGATCTCGCGGCGCTTCCTGGAGAACCCCGCGGAGTTCGCGGACGCCTTCGCCCGGGCGTGGTTCAAGCTGACCCACCGCGACATGGGCCCGGTCGTACGCTACCTCGGCCCGGAGGTCCCGACCGAGACGCTGCTGTGGCAGGACCCCCTCCCCGAGGTGACGCACGAGCTCGTCGACGCCGGGGACGTCGCCTCCCTCAAGGGCCGGATCCTCGACTCGGGCCTGTCGGTGTCCCAGCTCGTCTCCACCGCGTGGGCCTCGGCCTCGTCGTTCCGCGGCAGCGACAAGCGCGGCGGCGCCAACGGCGCCCGCATCCGCCTCGAGCCGCAGAACGGCTGGGAGGTCAACGACCCGGACCGGCTGGCGGTGGTGCTGCGCACCCTGGAGGGGATCCAGCAGGACTTCAACGCCGGCCGGACCGACGGCAAGCAGGTCTCGCTCGCCGACCTGATCGTGCTCGGCGGCGCCGCCGCCGTCGAGAAGGCCGCCAGGGACGCCGGCTTCGCCGTGGAGGTCCCCTTCGCGCCGGGCCGCGCGGACGCGTCGCAGGAGCAGACCGACACCGAGTCGTTCGCCGCCCTCGAGCCGACCGCCGACGGGTTCCGCAACTACCTCGGGAAGGGCAACCGGCTGCCGGCCGAGTACCTGCTGCTCGACCGGGCGAACCTGCTGACCCTGAGCGCCCCCGAGCTGACGGTCCTCGTCGGCGGCCTCCGCGTCCTGGGCGCGAACCACCAGGAGTCGCCGCTCGGCGTCCTCACCGAGACCCCGGGGGTGCTGACCAACGACTTCTTCGTCAACCTGCTCGACCTGGGCACGACGTGGAAGGCGACGTCCGGGGACGCGACCGTGTTCGAGGGCCGCGACGCCGCCACGGGCGAGGTCCGGTGGACGGGCAGCCGTGCCGACCTCGTCTTCGGGTCGAACTCCGAGCTGCGCGCCCTCGCCGAGGTCTACGCGAGCGACGACGCGAAGGAGAAGTTCGTGAACGACTTCGTCGCGGCGTGGGACAAGGTGATGAACCTCGACCGGTTCGACCTCCGCTGAGGCCGCGGCGTCCGGGCCGGCCCGCGCCGGCCGGCCCGGACGCCCTCGGACCGTCCCCGGCCCCCGGTCCGCTCGGGCCGGGGGCCGGGAGCGGTAGCGCGCTGGTGCCGCTCGGCCTCTCGCTCCCGGCCCGGCCCTTCGGCGCCTCGAACGCCCATGGGCAGGTCACCGCATCCGCTGCTGACGGCGCCGGGAGCCAGGACCGCTGCCCGGTCCGCTGGTTCGTGGTTGGTCCCGGGCTGGGTTCCGCACCGGTTCGGGGTGGATTCTCGGGTGAGTCGTCGGCTCGTGAGGTCGGTCATCGCGAGCTGGACCATGGCTTCGGAGCGGTGGGGGCGGAAGCGGCGTGGGGCGACCGGGCTCCGGAGGCCGGCGGGGACGGGCCCGTGGGTGCGGCCGTGGGCGGGGGCCGGCCGGTCCGGGTGGTGGGTCACGCGCGGGCGGCCTCCCGCCGGCGGCGGCGCGTCCGGCGCCGCATGCGGAGGAGGAAGCCTGCCGCGGCGAGCGTGGCCGCGTATCCGAGCACGGAGGCGACGGTCAGGGCCGTGTCCCCCGACACCAGGTCGCGGCCGGCCGCCCCGGTGGCGTTGTGCAGCAGGTAGAACAGCACCTCCACCACCAGGAACGAGCCCAGCACCGCTCCCCCGCCCCGGGCGCCGCGGGCGTACAGCACCGCGCCCGCCGCGAACCACAGCCCGGTCGCCACCAGCGGCACCCACAGCCCGCCCGGATCCCTGCCATGGCTGCCGTGGAAGTGCAGGTAGTACGGCACCTGCCCCACGTAGTTCGCCACCGTCACCACCACCAGCGCCCCCAGGGCGCGCCCGTCGCGCGCCTCCGGCCGGACGCCCCGGCCCCCGTCGCCGGCCGTGTGCCACCGCTTCCCCATGCCGCGCCTCCCCGGGGCGGCCGGCGAGGGGTCACCGGCTCAGGTCACCGGGGAGCGGCCTTGCCGCTGTAGGTCCTGAGGAAGCGGTCCCGGAAGGTGTCCATCCTCCAGACCGGGGCCGTCGGGCCGGGCCTCAGGCCGTCCTGCCAGCCCCAGCCGGACATCCGGTCCAGCACCTTCGGGTCGTGGGCGACGATCGCGACCGGGACGTCGTGGCCGGCGTCGTCGCCGCTGACGACGGGGGCGGGCTGGTGGTCGCCCAGGAAGACGAGCACGGTGTCGTCGGTGCCGTACTTCTCGACGAACGACACGAGGCTGTCCACCGAGTACCGGATGGAGCGCCCGTACTCGGTGCGCACCCGGGTCCGGCTGCGCCACACCTCGGCGGGGGTGCTCCCCTCCTTCCTGACGGCGTCGTAGACCGAGCCGTCGCCGACCTGGTCCCAGCCGATCGTCCGGGGGACGGGCGCCCAGGGGGTGTGGCTGGAGGTCAGGATGACCTCCGACATCAGCGGCCTGTCGTGCGGCCGGCCGTGCTCCAGGCGCTGGAAGGCGGTCAGGCTGTACTGGTCGGGGACGGGCGACCAGCTGAACTTCGGTCCCCTGTAGCCCATGCGGCGGGAGTCGTAGACGTGGTCCAGGCCGTAGAAGGACGCCTCCGGCCAGGCGCGGGTGACGCCCGGCATGATCCCGACGGTCCGCCAGGCGCCGGTGCGCCGGAAGGCGCCGGTGAGGCTCATGCGGTCGCTGGAGGTCACGGTGCGGTAGCGCTGCTGGTTCGTGACCCACAGGCCCGACATGAAGGTCGAGTGGGCCAGCCAGCTGCCGCCCCCGAACGTCGGCGAGGTGAGGAAGGCGCTGCGGGAGGAGAAGCCGGCGGCGCGCAGGCTGCGGGTCCCGTCCGCGAGCGCGGCGTCGACCTGCGGCGCCATGAGGGAGTCCTGGACCGCGGTGCGGCCGTAGCTCTCGATGAAGGCGAAGATGACGTCCTTGCCGCGCAGCCCGGTCAGGAGCCGGTCGGGCGGGGTGCCGCGGAAGGGGTCCACGGCGGCCTCCCGGGCGAACTCCCGCTCGTCCGCCAGGCTCGCGCGGAGCTGCACCGCGTGGGCCTCGAGGTGCCGGGCGGCGGTCACGGAGGCGACCGGTGCGCCGGCGAGCTGCAGGCCGAGCGCCGCGCAGGTGGTCCACACGGTGCCGAGCACCAGGGTGGTCCGCGTCGTCGCCGCACTGTGCCGGGCCGTCACGCGGCTCAGCCGGAGCACGGCCAGCGCCGTGAGGACCACCAGGGCGAGGACGAGGAGCACGGCGCCGACCAGCGCGCCGATCGCGCCGGCCCGGCCGACCGCGTCCTTGAGGAAGTCCTCGCCGTCGCCGAGCAGCGGCCAGTCGAGCACCGGGTCGAAGGGCCGCACGAGGACCGACTGGAAGCCCATGTCGAGGAGGTCCAGGACGGTCAGCAGGCCGAGGACCGCACCGCCGAGCAGCGCCGCCGCCCGCCGTGCCCTCGGCGGCAGGAGGAGCAGCACGGCGGCGCCCAGGATCCCCTCCACGGGGATGCGGGCGAACGCGCCGGGGGTGAGGCGGTCGAGCCGGTCCGGCAGGAGGAGGGCCGCGAGCACGAGCACGGCGGCGAGGGCGGTGGTGCCCCGTGCCGCGGCCCGCGCCGCCCTCGGGTGCCTGCCCCGCCAACCGCCGGCTGCGGCGGCGGCTGCGGCGGCGGCCGCGTCCGGTCCGTGCGGTGCGTCCGTGGCGGCGCCGTCAGCGGCGTCCTCCCGGTCCGTGGCGGCGCCGTCCGGTGCCGGTCCCTCCTCCGCGGCCGCCTTCTCAGCGTCCGGCAGCCGACGCGAGCCCGTGAAGAGCGACAATCCCGAGGTCCTTCCGTGCGGAGACCGGCAGTGGCACGGCGGACCGGGTTCACCGTGCCGGGGCCGCCACCACCTGTACGGCCCGCGGGCGGCTTCGGTTCAATGCGGGCCGGACCGGCGGGGAGACGGTACCGGAGGGCGGGCACCCCGGGGAGGACCGCCCCGGGCGGCCGCCGGGGCCGTGCGGGGCCATCAGGGGGCGCGCGGCGGGGATTCCGCGGACCGGCACGCGGCGCGCGCCGCCGCGTTAGGGTCGGGTCCCATGCGGGGGCAGGGCGTCATCGACAGCGCCGCCGGGGCCGCCGGCGCCGGTCCGGGGACCGTCCGGCGGCCCCGGCGGCCCCGGCGATGGCCGTTCGCACTCGCCGTGGCCGCGCTGCTCGCCGGGATGGCCGCCGCGATGGCCACGACGGCGGTGGAGCAGACCCCGACCATCGACGAGCCCGTGTACGTGGGCACGGCCGTGGTCTACCTGCAGCAGCACAGCCTGCGGTACAACCCGGAGCATCCGCCGCTGGGCAAGCTCGTCATCGCGTCCGGGGCGGCGTTCGCCCACCCGCGCCTCGACCCCTCCTTCACCGGCGACCAGACGGCGCTCGGACGGCAGGTGCTCTACGCGTCGGGCAACGACCCGTGGCGGCTGATGCTGTGGGCGCGGCTGCCGGTGATCGCGCTGACGCTGCTCTTCGGGCTGGTCGTCCTCGCCTTCGCCCGCGACCTGGCCGGCCCGGCGGGCGGCCTGACGGCGCTCTCCCTGTACGCGTTCTCCCCGGACGTCATCGCCCACGGGTCGCTGGCGACGCTCGACGTGCCGGCGGCGGGCTTCCTGCTGACGTCGCTCTGGGCCGTGTGGCGGGCGCGGCGCCGGCCGCTGCGCCACCTGCCGCTCGCCGGGGCGGCGCTCGGCGCGGCCGTCGCCACGAAGATGAGCGCGCTGCCCGCGGTCCCGGTGCTGATGCTCCTGGCCGTCCTGTCGGTGCGGTGCGCCCACCGGGCCGGCGGCCCCGGACCCGGGTCCGCACCCGGCCCGCGCGGCACGGCACGGCTCCTCGCCCGCGGCGCCGGGGCGGCGGCGGCCGTGGCCCTGGTCGCGGTCGCCGTGGTCTGGGCCTCCTACCTCGCCGTCGACCCGCGGCTGCGGTGGGCGGCGCCCGGGAACACGCCGGTCGTGCACGGCCTGCGCGGGGCGGCCGTCGACCTGCTGCCCCTCCCGGAGGCGTACCGGGACGGGATGCGGATCCAGTTCGGGTTCGAGAACGCGACGTACGGCGGCTTCCTGTTCGGCCGGCCGTACCGGGGCGCGCTCTGGTACTACCTGCCGGCCGCGCTGCTGGTGAAGACGCCGCTCGGCATGCTCGCGCTGTGGGCGGCCGGCGCGGTGGCGGCGGTGCGGGTGCCGCGGCTGCGGCCGGCGGCGCCGTACGTGCTCCTCCCCACGGCCGTGCTGCTGGCCGCGGCGATGACCGGGTCCCGCGACTTCGGCGTCCGGTACGCCGTCTTCGTGCCGGTGTTCCTGGCCGTGGCGGCGGGCGGTGCGGCCGTGTGCCGCCACCGGTGGGTGCGTGTCGCGACGGCGCTGCTCGTGCTGTCCGTCGCGGTCGGCTCGCTGCGGACGTACCCGTACTACCTGCCGTACTCCAACGAGGCCTTCGGCGGGCCGTCGAGGACGCACCTGCTCCTGCACGACTCCAACGTGGACTGGGGCCAGGACCTGGGGCGGCTGGCCGACCGCCTCCGGCAGCGCTACCCGGGCGAGCAGGTCTGGCTGGTCTACAAGGGCAGCGGCGTGCCCGCCGCCTACGGCATCCGCGCGGCCGACCCGCGCGGCGTGCCCCCGGCACGGGTGCACGGGCTGCTCGTCGTGTCGGACTCCTCGGCCGCCAGGGCCGACGACCGGCTCGCGGCGCTGATCCGCGGCGGCAGGCCGATCGACGAGGTCGGCCACTCGATCACGATCTACCGGAGGCCCTGACGCCGCGGCCGCAGCCCGCGGTCCTCCCGCACGCGCGGTCCGGCCTCACCGGTCGGCGCCCTCATGCCCGGCCACCCCGACAGCTCCGGCCCCCGCGGGGCGGGACGGCCCCCGTCAGCGGCCGGCGGCTCCCGGGCCGGGGCCGTCCTGCCCGCCGCCGCCCCGGCGCCCGACGTCCGGGGCCCGGCGCCCGGGGCCCGGGGCCCGGCGCCACCGGAGTGCGCCGGGCCGCACCCTCCTGGTGCCCGTCCTGCTCACCCCGGGCGCGGCTCCAGGCCCTGGCCGGCCTGCTCGGCGAGGCGCGCGACGGACTGGAGCAGACGCGCCGGCACGCCGCCGACCTCCAGCTCACGCTCGGCGCCGTCGCCGCGGACCAGGCCGCCGGCCTGTCGGCCTCCTGGCGTTCCTGGGCGCGGCGCGCGGCGCCGCCGCCTGAGGTCGTATCCGGGGAGGAAGGGCACGCAACGGACAGAGCGCGCGCGGGGCGTCGAGGCGCCGGGCGCACGAGCTTTGATGACTTACCTACCAACGTTTGAAAACATCACCCTCTTGTTACTAAGGTCCTTCGCGAGCCACTGCTCCAGTGATCACCCGAGGGGGGTGACGGCGGTGGTTCCCGCCGAGTCCGAGGAACGGCAGGGCAGGTGACTGCCCTACGCGGGGATGCCGTCGATCGGAGCCGGGGAACCAACTTCCTCGGGGTGAATCGGCGCCGCGGCTGTCCTCACGGGACCCGCCGAGGCGCCGTAGGGCAGCTTCCGGCCCGAACCCGTCAGCTCACCCGGTAGGCGGCCGTTGGAAGAATGGAGCCCGCCTTCGTGGCGACCCACCGCCGCCCCAAGCAGCCCAGCCGCGCCCGCGTCTCGGTCCTGACCGCCGCCGCAGCCACCGCCGTCGCCCTCTCCGCCCAGGCCGGAGCCGCCCAGGCCGCGCCGAAGCCGACCAAGGAGTCCGTGAAGGCCCAGGTCGACAAGCTCAACGAGCAGGCCGAGGCGGCGGCGGAGAAGTACAACGGCGCCAAGGAGCAGCAGCAGAAGCTGCAGCGGCAGGTCAACAACATGCAGGACGAGGTCGCCCGGCAGCAGGCCGAGGTCTCCTCCATGCAGGGCACGCTGGGTCAGCTCGCCTCCTCCCAGTACCGCTCGGGCGGCATCGACCCCACCGTCCAGCTGATGCTCTCCTCCGACCCGAGCCGGTTCCTGGACCAGGCGTCCTCGCTGGACCAGGTCAGCGCCCAGCAGGCCCAGACCCTCCGCCAGCTCCAGGAGAAGCAGCACAAGCTCGACCAGGACAAGGCGCAGACCCAGGCCGACCTCGCCGAGCTGGACTCCACGACGCGCGAGCTCAAGGCGCGGAAGGCCGAGGTCCAGACCAGGCTGGCGAAGGCGCAGGCCCTGCTCAACACCCTCACCGCGCAGGAGCGCGCCGCGCTCCAGGCCGCCGAGACCGCCGCGGCCCAGCGCGCCTCCCGCGCCGCGGCCCGCACGGCGCTGACCCCCGCCCTCGCGGGCAACGGGAGCACCGCCGCGGCGTCCGGCACCGCCCAGGCCGCCCTCGCCGCCGCCAAGACCCGGATCGGCTCGCCGTACGTCTACGGCGCCACCGGCCCGTCGACCTTCGACTGCTCCGGGCTGACCCAGTGGTCGTACGCCAGGGCGGGCGTCTCCCTGCCGCGCACGTCGGAGGAGCAGGCCAACGCCGGGACCCGGCTGACGCTCAGCCAGCTCCAGCCGGGCGACCTGGTGTTCTTCTTCAGCGACCTGCACCACGTCGGGATCTACGCGGGCAACGGGATGGTGCTGCACGCGCCGAAGCCCGGCGCGTCGGTCAGGTACGAGGCGATGAACGACGGCTACCTGCCGTTCCAGTTCGGCGTGCGCGTCTGAGGCTCCGAAGCGCGCAGGGGCGGGGCGGACACCTCAGGTGTCCGCCCCGCCCCTGTGCCGCACCCCGGCCCGCGGTCCGGCCGGCATCCCCCGCGGAGCCGGCGGTTCGCGGCTGCGCCCGCCTCCGGCCCCGCCGTTCCCCGGACGGCCGCCCGGGGAAGGGCGGGACGGATGGCGGGACGGATGGCGGGACGGGTGGCGGAGCGGGCCGCACGCGGGGGGCGGCCGGGAGGGCGCCCGCTCCGCGGCGGCCTGCCGGGGGACTCGTCAGAAGAGGGCGTTGTAGATCTGCCACCCGGTGCCGATCCTGTACCGCGCGGCGAACGGCGCGGCCGCGCCGCCCGTCCCCGGGTGCAGCCACAGGGCACCGGAGCCGTCGCGGCCCAGCAGGTCGGCCCGGCCGTCCCCGGTCACGTCCCCCGCACGGACGACCGCGTTGTAGACCTGCCACCCGGTGCCGATCCTGGCCCGGGGTGCGAAGGGCGCGGCCGCGCTGCCCGTCGCCCGGTACAGCCACAGGACGCCCCCGGCGTCACGGGCCAGCAGGTCGGCCCGGCCGTCCCCGGTCACGTCCCCCGCACCGACGACCGCGTTGTAGACCTGCCACCCGGTGCCGATCCTGGCCCGCACGGCGAACGGCACCCTCGGGCTGCCCGTCGCCCGGTACAGCCACAGGGCACCGGAGCCGTCCCGGCCCAGCAGGTCGGCCCGGCCGTCCCCGGTCACGTCCCCCGCACCGACGACCGCGTTGTAGACCTGCCACCCGGTGCCGACCTGGATCCGGTTCCCCAGGGGCGCCGTCGGCCTCCCGGTGCCGGGAATGAGCCACAGGGCGCCGGCGGTGTCGCGGGCGACGACCGCCCCGCTGCCGTCCGCGCGCTGGCCGCCCAGGCTGACGATCGCGTCGTAGGCCTTCCAGCCGCTGCCGGCGGCCCGGGCCAGGCCGCTGCCGACGACGGTCCGGGGGCCCAGCGGGGCGGAGGGGAGGCCCGTGCCGCGGTACAGCCACAGGGCGCCGGCGGCGTCCCGGGCGAACAGGGCCCCGCGCTGCGCGGCCGGCGGGACGCCCGTCCCGGAGAGGCCCTCGTACTGGGCGCCCTGCCCGGCGTCGCCGGTGACCTCGTAGGAGGCCGTCGCGGCCCCGGTCGTCGCCGTCGGGGAGAAGGTGACGGACTGGCGCACCGCCTGCTGCGGGCCGATGACCAGCCCCTCGGCGAGCTGGTCCGCGCTGCTGAAGACGCCGGCCGGCGCCTTGGCCTTGGTGACGGTCACGGGGACGTTGCCGGTGTTGGTCAGGGTGAAGCCCAGCGTCCTGGACGTCCCCCGCTCCACCGCGCCGAACGCGAGGGCGGGCGGCGTGAGGACGAGGTTGCCCCGGCCGCTGACCGCGGTTCCCGTGACCGGGAGGGTGAGGGTGCCGCTGGTGCTCGTCAGCGTGATCGACGAGGCGTCGCTCCCGGCCGCCGTCGGCGCGTAGCCGACCTGGAGGACGAGCGACCCCTGCGCGGGGACGGTGGTCGGGTCCGCCGGGTCGGCGCCCGGCAGGTTGCGGACGGTGAACGGTGCGCCGGGCGGGGTGGCGGCGGTGACGACCTCGTCCTGGGTGCCCGTGTTGGTCACCTGCACGTTCACGCTGCCCGTGGTGCCGGTCGGCTGGTCGGTGAAGGACACCCGGGCGGGGGCCGCGGCGAGCCCGGGGCTGGTGCCCACGCCGTGCAGGCTCAGCGCGAAGTCGCCGGCACCGGTGGTCACCGTGAGCGTCCCGCTGACGCCGCCGGCGGCGGTGGGGGCGAAGGAGACGGGGATCGGGAGCCCGCCACCGGCCGGCAGGGTCGGCGGCAGGGCCGAGGTGTCCGCGGTGAACGGACCCTTGACGGCCACGCCCTTGATCGTGAGCGGCCCGGAGGGGCTCTGGTTCTCGGTCAGGACGGCCGTGCCGCGGCCGGTCCCGCCCACGGGCACCTGACCGAAGTCCAGCGGGCTGCCCGCCAGCGGGCTGCCGACCGGGCTGCCGAAGGCGTACACCCTGCCGTCGCGCGTGCCCACGTAGACCTGGCCGCCGTCGGTGGCCGGGGTGGCGAACTTCACCGCGGTGCCGATGGGCGCGGACCACACGAGCGGCAGGATGCCGCCGGCGTCCGGCACCGCGCCGTACGCGCGCAGCTGGGCGTTGGCGCCGCTCGGCCCGCCCGACCAGACCACCCAGACCAGGGCGCTGCCGGGGTCGGAGCCGTCCGAGGTCACCACCGGCGACCCGCTGGTGTAGGGGAAGGTGTCCTGGCTGGTGCCGACGGCGGTGAGCGCCGGGTCGCCCGCACCGGTGGTGCCGCGGCGCAGCGCCGTCAGCGGGCCGCCGTTGCCGACCAGGTAGACGTAGCCGCCGCCACCGCCCCACACGGCCGGGTGGCCCCACTGGCCCTTCAGCGGCCCGGTGACCCCGACCACCGCGTCGGTCCCGCCGCTCCCCTGGGCGCGTCCGCCGAGCCGGTCGCGGTCCAGCAGGAAGACCCGCCCGTCCTTGCCCTGCTGCACCATCAGGCGGGGGTGCGCGGGGGTGCCGAAGCCGTCGGGCAGGCCGACCGGCCCCCCGGAGCCCAGGTCGGTGTCCCGCTGGTCCAGGACGGGCGCGTCGGCGGGGCTGAAGAAGTCGCCCGCGGCCAGGCCCCCGGCCGCGTTCACCCGCAGCCGCACCACGGACTCCGCGAGGGTGCCGGGCGGGGAGCCGCCGGGGCCGGGCGCGGGGCTGACGCCGTTGCCGGTCGAGAGGAAGATCCGGCCCGGCCCGTCGGAGACCAGGCCCCCGCCGGCCTGCCACACGCCGGCCCCGGCGTTGGAGGCGCCGGCCTCGGTGGTCCACATGGCGGTCACCGAGCGGCCGGTGGTGCTCACGCCGACCACGTAGCCCCGGTACGGCTTGTGGTCGCAGTGCCCGCCGAAGGCGGCGTACACCACGCCGTCGAGCAGCAGGAGGCCCGGGCGCTGCATCTGGTACGCGGGGCTGAAGACCGTACCGGGGTCATTGGAGGGGCTGCCCTTGATGACCACCGGGAAGCCCGGCCGCTCGTCCCCGGTGAGGGGGTCGAGGGCGTGCATGTACCAGTGCGGGTTCAGGACGTCGTGGACGCCGTTGACCAGGGGTCCGTCGTTCACCTTGGCGGTCAGGTAGACGGCGCCGGTGGCCGGGTCGTAGACCGGGGTCGAGGTGACGCCGATGGTGGGGGTGAGGTCGCCGCAGCCGAGGGCGGCGGCGGGCCAGGCCGGGCCGAGGTCGCGGCTCCAGACCGCCGCCCCCGTCGTCCGGTCCAGGCCGTAGACCTTGTTGTTCTCGGTGGCCGCCACCACGGTGCCGCCGACGGCGATCGGCTGGGCGTAGACCTGCCCGTCGAGCCGGGCGGGGGCGCTCCACCGCTGGCCGAAGGAGGGGGACGTCACCACCGAGGGGCTGAGGCCGGGCTCCTTCCCGTCCCAGCCGGTCCGCAGGTTGTCCACCGACACGGTGGTCTCGTCCGCGCGGGCCTGGACGGGGCCGAACCCCGGGCAGACGGCCAGCAGCACGGCGGCGAGGACGGCGAGGGCCGTCCGACGCCGCGCGGTGCGGGTCCGTGCGGTACGGGTCCGCGTGGTGCGGACCCGTGCAGGTGTGCGCGCAGGCGTGCGTGCGGCCATGTGTCCCCCCATCCCCGGCATGCCGCCCCGGGCGGCCGGCGGGCGCCGCCGGACCCCGGGGATCCACGGGGCGGGCGGGCGTACGGGCGCGGCACGAACGGCAAGGACCGCATCCAACCACACCGGCACCCCTGCGTGTCCACACGTTCTCCACGATCCGGCCCGCTCCTGCGGACCGGGCCGGTCCGCCCGGGCCCACGGAGGGGCCCGGATCAGCCCTCGGCGGCGGCCTTCAGCATCCGCAGCCGGTCCTCGTGCCCCTCGCGGAGCTTCCCGCTGCTGTGGAGGAGGGTGAGGAGCGGACCGGAGAGCGACTCCTCGACGGTCACCAGGGTGCCGCCGTCCGCTCTCAAGGAGCGCCATGCGGGGGAGTGCGGAGTCAACCGCCCGGAACAGCAGCATGCGGCGGCCACCGGATACAGGCAGGCGGGCCGTGCGCTACGAGGCGCCGATGCCGGTCGCAGCCCTCGACGAGCGGCTCCGACCACCGGACCGGGGACGTCGGGGGCAGGGCCGCCACCGGATTCGAGCACTGCAGGGCAATCCGGCCTCAGCGCCACCGGCCCGGCCACGCAGCCACGATCGCAGCCACCGACTCCTCGACCGTGCGCCCGTCCGTATCGACGTGCAGCCGCCCCAGCGAGGCCCGCTCCAAGGCGACGGCCGTCGCGGCGGCTTCATCGGCAATCCGGCGAAGCTCCGTGGCGGACCGGCCCTTCAGCGGGTCACCCGGTGCAGGCCAACTTCCGCCCCGACCCCGGGATTCGATCCTCTCCGCCAGGGCGGCACGCCCCGCGTGCAGGCGGCACAGCGTGACCTCGGTGCGCGGCAGAGCAGCGGCGTACATCTTCGCCGTCGCCTCGTCCTCCACCGGCCCCGTCACGATGAGCGCCTCCGCACCCGCGTTGCGGTACGTGCGCCACAGGGCGGCCAGGTTGTCCGCCTTGAGCCGATGACGGGCGAGGCCGTCGGGCGGGACGGGGCGCAGGAAGGCGAGTTGGTCGAGGTCCACGTACGCGGTGCGGACAGACCTGCGAACGTGCTGGTAGACCTGCCAGCCGATGGTCGACTTGCCGACCCCGGTGGGCCCGCACAGCCACAGCAGTGGAGCTTCCACGCCCGGGTCGGCCGGCACCACGGCGTCCGCTGCTCGTTCCGCCCCGGCGCGGAGGTCCCCGCCCCCCGGGACCGTCCAGTCGCCGACGCGCGCCGCCACCTCCCGAAGTACCGCCGAGACGTCCAGGCCGGTCGTGTCGATGCACACGTCGCCGAAGCCGCTCGCGTCCATGACGTCCGCCTCGTCGAGCGTCTCCTGCACCAGGTGCGTCAGCATGCCGCGCCCGGTGAACCTGCGCGCCAGCTCCTCCCGCTCGGCACGCAGTCGGCACACCGTCAGTGCGGCGCCGGGCAGTTCGTCGGCGTACACGCCCTGCACCGGATCCACAACTCCCGACACCACCGCGCACCGGGCTCCCCGCACACGGAAGTTGGCCAGCACCGCAGCGAGGTTGCGCGCCTTCATCCGGTGCAGGTCCGGGTCCTCGGGGGGACCTGGCAGGAAGATGCCCAGCTGGTCGATGTCCGCATAGCCCGCCGGGAGCCCTCCCGACGTGAGCCGGGTGAAGAGCTCCCAGCCGGCCGTGGTCTTACCGACACCGGCCGGCCCGCACAGCCAGAGCACCGGGAGCCGATCGGATGACTGAAGCGACATGGCGGGCATTCTCCCGAGCTCGTGGCGCCCGCGTCGAGCGCACTGCTCCAGGCCGCATCTTGTCGGGCCGCGTGCCGAGGTCCGTGTCGGCGTGCGCAGAACCGGGCGCTCAGGTGAACAGGCCCGGCGGGTCGGCCCGGACCTGCAGTTGCCCAGGGATCCGCTTCCGGCCGCCGTCGCGCTGCCACCGGCAGCGGGCACCGTGGAGGCGGGCCGGATGCACCGGTGTGCGCGACCACACGGGCACCGCCTCCCGGGAGACGCCGCTGCCGCCGGCGAGGACCCCGTGGACGCCGGGCCCCCGGGTCCTCATGGAGTCCGGGGGGCGTCGCGCGCCGGGCGGGAACGCCCGGGCACCGACGGCTCAGAGGTCCTGGCGGTTGCTGCGGCGTGCGAGATGGACGGTGATGTCGGCGACGACCCCGACCGTCCCGGGCAGGGCCCGTGCGATCGCGTCGTACGCCTGCCGCCGCCTGGGCTGCGGCAGTTGGAGGTACGCCGAGACGGTCGACAGGTAGCCGACGTAGTCGTCGGCGCTCATGGTCAGGCGCCGCTCGACGACGGACTGCCGGACGTCGACGAACAGCCGGGACCGCTGCAGCTCCGTGCCCGGCCACTGCATCTCCTCGTCCGGAGCGGTCCCGTCGGGGGAGGGGACCTCGTCGTCCTCCAGGAACGGCGCCCGTGCCGCACGCACGGACTCCTCGACAGCCGGGTCGGCCAGCCGGAACGGGCCGCCGAACGAGGCGAAGACGCCCCCGGGTTCCAGGAGCGCGGCCACACGTGACCACCGGCCCTCCGGGCGTGTCCAGTGCAGGGCCGCCGCCGCACAGACGAGCCCGTAGGTCTCGCCCGGCCGCAGATCCTCGAACGCGGCCCGGACGGTCCTCACGTCTGCGGGCACCGTCCTGCGCAGCTCGGTGAGCATGGCCGCGTCGGGCTCCGTCGCCGTGACCGCGACCCCGTGCCCGGCGAACAGGCGGGTCGCCTTGCCTGTCCCCGCACCGATCTCCAGGGCGGTCCGGAGCGGACGGCCCGCATACGTCATCACCATGTCGGCGAGCTCTGCGGGATACCCCGGCCGGAACCGTTCGTAGGACTCCGCGATCGCGCCGAAGCCCAGTGCACGCGTGGACATGGCAGGCATTCTGGCATGACCGTGACCGGATGGGACCGGGCTCGCCCGGCGGTCCGCACCGGCCTCGGCCGGGGCGTCGACGGCGCCGCGGGGTACGGGCGGCCGGCCGCCGGGACGCAGCGAGGGCCCGCAGGACGCGGAGGCGTGCCGCGTCCTGTGGGCCCTCCCGCGCGACGGCCCGGGGACCGGAGGTGCGGGTCAGCAGGCGGGGGCCGCCCGGCGGACGAGCCGCCGCGGTCCCTCGTCAGCGGCCGTGGCGGCCGTAGCCGTGGTGCCGGTGGCCGTGCTTGTGGCCGTAGCCGTGGTGCCGGTGGCCGTGCTTGTGGCCGTAACCGTGGTGCCGGTGGCCGTGGCGGCCGTGGTACCTGCGGTCGTGGCCGTGGCGGCCGTGCCCGTGGTACCGGTGGCCGTGGTGCCCGTGGTACCGGTGGCCGTGGTGCCCGTGGTGCCGACCGCGCCCTTCGTCCCCGCGGCCGCCGCCGTTGCCACGGCCCTCGTCACCCCGGCCGCCGCCGTTGCCACGGCCCTCATCCCCGCGGCCACCGCCGTTGCCACGGCCCTCATCCCCGCGGCCACCGCCGTTGCCACGGCCCTCATCCCCGCGGCCACCGCCGTTGCCACGGCCCTCGTCCCCGCGGCCACCGCCGTTGCCACGGCCCTCGTCCCCGCGGCCGCCACCGTCGCCGCGACCCTCATCCCCGCGGCCGATGTCACCCCGGCCGCCACCGTTGCCGCGGCCCTCGTCACCCCGGCCACCGCCGTTGCCGCGACCCTCATCCCCCAGGCCGCCGCCGACACCGTTGCCGCGGCCCTCGTCCCCGCGGCCGCCGCCGTTGCCACGGCCCTCGTCGCCCCGGCCGCCCTGGCCCAACCCGCCGCTGCCACGGCTGCCGTCGGTGCCGGCGCAGTCGTGGTACTTGCAGTAGCCGCTGACACTGCCGGCCTCCCCGGAGGAGGCGGCAAAGGCGGTGCCGGCCAGGGGGAGGGCGGCGGTGGCGGCGGCGAGGACGGCGGTGGCAGTAAAACGCATGAAGCTCTTGGACATGCGGTTTTCACCTCTGAACACAGATTCGGGTCCCCGAGCCCGCTCACCGTAGGCAGGGCCCCGGCGAGGGCGCGCGCCGGTTCTGCCGTTTGGCCCATCCGCACCGTCCCCTCCGGGTGCCGGAAGGCCCCTCCTGGCGGGTCGTCACCCGGCCGGACCGCCGTGACGGTCCCCGGCACCCGCCGTCCCCCCGGGCCGCGCGGCCGCACCCGCCGGCCACCGGGCGGGTCCGGACCCGCCGGCCACGGCGCCGGACGGCCCGCGGGCGCCCGACGAGGCCGGCGGCCGCCTCCGGGGCGGACCGGAGGTCCGGGCGGGTGCGGACGTCAGGCAGGGGGCGGTAGCGCTCCGAGCTGCTCCGCGAGGGCCGTCAGCGCGGCACCCAGCGGCCGGGACACCCGGACCGCGGCGTGGTCGTCCCCGCGCGTCGCACCCTGGTTCACGATCGCGACGGGCTTGCCCGTGCGCGCCGCGTGGCGGACGAAGCGCAGGCCCGACATGACCGTCAGGGACGACCCGAGGACCAGGAGCGCGCGGGCGGCGTCGACCAGGTCGTAGCAGAGCCGGACCCGGGCCTTGGGGACGCTCTCGCCGAAGAAGACGACGTCGGGCTTGAGGACTCCCCCGCACGCCTCGCACGGCGCGACCCGGAAGGCGGCGACCAGCGCGTCCGGGAGCTCGACGTCCCCGTCCGGGTTGACCCTGGCGCCCGCGTCCCGGAAGGAGCCGTTCAGCGCGTGCAGGCGGCGGTCGAGGTCCTCGCGCGCGCTGGTGCGGCCGCACCCCAGGCAGACCACGCGGTCGAGCCCCCCGTGCAGTTCGACGGCGTCGCGCGTGCCGGCCGCCCGGTGCAGCCCGTCCACGTTCTGGGTGATGACGGCGGACACGTGGCCGGACCTGCGCAGCGCCTCGACCGCCCGGTGCCCGGCGTTGGGCTCCGCCCGGGCGACCGTCCGCCAGCCGACGTGGCTGCGGGCCCAGTACCGGCGGCGGTTCTCCTCGCTCGCCGTGAACTCCTGGTACGTCATCGGCGTGTGCCGCCGCAGACTGCCGCCGGGGCCCCGGTAGTCGGGGATGCCCGACTCGGTCGAGAGCCCCGCGCCGCTCAGGACCGCGACGTCCCGCCCGGCCAGCAGGCGTCCGACGTCCTCCAGGCCGCCGGCCTGCGGGACGGACCCACCGGTCGCCGCTTTCTCGTACGTCGGGCGCAGGTGCATGCGGACAGCTTAGATCGGCACCGGACACCGGGGCCCGGGGCGGCCCGCGGGAGGCGCCCGCGGTCCGGACGGGCCCCGGAGCAGCGGCCGGTGCGGACGCGCTGAGCGGCAGCACGGCGGCGCCTAACCCGGCCCCACCGGGCCCGCACCGGCGTCCTGCCGCGGCGCGAGCCCCAGGTGCTCCCAGGCGGCGGCGGTGGCGACCCGGCCCCGGGGCGTGCGGGCGAGCAGGCCCTCGCGGACCAGGAACGGCTCGGCGACGGCCTCCACCGTCTCGTGCTCCTCCCCCACCGCGACCGCCAGCGTGGACAGGCCCACCGGGCCGCCGCCGAAGAGCCGGAGCAGCGCGTCGAGCACCGTGCGGTCCAGGCGGTCCAGACCGCGGGCGTCGACCTCGTAGACCGCGAGGGCGGCGGCCGCGGTCCCGCGGGTGACGACGCCGTCCGCCCGGACCTCGGCGTAGTCGCGGACGCGGCGCAGCAGCCGGTTGGCGATGCGGGGGGTGCCGCGGGAGCGGCCGGCGATCTCGGCCGCGCCGTCGTCCTCGATCTCCACGTCGAGGAGCCCGGCCGAGCGGTGGACGACGCGCTCCAGCTCGGCGGGGGCGTAGAACTCCATGCGGCCGGTGAAGCCGAAGCGGTCGCGCAGCGGGGGCGGCAGCAGGCCGGCCCGGGTGGTGGCGGCGACCACGGTGAAGGGCGGCAGCTCCAGCGGGACCGAGGCGGCGTCCAGGCCGGTGCCGACGAGGACGTCGACCCGGAAGTCCTCCATCGCCATGTACAGCATCTCCTCCGCCGACCGGGACATGCGGTGGATCTCGTCGAGGAAGAGCACCTCGCCCTCGGTGAGGGAGGAGAGGACGGCGGCGAGGTCGCCCGCGTGCTGGATGGCGGGCCCGGAGGTGATCCGGAGGGGGGCCTCCAGCTCGGCGGCGATGATCATGGACAGGGTGGTCTTGCCCAGGCCGGGCGGACCGCTGAGCAGCACGTGGTCCGGGGCGGCGCCGCGCCGCCGGGCGGCCTGGAGCACCAGCGAGAGCTGCTCGCGCACCCGCTCCTGGCCGATGAACTCGCCCAGGTCCCTGGGCCGCAGCGCCGCCTCGACCGCCCGGTCCCCGCTGTCCCCGCTGTCCCCGCCGTCGGCGGCGGCGGTGGCGGCGGCGGCGGCGGCAGCGGTGGGGGTGCCGCTGCCGCGGGTGTCGTTCCAGCTCATCGTGGTCCTCCTCCGTCGGTGCTCGGAAGGGCGGGCGGGGCGGGGAGGGCCGGGTGCCGCCCTCGGGTTCCCGGTCGCCGGTGGGGCGGGTGCCCGGGCGCGCCGGTCCGCCTCCGCGGTGCCCGCGCCGGTCAGAAGGGCTGTTCGCCCGCTCCGGCGGCGTACCGCCCGGCGTCGTTCCGGTCCTCGTGCGGTGCCTCGTGCGGGGCCCCGTCCCGCGAGGACGGGTCGCCGGAGCGGTCGCCGCCGAGCAGGTCCCCGCCGGGGCCCGGACCGTCGGGGACCCTCCCGTACGGCCCCTTGACGACCTTCGCGGCGGCGAACCGCAGCGAGGGGCCGACCTCGTCGACCTCGCACTCGACCACGGTGCGCCGCTCGCCCTCCCGGGTCTCGAAGGTCCGCTGGCGCAGCCGCCCCTGGACGATGACGCGGGTGCCGCGCGCCAGGGACTCGGCGACGTGCCCCGCCTCCTGACGCCAGGCCGAGCAGCGCAGGAAGAGGGTCTCGGCGTCCTTCCACTCGCCCGTCTGCCGGTCGAGGACGCGGGGCGTCGACGCGACGGTGAAGTGCGCGACCGCGTCCCCGGACGGGGTGAAGCGGATCTCGGGGTCGTCGGTCAGGTTGCCGACGACGGTGACGACGGTCTCACCGGCCATGGGGGTTCCTCTCGTGCGGCGGGCGGTGCAGCGCCCGCGGCTGTTGCGGCCCGGCGAGCCCCGCCGCGCGGAGCCGCGCCGGATGGGCGGGGGACCGGGTCAGCGGGATGCGGAGCCGGGGGGTGGCGCAGGGGCCTCCGGGGGCGGCCCGGCACCAGGGGCAGGGCACGCGCAGGGCGCGGGCGCGCAGGACGTCGTCCTCCGGACCGGTGCGGGGGGCCGCCGCCGGGGCGGCCGGCGGCCGTCCGGCGCACCGTCCCGAGGCGATGGCCGCGAGCAGGGCGAAGAGCTCCGTGCGGGGGCGCTGCGGGTCGTCGGGGCCGGCGTCCGGCAGGGGCGGGGGTTCGCGGGTGAGCCGCTCCTCGCGGACCGCGCGCGTCACGGCGCAGAGGTCGGCGGCGGTGGTGGTGCGGCCACGCCGCCGGTCCAGCCGGGACGCGGCGGCCCGCGCGTCGGCGACGTCCAGGTCGGCGAGCAGCAGGCGCCAGGCGGCGTCCGCCGCGTCCCCCTCGGGGTGCGTGGACGGGAGCGCCACGACGGCCAGGGCGACGGGCGGGCCCGTCCCGTCGGACGGTGCCGGGCGGTCCGCTCCGCGGGGGAGCGCGCCGGAGGGCCTCTGCGCGCCGCCGCCCGCCGTCCCGGGTGGCGGCGTCGCGGCCGGGGGCGCCGTCGCGGCCGGCGGGTCCCGGTAGGTGTACAGGACGGCGCCGCAGGCGCAGCACAGGGCGCCGTCCTCGAACGTCCAGCGGCCGCAGGCGAGATGGCCGGACCGGGCCAGCAGGAACCACAGGGCGGCGGGCCCGTCCCGTCCGCGGTCGGTGGCGGCGGTCACGGCGCGCCTCCTCCGGGGGCGAGCAGCCGGCGCAGGTCGAGCGCGCCGCTGCTCCAGGCCCGGGTGACCCGTTCCGGTCCGCCCGGGACGGGCCGCAGGCTGAACGACCGCGGGACGGGCGGCGGCGGCGCGGCCAGTCCGGGGACGACCTCCCCGGTGCGCGGGTCGGCGACCGGTTCGAGGCAGGCGAGCCCGGCGAGGAACTGCCGCTGCCAGGCGGCGCGCACCCGCACCACCACCTCCACCTCGCCGGGGTGGTTCTCGGCCGCCCAGGCGGTGAAGGCCCCCTCGTCGGCGACCACGACCGCCGGCCGGGGGTCGACGAGGGTGAGGGTGGCGATGGGGGTGCCGTCCGGCAGGGTCACCCGCACCGACTTCAGGTCGAGTTCGGCGCGGGCCGCACGCAGCCCTTCGAGCACCGAGCGGCGCGCGGCCCCGTACTCGGCGTCGACCGCGTCGCGCAGCACCCGGAGCACGGCGGCCCTGGCCGCGTCGTCCTTGAGGCTCATGCGGCCGCTTCCTTCCGTGCGGGCTCCGGCTCGCGGTCCTGACCGGGCCGGCGTCCGGCCGCGGGCCCGTCGGCGGGCCCTCCCCCGGTCCCGCTCCCGGCCCGGCGCCTCGCCTCGGTGCCGTGGCGCACGATCACCTCGCCGAGGGTGCGGGACTCCTCGCCGTCCAGGACGGCGGCGCCGAGCAGGTTGTGCCGGCGGGCGTCCTCGTAGAGGGCGCGCAGGTCCTCGTAGGCGGCGCCCGGGGCGGTGGCCGCCTCGAGGTAGCCGGACACGGACGGGGCGGGCCCGCCGGAGTCGAGCCAGGCCAGGACGGCCTCGGCGAACTCCGGGCCGGGCTTGCGGAGGACCATGCCGGACAGGGGCTTCGCGCGGGACTTGGAGACGACCAGGGTGTTCTCGTGGTCGAGGTCGCCCACGATGTCGAACTCGTACTCGATGCCCTCGCGCTGCTCGGGCCGGAGCCCGACCTTGCGCGGCACCTTGCGCCCGCGGTCGTCGGTCTCCACGACGTACTCGGTCTTGGTGCGCATGGTGGCGACGAGGTGCCCCGGGTAGGCGAGCAGGGCGTCGATCATCGCCCGCTCCTGGGGGCGGGCCTCCCTCCACCCGGCGAAGCTGCTGCCCGACCCGGCACGCCGGGCCGCGTTGTCGACCTGCTCCAGCATGCCGCCGGTACCGGACCAGAAGTGCGAGAGCGAGTCGACGACCACGACGTCGTAGCCCTCGTGGGCGGCGACCGCGAGGGCGTCGACGAGGGTCGCGGGCTGGAACGCGCTGAGCGGGAGGATGTCGAAGGCGAACTCGTCGGCGTACTTGGCGGCGCTGCCGTGCTCGGTGTCGACCAGGGCGATCCGCTTGCCGAGCCCGGCGGCGAGGACCAGGGCCGTGTAGGTCTTGCCCGACCCGGTGGGGCCGGTGAGCGCGATGCGGGCCTTGGCCCGCTCCTTGGTGGCGGGGGTGAAGGTGATGTGGCCCATGCCGCTTCCTCCTGGCGTTCCCGACGGTGTTCCCGGCGGCGTTCCCGGCGGCGTTCCCGGCTGCGCTTCGGGGGCGGGCCGGAGGGAGGGGGTGTCGCCCTCCCCGGTGCGGGGCGCGCCCGTGCGGCCGCCACCCGTGTTCGAATTCTGTTCGAACGTCGCCTGGAAGCCACCGTAGGCACGGACGGACCGGCAATCAATGCTTTTTGCAGAGAATCTTGATTTTTGTCGGAAATGTCCGAGTCGAGGTGTAGGGTGCTCACCCGCGCCCGGCCGGATCGCCCGGGCGGCGGCCGGGCGGGCCGGGGCGTCCGGCTGCGCGCGGCCGCCTCCCGCACGGCGGCCGGCAGCCGCCACCCGGCTGCGCGCGCCGGAGGGCCGAGGGGTGAGGATGTGCGGGTGCATCGTGAAGAGGCGGTCCTCGCAGACGAGGTGACGCGGCGTCGGGGCGGACCCGGACAGGAGGCGGGGGCCGGCGGGGCGGGAGCCCCCGAGGACCCGCCGCCGGGGACGGCCGCCGTCCGGGCGGAGCACCTCCTCGCCCTGCAGCGCCTGGCCGCGGGCCCCGGGGGGACGCGGGAGCTCCTGGAGTGGCTGGCGCGGCGCAGCGGCCGGTGGACGGCCCTGCTGGACGCCGGCGGGGCCGTCCTGCACGCGGCGGCGGGGCGGGGCTCCCCGTGCGGACCGCCGGTCGCGGCGCTCGCCGCGGAGGGGGCCCGGAGCATGGCGGCGCGGGGCGCCGGGGCGGCGCGGGTGGACCGCGACGGCTGCACGGGCTGGTTCGCCGCGGCGGGCACGGACGCGGCAGGACCCGTCCTGGCGGTGGTCGGGACCGGGCCCGGCGGGGCGGGGCTGCCGCAGCTGGTGGCCGACACGGCCCGCATGGTCGGACTCTGCCGGCGGGTCGAGGAGGCCGACCGGCTGGTACGGCGCTCCCGGGAGGCCGACGCCCGCAGCCGGGAGGCGGTCCTGCACCTGCTCATGGCCGGCGACGTCCCGTCCGCGAGCCGCATCGCGGCGACGCTGCTCCCCCGGCTGCCCGACCCGGTCCGGGTCTGGGTGGTCGAGGGGCCGGCCGGGAGGCGCGGCGAGCTCGCCGGGGACCGGCTCCGCGGGATCGGCGACCGCGCCTGGGTCGTGCCCTGCCCGGTGTACGCGCGCCACCTCCTCGTCGTGGCCCCCGCGGCCGTGGACCCGCCCGCCGGCGGTGCGGACGCGCCGCCCCACGGGTGCGCGGTAGGCGTCAGCGGCGTCCTGCCGCTGCGGGAGACGGCCGCGGGCTACGCCCAGGCCTTCCACGCGCTGGCCGTCGCCCGGTCCGCGCCCGGCCGCTGCGCCGCCTTCGACACGCAGGGCGAGCCGGCCGCCTTCCTGGGGCCCGCGGGGGCCGCCTGGGCACGGCGGCTGCTGGGGCCCCTCACCGGGTACGCCCCCGTGCGCCGGACCGACCCGGACGCCGGGGAGCTCCTCGCCACCCTCTCCTCCTGGCTGGACTTCGGCGGGGGCGCCGTACGGCACCTCAAGGTGCACCGCAACACGCTCTCGGCCAGGCTCCGCCGTCTGGAGGACCTGCTCGGGCTGGACCTGTGCTCGCTGCCGGGGCAGGCCGCCGCGCACCTCGCCCTGCGCCTGAAGGCCGCCGCCGGCCCGGCGGACACCGCAGTTCCCGGCCCGGCGGCCCCCGGTCCGGCGGGCGCCGCAGCCCCCGGTCTGGACGCGCTGCTCGCCACCCCGGCCGCCGCGCACTGGGCCGACGTCCTGCTGCGGCCCCTCGCCGAGGGCGGGACGCCGTCGGCGGCCGCGACCGTCCGCACCTGGCTGGCCCACAACGCGCGCCTGGCCCCGACGGCGGCGGCCCTCGGCATCAGCGCCGCCGCGGTGCGCAAACGCCTCATCCGCGCCGAGGCGCTGCTCCGGCGGTCCCTGCTGCACTCCCCCAGCGCGCGGTACGACCTGTGGCTCGCCGACCGCGCGTCGTCCCTCTCCCGGAGCCCGGGACAGCACGTCCGGGCGCCCGGCGGCGGGCCTGCGGGACGGGTCGGGGTCCTGCCCCTCGGCCGGGCCGGGGGCGGGGGCGGGGGCGCCGGACGGCGGGGGATGCGTCGCGGCGGCGTCGGCGGCCCAGGGGTGCCGGGAGCCGTCCGGGCCCGGTGAGGGGCTCCGGCGCGCCCTCCCCGGGCGCGGTCCGGCGGCGCCGCGGCCGGGGCGGCGGGGTCGCGGCCGGGGCGGCGGGGTCGGTGGGCACCCCCGTTGCCCGGCCCACCGCTCCCCGCCGTCGCACCGTCCCCGGAGCGCGGTGCCCATCCTCGGCCGCCGGGCGGGCCCGCGCCAGTACCGGTCCGCACAGCGCCGCGCCTCCCGGGTACCGCTCTGCACAGCCGCGGCCCGCCCGGTCCCGCCCGGCCCCGCACGGCCGCCGGTGCCGCCGCCGGCCCGCGCGCCCGGCGGATCCGCCCCTCACCCCTGCGGGGTGTGCCAGAACGGCGTGTTCCGGACGGAGTCCAGGAGGGCCGCGGTGCGGGCACAGGCGGCGTCGTACGCGCGGCAGCGCTGGAGGGCCTGCCCCAGCAGCTCCGCGGCGGCGACCAGCAGGGCCTCGTTCTGCGGTTCGAAGACGTGGGGGCGGTCGAAGGAGACCAGGCAGGCCGCGGGGTGCGCGGCGGCGGGGGTGGGCACCGGCAGCGCCGCCCAGGCCCTGTGCTCGAGCCTGGGCGCGAGGAGGGCGAGGTGGGGGTACTGGTCCACGAGGTCCTGCGGGGAGGTGGCGAAGACGGGGAGCTGGCGGCGGAGTGCGTCGCACAGCGGCAGGCTGGAGTCCAGCGGGGTGCCGTCGAGGACCGCCAGCTCCTCCGTGGCCCGCCCGGCCGTGGCGACCACCTCCACCCGGCCGCCCCGGCCCTCCGCGAGGAGCAGTGCGGCGACGCCGGCGGGCGCGAGCGAGGCGTGGACGGCGGCCAGGAGCTCCGCGGTGCCGGCGGCCGAGGCCACCGCTGCGGAGAGTGCGGCGAGGCGGCCGGTGCGGCGCAGCCGGTTCCGCTGGAGGCGCTGGAGGTCGGCCGCGGCGTCGAGGAACTCCTCCGTGACCTCGGTGACGGTCCCCCGGACCGTCTCGCGGCCGGTGCCGGTGTTCACCGTGGACAGGATCTGGGCACGGAGGTAGGCCGTACCGTCGGGGCGCGGCGCGCGGTAGACGACCTCCCACTCGCCGGGCTCGCCGCTCATGCGGTTCACCGCCTGGCGCACGCGCGCCGCCTCCTCCGCGGGGAGGAGCGCGAGGAGCGTCCGCAGGTGGTAACCGGCCCGTCCGGGGATCCCGTGCAGGGAGGCGAAGGTGCGGTCGCAGGTGACGCGCTGCGAGACGGGGTCGAAGGCGAACGTCCCCCGGCTGACCGGGTGGATGCGGATGGGGTCGCGCACGAGGCGCGCCCCGGGGTGGGCGGTGGACGCGGGCAGGTCGGCCACGGCTCCGGCGATCCGCAGCAGGCAGTCGCGCTCGTGGGCGCTCCACCCGCCGCTGCCGGGGCGCAGGCACACGAGGACCGACGCGGCGCCGGCCAGCGGCAGGGCGGCCCAGGCGGCGGGGGCGTCCGTCCGGGCCAGCGGGTAGGGCCGCTGCGGTCCGGCGCCGAACCCCGCCTCGCCGGCGGCCGCCCGCACGGCGGGCCACTCGTCGCCGGACAGGGGGAAGGCGGACGGGCTCCACTCGGGGGGAAGCCCGTGCGCCGCGTCCGGGTACAGGTGCCGCCCCCCGCTCTCGACCTGGAGGAGGGCCCACCCCACGCGCCCCAGGCAGCTCAGCGCGGCCAGCAGGATGTGGGGGACCTCCGCGAGGTCGCCGGACCGCACCAGCGCCTCCCGGAGCCGTGCGAACTCCTCCGGGAACCTGCGTGGTGAGGGGGGCTGCGCGGCCACGTCTCCACGTCTCCTGACGGCCGGGGCGCATCGCACGCCGGGTTCAGCCGGGATTTTATCCTCGCATTCCCCCGAAGGATGGAAATCGGCGTTTTCGCAAACCGCCGGAATCCCTTTCCCCCGTTCACGCCCGTGCAGCCGGGGACGCTCCCGACGCCGTGGCCGCGAGGGGTCCGGGCCGTGCGCAGGGCGCGTCCCGCGCCGCCGCGCGCACCCGGGACAGGGGCCGGGGGGCATCGGGGCGAAACCCTGCGCCGAGTTCCGGGCGTGCTCGGACGGGGTGCGGCCCGGACCCCTGCGGCAGCGGGGTCCTCGGCGGCCGCCGCCGGCCGACCGCCGGGAGGTCCAGAGGTCCGGAGGTCCGGAGGTCCGGAGGTCCGGAGGTCCGGAGGTCCGGAGGTCCGGAGGTCCGGAGGTCCGGAGGTCCGGAGGTCCGGGGTGCAGGCCGGGTTCCTGACGGACGGGCAGGCGGCCGGGCGGGGACCCTGCCCGACGGCGGCACCGGCGTCGAGGAGGGGCGGCGGCGCAGGCCCGCACGGCCGGCGGGCACCGCCCCCGAACCCGGCCCCGCTCACGTCCGGCAGGAGCCGGGCGTCACGCCGGGGGCCGGGCGAGTCCGGCGGCCACCGCGTCGAGGACCCGCTCCAGGCCGGTCGCGAAGGACGTCCCGGCGTCCACGTCCGTGCCGTCGTGCACGGCCTTGGACAGTGCGGGGAAGCGGCCCGTGGACGACATCCTCGTCACATGCGGGCCGGAGGCGCGCTGCCAGGTGCCGCCGGACGGACGCACGGGCCAGGACCGGGACCCGGCCGACGTCGAGGCCGTGCGGTCGGGCCTGCTGGCCCTGTTCGACGGCTGGGCCGCCCCCGTCCTCGACCTCCTCCGCCACGGCACCGCCCTCGTCCGCCGCCCCCTCCACGTCCTGCCCGTGTCCCACACCTGGACCCACGTCCCCGGGGTGACGCTCCTGGGCGACGCCGCCCACCTGATGCCCCCGCTGGGGGCGGGCGCGAACCTCGCGATGCTGGAGGGCGCCGAACTCGCCGAGTCCGCCGCCGCCGGTCCCGGGGATCCGAAAGAGGCCGTCCGCGCCTTCGAGGAACGGATGTGGGCACGGGCCGGCCGGTGGGCGAGGATCACGGCGGCCGGTCTGGAACGCCTCGTGAGCCCGGACCCCGCCGAGGCCCTCGCCCTCTTCGACCAGGTCCGGTCGTCCTGACCGCCGGGCACGGGAGCACCCGCGCCGACAGCCCGCCACGGCCTCGCCGGACGGCACGGCTTCACGGGCCGGTGCGGCGCCGCCGCGGTCCCCTCCGGCAGGACCGCCGCCCGACGGGCGCGCGGACGGCCGCACCGGGCGCGGCCCCCGGCCCGCTGCCGCCGGAATCCGGCCCCCGGCCCTCCTCCCGGGCCGGTACGGCGAGGGGGCGGGCGGGACGTGCCGCACCGGCCACCGGACGCCGTCGCGCCGGCACCGCGGACGGGGCCCCGCCGCCCGGCGTGATTCGCGTCACAGCGGCGGCCCGCGGCCGCGGAACCGGGGGGTGCGCGGCATCGGCGCACGCGCGCGGACCTGGAATTCTCGACCCGCAATTCCAGCCGGCCACCGGAGTCCGGCCGCACGCCGCCGGATCCGCTCCCCCACGGCATTGACCGCGAAAACCGGACGCCGTACCGTTCGGGTCATGCACGACACGGGGGTCGGTTTCCGCATGCACGGAAAGCGGAACCGCGCCACCCGCCTGCAGGGGGCAGGGGGGCGGCGCCGGGCTCCTTCCGCACATTCCCGGAAAATCCATCGGAAATCCGTCTCCCCGTCGCTCTTCACGGTGCAGAAGAAACATGGGGGGAAGAAGTGCAGATCAGTCTGCTCGGACCACTCGAGGTGTCGGAGGACGGCCGCCCCGTCCGCGTCCCCGGGGAGAAGTTACGGTCGATCGTCGCCGTCCTCTCGCTGAATGCGGGACGACCCGTCCCCCGCAGCGAGCTCATCGACGAACTGTGGGACGAGGAGCCCCCCCGCAGCGCGGAGAACTCGCTGCACGGCCACATCGCCCGGCTCCGCCGCCTGCTGGCCGTCGGTGCCGGGAAGGGCCGCCTGCGCGACACGGTGCAGACCTCGGCCGCCGGATACGCCCTGGCGCTCCCTCAGGAGGCCGTCGACGCCTTCCGCTTCGAGCGGCTGGTCGCCGAGGCGGAGACCGTCCAGGGGACGCAGCCGGCGAGGGCCGTCGAGCTGCTCACCGGGGCGCTGGGCCTCTGGAGGGGTCCGGCGCTGCTCGACACCGGGCAGGGCCTCTCCTGCCGGATGGCGTACACCCGGCTGGAGGGCGTCCGGCTCACGGCCTACGAGCACCTCTTCGACGCCCGCCTGCGGCTGGGCCAGCACCGCGCGGTGGTCGCCGAGCTGGAGCAGCTCCACGCCCGGTACCCGCTGCGCGAGCACTTCTGCGAGCAGCTCATCACCGCGCTCTACCGCTCCGGCCGGCAGGCCGAGGCGCTGGACACCTACCACCGGACGCGCCGGCGCCTGGCGGACAGCCTGGGCCTGGAGCCGTGCCGCTCGCTGCGGACCAGGTTCGAGGAGGTCCTGCGGCAGGACCCGTCCCTGATGTGACCGGGACCCCGACGTGACCGGCGGCCCGTCACGGCCGGCGGCCCGTCACGGCCGGCGGCCGGACGCGACCGGCGCCCCCGCCGCGGGGCGCCGGAGCGGCCCGGCCGGGCCGCCGCGGCGGGTCCCGGGCCCGGGCCGCACGCGGTCACACCGACCTGGTGACCCGGAGGACCTGCCAGACCGCCCCGAGGCTCGCCCGCCCGTGGAAGGCGAGGTACTCGGGCAGCACCAGCTGCGGGCCCCACTTGTCCTTGTAGGCCAGCTGGCTCGCCGCCGGGTACACCTTCTCCCCGCGGTCGGCCAGGAACCGCATGAACCGGCCCGCGGTCGGGCTGGCGCCGGGCACCTCGTGCTCCGGCGCCAGCCCGGTGAACGGGGTGAAGCCGAAGTGCAGCCACTCCGCGCCCTCCCGCTGGAACCCCTCCACCGCGTGCAGGTTGATCGCCTCCATCACGCCCGGCGGCACGTCGGGCAGCCGGCGGCTGAGGTCGTGCAGCCAGCCGGGGCGGGAGCCGAAGGCGGGCGAGTAGGAGATGTACGCCACCGGCGCCCCGTCCAGCCGCCCGACGAGGAGCCGCCGCTGGTCCTGCACCGGCCCGCCGCACTGGCCCACCAGGAACTCGATCTCCTTGACGTGGCGCCCCTTGCCCACCAGCCACGACCGGTCGATCGCCGCCAGCTGCCCGGCGTACGCCTCGTACGGCGCCTCCAGGACCTCCAGGCCGCTGCGCCTGGCGCGCGAGATCTTGTTGCGCAGCTTCACGAACCTCGACCCCCGCAGGGAGTAGCCGGGGAGGGGGACCGAGTAGGAGGCGCCCACCTGGTTGACCGTGAAGCCGCAGTCCGCGTAGAGCTCGGCGTCCTCGCGCTGGAGCTGGATGGCGACCACCCGGCGGCCGGCCGACCGGGCGTGCCCGAGGAACGCGCCGAGCAGGCTCCGCCGCCCGTCGGGCGGCCCGAAGACCCCGCCGAACTGGACCAGGTACCGGCCCGCCTCGCGGTAGGCGACGAAGCCGTCGGCGGCGGGGTCGGCGAAATAGGAGTTCCCGGTGTTCAGCGCCAGGAACCCGCTGGGGTTCTCGCCGTACTTGCGCAGTGATTCCAGCACGTATTCGTGACCGACCGTCCCGCCGACCGCCGCCATCTCGTTCCCCTGTCGTCGCGCCGTGGAGGGCGTACGCCCGGTCCGCCATGGTTGCCGATTCCCCTTCGACCGCCCTTACACGGCCGTCTCAGACCCGTCTCCGGGGCTTCTCAGCGACTTCTCAGGGGCTTCTCAGGGGTCGCTGGAAGAGTCCTTCCCGATGCACGGAAGTTCGCAATTCCCGAGCGGAGGCCCTGCGTGAGCAGCACCCGGACGGCACCTTCGGCGCCGCACCGCCAGAATTCCGGAACACCGCACTCCGGCATACCGACCTACCTCTCCCTCGTCGACGGGAAGAGCGTTCCGGGCCCGGAGTGGGTCTACGTCGTCGACGCCGGCGCCCTGCTCGACGACGCCTTCGCCAGCCTGTCCCTCAAGCGCCGGCTGGAGAGCGGCCGGCCGCCCGCCGGGGACCTCCCGCCGAGCATCGTCGGACGCGTGGCCAAGGCCGACCGGGAGACCTCCGCCCGGGCGCTCGAAGCGGCCTCCCGCGCCGCCCCGCAGTGGGCCGCCCTCCCCCAGGAGACCCGGATCGGGCGGTTCGGGGCCCTGCTCCACCGCCGCCTGCGGGAGCAGGCCGGCGAGATCACCCGGATCCTGGTCCAGGAGGGCCACCCGCTGGCGCTGGCCCGCTGGCAGGTCTCGGGGATGCTGGAGTGCTTCGGCCCCGAGTCGACGGGCTTCTACCGCGACCAGATGCTGCAGGAGTTCCGGCACGGGGCGCGCAGCATCTCGGTGCGGCGGCGCCCGGACGGCGTGGTGTGCCTGAACCCGCCGCAGAACGCGCCGCTGTCCAGCGCGCTGCTCGGGGTGACCTCGGTCATGGCCGGGAACGCCCTGGTCGTCCGTGCGCCGCGGAGCGCGCCGCTCGGCGTGATGTACGTGATGCACGACGTCGTCGCCCCGGTGCTGGAGGAGGTCGGCGCGCCCCCCGGCACCCTGGGGGTGCTGTGCGGCGACCCGGCGCCGCTGCTCACGCAGTGGCTGGAGAGCCCGCTGGTGGACGACGTCATGTACTTCGGCAGCAGTTCCAACGGCCTGCGGTTCCAGGAGCGCTGCGTCGCGGCGGGCAAGAAGCCGATCCTCGAACTGGCCGGCAACGACGTGGTGGTGGTCTGGAAGGACGCGGACCTCGACCTGGCAGCCGAGGCGCTGACCGAGAGCTTCTACGGCTCGGGGCAGCTGTGCATGATCCCCAACCAGGTGCTCGCCCACCCCGACGTGGCGGACGAACTGGTCGCGCTGCTCGCCCGCAAGGCGGCCCACGTGCGCCCCGGCCACCCGGGCGAGGAGGACGTGCTCCTCACCCCGGTGCTGCGCAACGAGAAGTTCTTCGACTGCCTGGCCGACGCCCTGGGGAAGGGCGCGGAGCTGGTGTGCGGCGGGCACGCGATGCAGGCCGACGGGACCAGGGACAGCGCCGGGATCTTCCTGGAGCCCACCGTCGTCCTGGTCCGCGGCATGGAGCGGGCGCGCGAGGTCCGGGCCGTGCGCCACGAGACCTTCTTCCCGCTGCTGCCCGTGGTCGCCGCCGGGCCCGGCCCGGACGAGGTCCTGCTCGACCGGTTCGTCGACTTCGTCAACAGCAACGCGTACGGCCTGCGCAACTCGGTGTGGGCGCGGGACCCCGGGGTGGTCGACCGCTTCGTCACCCGGATCACCCGGGGCGGGCTGCTGAAGGTCAACGACTCGCACATCGGCTTCCTGCCCTACCTGCCCACCCACGGCGGCACCGGGCTGACCGGCGGCGTGTTCGGGGAGGCCAACTACCCGATCCTGCGCACCTCGCACGTCCAGGGGGTGAGCGTCTCGCCCGGCTCCCGCCCCCGCGAGGCGGTGTTCGGCGCCTGGCAGGCCCTGCAGGACGCCGCCCGCTGACCCCTCCCCCGACACCGCACCGGCCGGCGGCCGGGGCCCGCGCCGCAGCACCCCGGCGCGGCCCGGAGCACCGCCGTGCCCGCGGACCGCCGTGCCCGCGGACCGCCGTGCCCGCGGACCGCCGTGCCCGCGGACCGCCGCACCCAGGAATCGAGGAACCCGATCCATGCGCACGCTCGAAGCCGCCCGCGACACCTGCGAGTCCCTCCTCCCCGGCCTGCTGGGCCTCCTCGACGCCACGCCGCTGGCCGAGCTGGAGGCACCGCGGAGCCCCGCCCTCGACCACTTCCGCGCCTGCGGCGGCCCGGGCCTGGTGATCCCCAGGACGTACGGCGGCCTGGGCGCCGACCCGCTGCAGGCGATGGCCGCGGTCCGCGCGCTGGCCTCCCGCGCGCCCTCGCTGGCCGTGGCCACGACGATGCACCACTTCTCCGTCGCCACGCTCTTCACGCTCGCCGACAGCATCAGGAGCAGCGGGATGGAGTGGGCGCTGCTGGAGGGCATCGCCGAGCAGGGGCTGCTGGTCGCCTCGGGGTTCGCCGAGGGGAACCCCGGACAGGGCATCCTCAGCCCGACGATGCGGGCCGACGCGGCCGACGGCGGCTACCTGGTCAACGGGTCCAAGAAGCCGTGCAGCCTCTCCCGCTCGATGGACCTGCTGACCGCCAGCGTGAGCCTGCCCGCGCCGGACGGGGAGGGCCGGGAGGCGGCCGTCCTGCTGGTCCCCCGGAAGACCGAGGGGATCAGCGTCCACCCCTTCTGGAACAGCTGGGCGCTCGCCGGCGCGGAGAGCGACGAGGTGCGCCTGACCGACGTGTTCGTGGACGAGCAGCTGCTGATGCGGACCGCCGAGCCCGGCGCCGCGGGGGAGCTGGACGAGCTCCAGACCGTCGGCTTCATCTGGTTCGAGCTGCTGATCTCCTCCTGCTACCTGGGGATCGTCAGCGGCCTGGTGGAGCGGGTCACCGGGCGCCGCCGCGGCAGCGACTCCGACCGGGCGGCGCTGGTCGTCCGCCTGGAGACCGCCGCCCAGCTGCTCGACGGGGTCGCCCGCGCGGTGATGGACGGCGAGGTCGGCAACGAGGCGCTGGCCCGCACCCTGATCGCCCGCTACGCGGCCCAGGAGGCCCTGGGCGACGCCGCACGGCTGGCCCTGGAGCTGCTCGGCGGGACGGCGTTCATCGGCTCGTCCGACATCGCCTACCTCGCGGCCGCCTCGCACGGCCTGTCCTTCCACCCGCCGTCCCGCACCGCCTTCACCGGCCCCCTGCTGGACCACGTCGCGGGCGCCCCGCTGCGGCTGTCCTGAGAGCCGAGGAGGACTCATGAGCGCGACAACGACGCCGTCCCCCGCCGCCGTCCCCGGCCGCCGGGACCTCGGCCTGCTGTACCGGACCCGGCTGAGCCGGGGCCGCGCGACCCTCGGGGAGCTGTTCGGCGGGCACGTGGAGGTCGCCTCGCAGGGCGCCTGGGTCACCACGGCGGAGGGCCGGCGGTTCCTCAACTGCGGCGGCTACGGGGTCTTCCTGACCGGCGCCCGGCACCCCACCGTCGTCCGGCACGTCAGCGAGCAGCTGCACTCCCACCCCGTCGCGACCCGGCTGTTCCTCGAACCGCAGGCCGCGCTCGCCGCCGACGCCCTGGTGGCGGTCGCCCCGCCCGGCCTGGAGCGGGTCCACTTCGCGGGCTCCGGCGCGGAGGCCGTCGAGACCGCGATCAAGATCGCCCGCACGCAGGGCCGGCGCCGGCTGGTGGCGGCCGGCGGCGGGTACCACGGCAAGACCATGGGCGCCCTCAGCCTCACCGGCAGGAGCCTCTTCCAGGACCCCTTCCGGCCGCTGCTGCCGGACACCGCCCACGTCCCGTACGGCGACGCCGCAGCCCTGGAGGGGGTGCTGGCCGCCGCCCCCGGCGAGTGCTGCGTCTTCGTGGAGCCGGTGCAGGGCGAGGCCGGGGTGGTCATCCCCCCGGCGGGCTACCTGCGCGCCGTGCGGGAGCTGTGCCACCGGTACGGCGCGCTCCTCGTGCTCGACGAGATCCAGACCGGCCTGGGGCGGCTCGGCAGCTGGTGGGGCGCCGACGCCGAGGGCGTCTCGCCGGACGTGCTGCTCGTCGGCAAGGGCCTGAGCGGCGGCGTGGTCCCGGTCTCGGCCGTGGTGGCCACCCCCGAGGCGTTCTCCGTCCTGGACCGCGACCCCTACCTGCACACCTCGACCTTCTCCGGCGCCCCCCTGGCGATGGCCGCCGCGCGCGGCGCGCTGGCCGCGATCCGGGAGGACGACCTCGTCGCCCGGTCGCACGAGCTGGGCGGCGAGCTGCTGGCGGAGCTCGGCCGGATCGTCCGCGGCCACTACGGCGCCGCGGTGCGCGAGGTCCGCGGCCGCGGCCTGCTGCTGGGCGTCGAGTTCGACCGGCCCGGGCCGGCGGGCGACCTGCTGATCGGGCTGGTCGAGCAGGGCGTCGTCGCCAACCACTCCCTCAACTCCCACCTGGTCCTGCGGTTCACGCCGCCGGCCGTCCTCACCAGGGCCGACCTGGACTTCCTGTACGAGGCGGTCGACCGCGCGTGCCGTGCGCAGGCCGCCCGGTACACGCCCGCAGCGCCCACGACGGAAGGTGACCGAACCCATGCGTAGCGCCCACGTGTCCATCCGCGCCCGGGACGTCGACCCGGGCACGGCCTTCGACCGCATCCGCGACTTCTCGCGGTATCCCGAGTTCACCGACGTGGTGCGGTCGGTGACGGTCCGGCAGGTCTCGCCCCTGGAGGAGAGCAGCGACTGGGAGGTGTACTTCCGCAACGGCATCCTGCGCTGGACCGAGACCGACCGCTTCGACCACGACGGGCGGGCGATCGGCTTCGAGCAGACCGACGGGGACTTCGCCGAGCTCACCGGGGGCTGGCTCGTCACCGCCGACGGGCCGGACAGCCTGATCGCCTTCCGGACGGAGTTCGACTTCGGCATCCCCAGCCTGGCCGGCATCCTCGACCCGGTCGCCGAGCGGGTGTTCAAGGAGACCATCGCCCGCGTGGTGATCAGCCTCTTCGACGACGCCGCGGTGGAGGGCGACGAGGCCGTCGCCCGCGCGGTGGCGGCGGTCGCGGCGGGGGTCTCCTGATGGACGCGAAGAACACCTTCGACACCCCCGCCACCTACCGGCTGGTGCGCCTGGAGTACGGGCTGGGCCTGGTGGTCGCGTCCGCCCTCCTCCTCACCCACCTGGGCGAGGTGCGCTGGCTGCCCGCGGCCGGGCTGTTCCTGTACATCGACCTCGTCGGCTACGTCCCCGGCGCGATCGCCTACCACCGCAGCCGGGACAAGCGCATCCACCGGGCCTACTACGTGCTCTACAACGTGATGCACAGCCTGGTCACCCAGGGCCTGGTGGTCCTGGCCTGGATCTGGCTGCACGGCGCCGAGTGGGCGCTGCTCGTCGTCCCCGTCCACCTGTTCGGCGACCGGGCCCTGTTCGGCAACTTCCTCAAGCCCTTCGCGCTGCACTTCGAACCGGTGGCGCACCCGGCCTTCCTCCGGTTCCGCCGCGAGCTCGGGGCGCACGGGGCCGGCCGGGGGCCGCTGGTGGAGCAGCTCGGCGCGAGGACCCCGTGAACGCCGTCACCGCGCACCACCGCCCGGCGGACTGGCCGGCCGGCGGCCGGCGCGACACGCCGGAGGCGGTCACGCGCCGGTTCGCCACCGGGGTCGCGGTGCTGACCTGCGGGACCGGGGAGACCGTGCACGGCGTCACGGTCAGCACCCTGGCCCTGGCCGCGGTCGAACCGCCCATGGTCTCGGTGGCCCTGCGGCGCGGCAGCCGGGGGCTCGCCGAACTGCTGCGCACGCCGTCCTTCGCGGTCAACGGGCTGGCCGCGCAGCAGGAGGCGCTGGCCCGGTACTTCGCGCGCCGCGACCGGGGCACCGGCCTCGGCTGCCCCGCCCCCGAGGTCTGGGCGGGCCGCACCTTCGGCGGGGTGCCGCTGCTGGGGGGCGCGGTCGGCTGGCTGGAGTGCCGGGTCGAGCGGACCGTCCCGGTCGGCGACCACGAACTGGTCCTCGCCCGGGTCCTCAACGCCGCCCGGGGCGGCGGCCTCCCGCTGCTCAACCCGGCCCTCCGCCCGCGGCCCGGCCCCCTCCCGTCCCCGGCCTGACCCGCAGGCCGCCCGCCCCGCCCGTCCACCGACGCAAGGAGTCGACGATGTCCGGACCCGCACACCCCCCCGAGGCCGACTGGGAGAGCGCCCCCTCCCTGGTCGACGGGGCCATGAACCTGGAGCTCACCGCCGCCTCGTGCAACCTGCAGTACTGGCTCCGCGCCGTCCCGCAGGGCACGCTCCGCGGCCGGGTCCTCGGCCACGCCGAGGACGCCGGGACCCTCGACGTCGTGCGCCGACCCGGCCCGTTCAACGACGCGCTCACCCAGGAGCTCGCCTTCCGCTCCATGGCCGAGGAGAAGGCCACCCGGGCCATCTCCTACCTGGTGGCGCTCGCCCCCGACAACGACTGCATGGAGTTCTACGCGACGCAGCTGATGGACGAGGCGCGGCACGCCATGGTCTTCCGCAGCCACCTGCCGGCGCTGGGCATCGCGCCGCACGAGCTGGAGCAGGAGGTGGAGCGGCTCGCCGGCGCCGACCGGGACCGCGTCCTGGTCCCCCTGGAGGAGCTGGGGCTGCGCGTCCTGCGGGACGAGGGCGACTTCATCGGCGGGGTGGTGGTGCTGACCGTCCTGGTCGAGGGCGTGCTGGCGCCGGCCGCCGAGCTCAGCGAGCGCAAGTGGCGGGTCTTCGACCCGGCCGCGTCCGAGATCGAGCGCGGGGCCGGGATCGACGAGATCCGCCACCTGACGGTCGGCAGCTCGATCGCCCGCGAGTACCTGCTGAAACACCCGGAGGAGAAGCCCCGGATCCTCGCCCTCGTCCGGGACGGCATGCGGCTCTGGGCCGAGCTGCCGTCCGCCGAGCTGGTCCACCGCCGCGAGGTGCTGTTCCAGCAGGGCCTGGAGGAGCACGGCGCGCTGGCCGGCGACTACGAGGTGTGGCCCGGCCGCCGCCTGGTGGACACCACCGCCGAGGAGCGGGAGCGGACCGCGCATGAGTGGGCCGGCCGGATGCAGCGGGCCCGGCTCGCGTACATGGGCCTGGAGGAGGCGCTGTGACCTCGCTCGACCAGGCTCCGCAGCACCGGCCGGTCTGGCCCGACGTCCCCGTGACCGGCACGCTCGAGGAGGTCACCCGGATCGTCCGCGACGCGGGGCTGATGGACGCCCGCCCCGGCTACTTCGCCCTGAGGACCGCCGCCAACGCGGTCCTGTTCGCCGCCGGCTGGACGGCCTTCGCCGTGCTCGGCGACTCCTGGTGGCAACTCGCCGTCGCGGTCTGGCTGGCCTTCGCCTTCGGGCAGACCGCCCTGGTCGGCCACGACGCCGGGCACCGCCAGATCTTCCGCACCAGGCGCGGCAACGAGGTGGTCGGCTACCTGCACGGCGACGTGCTCACCGGGGTGAGCTTCGGCTGGTGGGTGGGCCACCACACCCGGCACCACAACTTCCCCAACCACCTGTCGATGGACCCCGACATCCTGCGCCGCCAGGTGATCTTCGACCCCGGCCAGCGGCACGGCCGCCCCGGCGCGGTCTCCCGGTTCATCGTGCGCCACCAGGCGTGGATGTTCTACGTGCTGATCATGATGGAGGGCCTCCGGCTGCACCTGTCCGGCTACGTGGCGGCCCGCAGGGGCGCGCTGCGCCGCCACCGGAACGCCGAACTGGCCGTGCTCACCCTGCACCTGGCCGCCTACACCGCCGCCGTGTTCCTCGTGCTCCCGCCGGTCAAGGCGGTCGCGTTCGTCCTGGTGCACCAGGCGCTGTTCGGCTTCTACATGGGGCTGCTGTTCGCCCCCAACCACAAGGGCCTGCCCGTACGGGACGGCGAGGCGGAGGAGCTGGACTGGCTCACCCGCCAGGTCGCCACCTCGCGCAACCTGCTGCCGAACCGGTTCAGCGACTTCTTCTACGGCGGCCTCAACTACCAGATCGAGCACCACCTCTTCCCGTCCATGCCGCGCTGCAACCTGCGCCGGGCCCAGCCGCTGGTCAAGGAGTTCTGCCTGCGCAGCGCCCTGCCGTACGCCGAGGTCCCCCTGGTGCGGTCGTACCGGGAGGTGTCCGCGTACCTGGGGGAGGTCAGCGACGAGGTGCGGCGGCTCGAGGACCCGGCCCCGCGGGGGGCGCGGTGAACCGGGCCGCGGTCCTCTGCGGCCTGGGCACCGCGCTGCCGCCCCGCACGGTGGCCAACGCCGAGCTGGCCGGGCAGCTGGACACCTCCGACGCGTGGATCCGCAGCCGCACCGGCATCGGGGAGCGCCGCGTGGTGGACCCCGGCACCGCCACCTCGGACCTGGCCGTCGAGGCGGGGGAACGCGCCCTGAAGTCGGCGGGGGCCACCGGGTCCGGCGGGTCCGGCGGGGCGGACGCCGTGATCGTGGCGACCACCACCCCGGACCGCCGCTGCCCGGCCACCGCGCCGCTGGTCGCCGCCCGGCTCGGGCTGGGGACCGCGCCCGCCTTCGACCTGGCGGCGGTGTGCACCGGGTTCCTGTACGGGCTCGCCGCCGCCGCCGGGCTGATCGCCGCCGGCACCGCCGGGCGGGTCCTGGTGGTGGGGGCCGACACCTTCTCCACCCTCCTGGACCCCGCCGACCGCTCCACCCGCGCGATCTTCGGGGACGGGGCCGGGGCGGTGGTGCTGAGGGCCGGGGACCCGGCGGAGCCCGGCGCGCTGGGCCCGCTGGACCTGGGCAGCGACGGCACCGGCAGCGAGCTGATCACCGTGCCGTCCGGCGGGTCGCGCGACCCGCTGCCGGGGCCGGAGCACGACCCGTACTTCCGGATGGCGGGCAAGGCCGTCTTCCGGAGCGCGGTGGAGCGGATGAGCGGGTCCGCGCGCAGCGTGCTGGACCGCACCGGCTGGGACGCACCCGACCTGCTGGTGGCCCACCAGGCCAACCTGCGCATCCTGCACGCCGTCGCCGACCGGCTCGGCATCGCCCGCGACCGCTGCGCGGTCAACATCGACCGGGTCGGCAACACCGCGGCGGCCTCCCTCCCGCTGGCCCTCGCCGACGCCGCCGGGTCCGGCTCGCTGCGGCCGGGCGACCGCGTGCTGCTCACCGCCTTCGGGGGCGGCCTCACCTGGGGCGCCTGCGCACTCGCCTGGCCTGCGCTGGAAGCCCTCTGACCTTCCCTCAGGACGTGCGCCGGCCGTGCCGACGCACCCCCCGGGAACCGCACCGCACCCCACCGCACCGCACCGCACCGACCCGACCCGAGGAGCACTCCCGTGAACGACGTCTACGGCCGCCTGGTCAAGCTGCTCGTCTCCGGCTTCGGCCTCGAACCGGAGGAGATCGCCCCGGACGACACCTTCAGCGGCCTCGAACTCGACTCGCTGGCCCTGGTGGAGCTCTCCATCGCGGCCCAGGAGGAGTTCGGCGTGCCGGTCTCCGACGACGACCTGGGCCCGAACGACACCGTGGCGCACGCCGCCGAGGTCATCGCCGGGAAGGCGGTGGCGGCCTGATGCCGGGCGGCCCCGCCCCGTTCGGCGCCGCCGTCACCGGGGTCGGCCTCGTCACGGCCGCCGGTGTCGGGGTGGCGGCGTCCTGGGAGCGCATCCGGGCCGGAGCGGCCACGGCCGCGACCGCGGTGCCGGAGCTGTCCGGCCTGCCCGCCGGCTTCGGCTGCGCGGTCACCGGCTTCGACCCGGTGCGGGCCATCGGCCGGCGCAAGGCCTGGCGGATCGACCGCTGCAGCCAGTTCGCGCTGGCCGCGGCCGCCGAGGCCCTCGCCGACGCCGGGCTGGACCCCGACCACTGGGACCGCGCCCGGATGGGCGTGGTGCTGGGCAACGGCATCGGCGGCGCCGCGACCTGGGAGAAGCAGCACCGCACCCTGCTGTCCGACGGTCCGCTGAAGGTCTCCCCGCTGCTCATCCCGATGCTGTCGGTCAACATGTCCGCGGGCTACGTGGCGATGGAGTTCGGCGCACGGGGACCGAGCCTGGTCACGGCCACGGCCTGCGCCTCGGGGACGACGGCGGTGGGCGTGGCGCGCGACCTGCTGCGCAGCGGCGCCTGCGACGTGGTCGTCGCGGGGGGCACCGAGGCGTGCCTGGTCCCCTCGATCATCACCGGGTTCAGCCAGATGGGCGCGCTGTCGCGCCGCCGCGACCGGCCGGAGGCGGCCTCGCGCCCCTTCGACGTCGACCGGGACGGGTTCGTGCCGGCCGAGGGGGCGGGCGTGCTGGTCCTGGAGCGGGTCGAGGACGCGCGGGCCCGCGGGGCGCGGGTGCGGGCCGTGGTGAGCGGGTACGGCGCCTCCTCCGACGCCTACCACGCGACGGCTCCGGAGCCGTACGGCACCGGTGCCGAGCTCGCCGTCCGGGCGGCCCTGCGGGACGCCGGGCTGCACCCGGGCGACGTGGACCACGTCAACGCGCACGGCACGTCGACGCCGCTCAACGACGCCACCGAGGCCCGCATGATCCGCCGGGTGCTGGGCGACCGGCCCGCCGTCACCTCCGTCAAGGGCGTGGTCGGCCACTCCCTGGGCGCCGCGGGGGCGATCGAGGCGGTGGTGACCGCGCTGACGGTCGAGCAGTCCTTCGTGCCGCCGACCGCGAACCTGGAGAGCCAGGACCCGGCGGTGGAGCTGGACGTGGTGGCCAAGGCCGGGCGGGAGATGCCGGTCGAGGTGGCGCTGAGCAACTCGTTCGGGTTCGGGGGGCAGAACAGCGTCCTTCTGTTCACCCGGGGCTGAGGCCGGAGGGGCCGGAGCCGGGAGGGGCGGGGGCCGCGGGCCGATGGAACGCCGGTGGAGCGTCGAGGAGGCCGTGCTCGTCGCGGCGGAGCCCGAGCGGGTGTACCGGGCGGTCGCCGACGTGCGGTCGACGGGGCGGTGGAGCCCCGAGTGCCGGGCCGTCCGGGTGCCCCGCCCGCCCGTGGCCGCGGGCACCCGGTTCGCCGGCCTCAACCGCCGGGGCCCGTGGGTGTGGTTCACCGAGTGCCGGGTGACCCGGGCCGACCCGGGGCGGTGCCTCGAGTTCCGGGTGACCGCCTTCCGGATGCCGGTGGCCCGGTGGGGCCACCGCTTCGCGGCGCAGGACGGCGGCACGCGGGTGACCGAGTACCGGGAGGACCTGCGCACCGGCCGGGCCGGCCGGGCCGCCTCCCTGCTGGGACGGCTCTTCACCGGGACCCGGCCGGCCGGCCGCCACCTGGTCAACCGGGCGGGTATGGGCACCACCCTCCAGCGGCTCGGGCAGGCCCTGGAGGGCTGACGCGGACCACCGGCGCCGGGCGGGCCGCCGCCCGGCGCCGACCACCGCCCGGCGAGGACCACCGCCCGGCGAGGATCACCGCCCGGCGAGGAACGAGCCCAGCCGCCGGACCGCCGCCGCGGCCGCGACCGCGTGGCCGCGGCCGTCCGGCCGCATCCGGTCCGCACCCCGCACCGCCGTCCCCGGCAGCGGCAGCGGCAGCGGCAGCGGCAGCGGCAGCACCGACAGGTCCAGCAGCAGCGCCCCGTGGCGCAGCGTCACGGCGCGCGCCCGCTCCATCAGCACCCGCTGCCGCAGCCCCACCGACTCCCGCAGCGGCTCCGGCGCCCGTGCCGAGTGTGCGAGGCTGTACGGGCCCACCACCAGCACGTCGGCGCCGCCGTCCCGCAGCGGTGTGACGATCCGCTCCAGTTCGACCTCCAGCGCGTCGGGGGCGAAGGACGGCCGCAGGAGGTCGGTGCCGTCGCAGCAGACCAGCGCGAGGTCGCTCCTGAAGTCGAGCGCCCGGGCGAGCTGCTGGGACCGCACCCGACCGACGGCCAGCTCCCGCGGGCCGAGCAGGACGAGGCAGGCCGGCTCGGCACCGGCGGTGCGCAGGGCGGAGGCGACCCGGTCGTACCAGGGTGCGCTGCGGTAGCCCGGTACGGGTTCGGGCGACGGGTCGGCCGCGCTCCCGCCGAGGACCACCAGCCGGCGCCAGGGGTGCCCGGCCAGCAGCCGGCGCGCCTCCCCCTCCCCCAGGCAGTGCGGGTCGCCGTCCTCGCCCGGCACCGGCGCCGCCGGTCCGTGCCCGGCCGCCGTGCCCGGCCGCTCCCCCGTGCGCCGTTCCCCCATGCCCGTCCTCCGCTCTCCCCTGTGGGCCACCGTTCAGCCGGCCGCCGCCAGGCGCCGCAGCCGGTCCGCGTGTCCGGGCAGGTGCTCCTCGGCCCGCACGCGCAGGAGCTCTCCCCAGGGGACCTCGCCGCTGAACGCCTCCCGGCCCGATCCGTCCACCAGGCGCACCCGGACAAGCCGGAGTGCGGCGTCGTCCGGGAGCCGCTCCACCAGGCCGAGCAGCTCCGCCGCGTTCCGGCGGACCAGGTCCGCCAGGACGTCGTGCCCGGCCGAGGAGGTCAGGGCGTCGATCGCCGCCGGGTCCACGGCGGGGGCGTTGTCGACCGACGGGGTGGCGCCCTCCAGGAGCCGGCGTGCGGCGGCGGCCAGCAGGCGGTCGCCGAGGGCGACGTGGGCCAGGGTCCGCTCCGCGCCCGGCTCCCCGGGCGGTTCCGCGGTCGGGCGGCCGGCCTGCGCCGCCGCCCCTGCTGCGGCGGCGGCGTCGAGCAGGCCGGTGTAGGCGGTCCGGAGCGAGGTGGTGTCCACCGGGGTCCCTTCCCTGAGACGGGGTCGGCGGCCGCAGCCGGGGGCCGCGGCCGGGGGTGCGGTCAGTGCCCGTGGGTGCGGCCGACGTCCCCGAGGGCGAGGTCGAGCAGCCGCCCGACCTCCTCGGGCCCCAGCCGTTCGAGGTCCTGCACGAGGTCGGCGGCCTCCGGGGGGCCCCCGCAGCCGAGGAACTTCCGGCGGGCGAGGTCGGCGTGGTCCGGGCCCCCGGCGTTCCCGGCCGCGCCCACCGCGGTACGGCGTTCGGCGCGCAGCGTGCGGCCGTCCCGGAGCCGGACGGTGAGCCGGGCGCCCAGGTCCTTGCGGGCGCGGCGGAAGTCCTCCTCGGGCGGCGGCCAGGACGGGGGCAGGGCGTCGGCCGCCTCCGCGTCGGCCGCCCGCACCCAGCCCTCGGCCCGGTCCCCGGCCCGGCGCAGCGCCTGGCCGAGCGGCGCGGTGGCGAGCAGGGCGGTCCTGCTGAGTTCGGGATCGTGGCCGGTCCGGACCTTGGCGGCCAGGTCCCACCGGTCCGGTTCCGCGACCGCGGGCGGTGCCAGGTCGGCCGGCCGCAGGGCTCCGGTGAGGAGCGCGGTGGCCACGTTGTACGGGAGGGAGAAGTTGAGCGCGGCGACGCTGGAGTCCGGCCCGACGGCCTGCCGGCGGGAGATCCGGTCGAGGCCGCTGGTGAACAGCGAGCCCTCGACCAGGACGTCGGCCACCTCCTCGGGCCGCAGGCCGGGCAGGTCCCGGTGCAGCTCGACCGCGCAGTCGACCGCCGCGCTGGTGTAGGCGCTGCCGGGGTGGACCTTGTAGGACAGCGTCTCGGTGTACCAGCAGGTGCCCAGTCCGGCCACGGCCTCCTCGGGGAGCGGCAGGTCGGCGAAGCGGTCCAGGAAGCCGGCCGGGTGCTCCAGGATGTCGTCCGGCCCGAGCAGGCCGGCGGCGGCGCCGTCGCAGGCGCTCAGCGCGGTCTGCAGCGGCGCGGCGGCGGTGAGCAGCTTCGCGTCGGTGGTGAAGAAGCCGCGCGGGAGCGTCCAGGTCGGCACCGAGAAGGCGAGCCCGAGGGCGTTCGCCCAGGTGGCCGCCGGGGCGTCCTCGGCGCGCAGCCGCCCCGCCACCGCTCCGGCCAGGTGGGTGTGCCCGGCGGTCTGGCCGCGGAACGGCCCGAGGGTGGCGGCCGCGGTGATCCGGGCGGCGCACTCGTTGGCGGCGAGGACGGCGGTGAGCAGTCCGCGGCCGGACAGGCGGAGCGGGCGGGCGTACGCGAGGGGCACGTTGACGGTGGAGTGGGACAGGTGCCCGGCGTAGGCGGTGTCGTCGTAGTCGAGGCAGATGGTGGCCGCGGCCAGGGTGCGGGCCGCCCGGCCGGGGTCGGCCTGGAGCGGGCCGCCCCAGGCCCGGAGGATCCTCGCCCCGAGGGGGTGGGCGTACCCGGCGCGGGCCGCGGCGAGCTGGCTGAGCAGCTGGCTCCTGAGGTGGGCGGTGACGCGCCCGGGGGCGTCGTCGAGCCGGAGTGCGGCGGCCCATCCGGCGAGCCGGATGATCAGGCTCGGGGGGTTCCGCGGGTCCGCGCCGGGTCCGGGGGCGGCGTTCACCGGGCGGCCTCCGCCGCGGGACGGTCCGCCCCGGCCGCCCCGGCCGCGGGCGCCGGGGCCCGGTCCCGGGCGCCCCTGAGGAAGAGCAGGGCGCAGACCCCGCCGGCCAGGGTGCCCACGGCGGCGACCGTCATCACGAGGTGCAGTCCGTCCACGTAGACCGGGCCGACGGCCTGCAGCACCGGGCGGCGGAGTCCGGCGGGGAGCAGCCGGATCCGGGAGAGGTCGCCGTCGCCGAGCAGCGCGACGGCCCTGGAGCGCACGGCGTCGGGCATGGGGACGGCGGCGAGGGCGCCGGGCAGGCCGTCGCCGAGGCGGCGCACCAGCAGGGCCCCGGCCAGGGCCACGCCGAAGACGGCGCCGACCTGGCGGAAGGTGTTGGAGACGCCGGAGGCGGTGCCGGCCTGCTCGGGCGGCACCGAGCCGAGCAGGGCGACGGTGGCGGGCGCACCGGTCAGCGAGACGCCGGCGCCGAGCAGGACCAGCGCCCACCAGTAGCCGCCGAAGCCGGTCCCGGGCTCGGTCCGGGTGAGGGCGAGCAGGCCGGCGGCGGAGAGCACCGAACCGGCCACGATGGGCCATCGGGAGCCGGCCCTGGCGGCGAGGACGCTGGCCGCGAAGGAGGCGACCATGATCGGGACGGTGAGCGCCAGGAACCGCACCCCGGTCCCGACGGTGCTCAGGCCGTTGATGCTCTGCAGGTACAGGGTGAGCAGGAAGATGGCGGCGAACAGGCCGAACAGGCTCAGGAAGTTGACCACGCCGGCCACCACGACGACGGGGCTGCGGAAGAGGCCGAGCGGCAGCATCGGGTCGGGCCGGCGCAGCTCCCAGAGGACGAAGGCCAGCAGGGCCGCGGCCGAGCCGGCAAACGAGCCGACGATGGGACCGGAGCCCCAGCCGCGGTTGTTGCCCTCGATGAGGCCGTACGCGAGCGCGGCGACGGCGGCGATGAAGAGCAGCTGGCCGACGGGGTCCGGGCGGCGGGAGCGGGCCGGGCGGTTCTCGGTGAGCAGCCGCGGCAGGACGGCGACGGCGACGGCGCCGATCGGCAGGTTGACCCAGAAGATGCTCTGCCAGCCGAAGCGGTCGACCAGGAGGCCGCCGAGCACCGGGCCGGCGGAGAGGGCGAGGCCGCCGAGGCCGGCCCAGATGCCGATCGCCCTGGCGCGCGCGGCGGGCTCGGTGTGGGCGGCGGACACCAGCGCCAGGGAGACCGGGATCATGATCGAGCCGCAGACGCCCTGGACCGCGCGGGCGGCGAGCAGCAGCCCGATGCTGCCCGAGAGGGCGCAGGCCACGGAGGCGAGCGTGAAGCCGGCCAGTCCGCCGAGGAAGAGCCGCCGGCGGCCGAGGATGTCGCCGAGGGTGCCGGAGGTCAGCAGCAGGCACGCGAAGGTGAGCGTGTAGGCGTCGATGATCCACTGCAGCTGGGTGATGTCGGCGCCCAGGTCCTGCTGGATGTTCGGCAGCGCCACGTTCACGATCGTGGCGTCCAGGTAGACCATGAACACGCCGAAGCAGAGGAAGGCCAGCAGCAGCCCCTTGCGGCTGCCGCTTCCGGTGCTCTCGGTCATCGGGGGTTCCCCCTGTTTCGTGGAGTGGCCGCCTCGTCGGGCGGCGGCTGCGCGGGGTGGGGTGCACGACACGTCCGCCGGGCCCCCAGCACGATAATGACCGACGGTCAGTCAGTCAATGACCGACGGTCAGTCACCGGCGTTGCGGATGTAGATTGGGAGCACCGTCGAGTGGAACCAAGGTGAGGACCATGACAGCCACCGCAGGCACCGCGCCCCGCCGCAGGCGCGTGACCAGGAGCCCGGAGGACCGCCGGGAGAGCCTCCTCCTGGGCGCGGCACGGGTGTTCCGGGACAAGGGCTTCGCCTCGGCGACCGTGGCCGAGGTGACCGAGGCCGCCGAGGTGGCCAAGGGCACCTTCTACCTGTACTTCGACTCCAAGGAGCACCTCCTCGGCGCCCTGTGGGAGCGCTACGTCGACCGCTTCCTGGAGACCACCCGCACCCTCCTCGACGAGGGCGGGGCCTGGTGGCCGACGCTGGACCGCCTGATCCGGGCCCTGGTGGAGCACGCCGTGGGCAACGCGGAGCTGCACCGGATCGTCTACCAGTCGGCGAACGGGCGCGCCCTGGAGCTGTGCCGCCTCTCCAACCAGCGGGTCGTCGACCTGATGGCCGACTTCGTCGCGCGGGGGACCCTGGCGGGCGCCTTCAGCGCCCAGGACACCCGGCTGGCCTGCCGCCTGGTCTTCCACGCGGCGGACGGGCTGCTCGACGACCTGATCAGCCGCCGGGAGGACATCGACCTCGACGCCGTCACCGCCGCCGTCCTGGAGCTGGCCCACCGCGGCCTGGGCGACCCCGAGCCCGGGACCGCACCCGCCTGACCTGGCGTCACGCCCGTCCCGGCGGACTCCCGGCGGCGTCTCAGGGGTGTCTCAGCGGCGTCTCAGCGCGCTGCCGCAGGATGGGTGGCGCAGCAGGGAGAGGTACCCGAAGCGGCCCAACGGGGTTCCGGAGCCATCCGGTACGGGTGCAAGCCCACGCAGGTTCGAATCCTGCCCTCTCCGCCGAACCGCCGGACCGCCACCGCCGCAAGCGCCACCGCCGCCGGCCCCACCGCCGCCGGCCGCCGCCCGCGGTCCGGCGGCGCGGGCGAACCGAACGGGGGAGTCCGGATGCAGTCGGCCCTGGTGATCGCCAACCCGGCCGCGGGCCGGGACTCCTCCCGGGTACGGCCGGAGAACGTCGCGCGCCGCCTCGAGGCGGCCGGCGCGGCGGTCGAACTGGTCCTCACCGAGCATCCCGGACACGCCCGCGGGCTCGCGGCCGCAGCGGCCGCCCCGGGCGGGCCCGCCACCGTCGTCTCCGTCGGCGGCGACGGCACCGTCCACGACGTGGCGCACGGACTGGTGCACGGCGGCGCCCCGGACCGCCGGCCGGTCCTGCTGGTGCTGCCCGGAGGCACCGGCAACTCCTTCCACCGGGAACTCTGGGGGGACCGCTCGTGGCGGTCCACCCTCGACGAGGCGCTGGCCGGCGCGCCGACCCGCCGGATCGACCTGGCGCGCATCGAGGAGACCGGCAGCCTGGCCGTCCTCGGCGCCTGCTCGGGCGTGGTGGCGCAGGCGCTGGTCACCGTGCGCGGCGTCACCGGGGTGGCCGGGCGCGACCGCTACGCCGTCGCGGTCGCGGAGACCCTGCGGGATTTCCGCCCCTACCCGGGCCGCGTCCTCGTGGACGGCGAGGTGGTCCACGAGGGCGCCACCGTCCTCGCCAACGTCGGGGGCGGACGCCACCGCGGCGGCCGGTTCCGGCTGCTGCCCGGCTCCGTGCTCGACGACGGACTGCTCGACGTGTGCGTGGTCGGGGCCGGGATCCCGCTGGGCGACCTGCCGCGGCTCGCCCTCGACGGAGGGCACGTGGACCGCCCCGAGGTGGTCTGCGCACGCGGCCGCCGCATCACGGTCGAACGCACCGACGGACACCCCCTCGTCTTCGAGCAGGACGGGGAGCTGGTCGGGGGCGGCGGCAGCCGGTACACCCTCGACGTCCTGCCCGGCGCGCTCCCGGTGCTCGCGGCCCGCTGACGGGGTGCCCGGCGGCGCATATCCGGTTGCACGGGGCCGCGGCGGCCTGCCGGCCTCGCCCCGTGTCCGCACCCGAGAACCCGTCCGCGCCCAGGAGCCCGCCCGCGCCGGGCAACCCGTCCGCGCCCGGGAGCCCGCCCGCATCCGGCAGCCCGTCCGCGTTCGAGGACCTCGCCGCCGAGGGCGAGGCCGTCCCGACCGAGGGCTGGGACTTCTCGTGGTTCGCGGGACGGGCGACCGAGGAGCGTCCGTCCTGGGGCTACGCGGGACTGCTCGCCGCCAGGACGGCCGAGGCGGAGGCGGCCCTCGACGTCCAGACCGGCGGCGGCGAGGTGCTCGCCTCGGTCCCGGCCGCCCCGCCGTTCCTCGCGGCCACCGAGTCGTGGCCGCCGAACCTGGAGATCGCGCGGCGCACCCTGGCCCCGCTCGGCGCCGCCGTCGTCCACGTCGACGACACGGCCGACCTCCCCTTCCCGCCGGACCGCTTCGACCTGGTGGTGAGCCGGCACCCGACCACGGTCCGCCGGGACGAGGTCCACCGCGTCCTCCACCCCGGGGGCACGTACCTCTCCCAGCAGGTGGGGGCGGGGTCCGTCCGGGAGCTGACCGACCTCATGACGGGCCCCCGGCCCGTGCACCCGTCCCGCAGCCCCCTGACGGCGGTGGCGGACGCGGAGGCCGCCGGCCTGGAGGTGCTCGACCTGCGCCAGGAGGCGCTGCGGATGGAGTTCCACGACATCGCCGCGGTGGTCCACTTCCTGCGGAAGGTGGTCTGGATCGTCCCGGGCTTCACGGTGGACGCCCACCGCGGCCGTCTCGCGGAACTCCACGGCTTCATCGAACGGCACGGCCCCTTCGTCGCCCACGCACAGCGGTTCCTCATCGAGGCCCGGAAACCGGAGCGGTAGCGGGCCGCCGGGCCGGGCCTCCCCGGCCGGGCGGGTGCGCCACCGGCGGCGGCCCGGCGCCGCACGGGCGTCCCCGGGGCCGGGGGCTGCCGGTCACCGGGCGGCGCGCGCCCCGGCGGCCGGCTCGGCGCACTGCCAGACGCTCTCGAAGGCCAGCCGGAGGCAGGCCGCGAGCGCCGGGTGCTCGATGTAGAGCGCGGTGGTGGCGCCGGTGCCGGCGACCGGGTCCGGCATGTCGCACAGCACGAGCGAGGCGTCGGCGATGACGAGCTTCATCGGCAGCCCGGCGGTGAACCGGGCCTCCTCCCCCGCCTCGGCGAAGGACCTGACGTTGTCGAGCGTCTCGGCGTCGTCGAGTGCGTCGTGCGTGTAGACCGCCCGCACCCGGCCGCCCGCCCGGTGCAGCCTGCGGACCACGGCGATGCCCTCGGTGTTGGCGGCCGGGGCGACGAAGGGCGGCTTGCAGAAGCTCAGGAGTTCGCGGCCCGCCTGCTCCTGGATGTCGGCGAACCGCTCGGCGATGGCGCCGGGCTCGCGCAGCACCTCGATGTAGTCGAGCGGGTCGGTGTGGGTGCGCCCGTCGGACCAGACCGGCAGGAGCGCGGCGGTCAGGGCCGCGGACACCCGCTCCAGCCGGTCCAGGGACTCCCTTTGCAGCGTCATCAGCCGGGCGGTGGCGAGCCCGGGTGCGACCGCCGAGAAGGTGGCGACCCTGCCCGGGCGGGCCACGGCGAGCCGGCGCCGCACCAGGCCGTCCAGCACGTCGTAGATGCGCTGGCGGGGCACGTCGGCCTCGCGCGCCGCCTCGGCCGCGGTGTACGACTCGCGCCTGACCAGGGCGAGGTACACCCGGGCCTCGTAGCGCGACAGCCCCAGGGCGATGAGGTCGTTGACCGGTCCGTCGTCCGCGTCCACGGCGTCACGCTACCGCCGATCGGCACCGGGCCGCCGCCGCCCTCCCGGATCGGCGGCCGGGCGCCGCGGCCCGCCGCTCCCCCGCCCCGGCGCCCCGGCCCTCCACCCGGCCTTGACGCTTCCGGGGGGAAGTCTTTGCCCATGCACCCGTGGCCCCCGTGGACGGCGGTCCCTAGCATCATCGATTGCCACCACTCATCGGGGTGGCACCCCTCACCCCTGAATGCGCGCTCCTCGAAGCCCGCCGGCAGCTGTGGACCCGTCATGTCCCGGATCATGTGTTGTCATGAACTGGACATAGCAGGCGAACTCCCCGCCGCAGGGCCCCCGACCCCCTTGGAGGGCAGTCACTTGCGTTCGCAGAACACGGACCACGGGAGATCCGGCCGACTCGGCCGGATGACCCGTCGCGGGGCCACCGCCCTGCTGTCCACCGCAGCCCTGGTGTCCGGCGGCATGCTGGCCGCCACACCCCAGGCGCTGGCCGCCGCACCGGCCGCCGCCCCCGCGGCCCGCACCGCGCACAGCAACCCCGTCACCAACCCGTACAGCCCGGCCTACGGGCACGACTACCGCCACGGCGTCGTGCCGACCCTTCAGCAGCACGCGAAGATGAAGGCCTGGGCCAAGGCCAACCAGCAGGCGAGCGTCGCGACCGGAAGCCAGACGCTCTCCTACGGCGGCGGCGTGGACGGCATCGGCGTCCAGAGCGGGCACTCCAAGGTCTACCTGGTCTTCTACGGGACCCAGTGGGGCACCCAGAGCACCAACAGCAGCGGGGACCTGACGTTCTCCGGCGACGCGAACGGCGCCGCCGCCGCCGCCCAGGAGATGTTCAAGGGCATCGGCACCGGCAACGAGCGGTGGTCGGCCGAGCTGACGCAGTGGTGCGACGGCCCGAACGTGCCGACCGGCGCGACCAGCTGCCCGGCGAACGCCAACTTCATCCCGTACCAGAGCGGCGGCGTGCTGAGCGGCGTGTGGTACGACAACTCGGCGGCCTCGCCGAGCGCCGCCACCGGCCACCAGCTCGGCGTCGAGGCCGTCAAGGCGGCCGGCCACTTCGGCAACACCACCGCGGCGGCGAACCGGAACGCCTACTACGTCATCCTCTCGCCGCACGGCACCAACCCGGACAACTACCAGGGCCAGTACTGCGCCTGGCACGACTGGAACGGCGACACCACGCTGACCGGCGGTGCGGTCTCCTCGACCGTCGGCGACGTCGCCTTCAGCAACCAGCCGTACAACATCGACTCGGGCGCGGGCTGCGGCGTCGGCTTCGTCAACTCCCCCGGCACCCTCGACGGCTGGACCATGACGCTCGGCCACGAGTGGCACGAGATGATGTCGGACCAGAACCCGGCCGGCGGCTGGACCAACCACACCGGCAGCTCGTACAACGGCCAGGAGAACTCCGACGAGTGCGCCTGGATCGCGCCCGGCAGCACCGGCGGCGCGGCCAACGTCACCATGGGCACCGGCACCTTCGCCGAGCAGGCCAGCTGGTCGAACGACACCAACTCCTGCGCCATCTCGCACGCGATCGTCGGCGGCACCACGGGCAACACGGTCACCGTGAACAACCCCGGCAACCAGAGCGGCACCGTGGGCACCGCCGTCTCCCTGCAGATGTCGGGCTCGGACTCGGCCTCGGGCCAGACGCTCACCTACACCGCGACCGGGCTCCCGGCCGGGCTGTCCATCTCCTCCGGCGGCCTGATCAGCGGCACCCCGACCACGGCGGGCACCTCCTCCGTGACCGTCACCGCCAAGGACGGCACGGGCGCCACCGGCAGCACCTCCTTCACCTGGACCGTCGGCACCACCGGCGGCGGCTGCCCGAGCCCGGGCCAGAAGCTCGGCAACCCCGGCTTCGAGACCGGCACCGCCGCCCCCTGGACCGCCAGCACCGGCGTGATCGACAACTCCACCGGTGAGCCCGCCCACTCGGGCAGCTGGAAGGCCTGGATGAACGGCTACGGCAGCGCCCACACGGACACCGTCTCCCAGTCGGTGACCATCCCGGCCGGCTGCAAGGCGACCTTCTCCTTCTACCTGCACGTCGACACCGCGGAGACCACCACGACCTCCGCCTACGACAAGCTGACCGTCCAGGTCGGCAGCACCACCCTCGCCACCTACTCCAACCTGAACGCGGCCACCGGCTACGCCCTCAAGTCCTTCGACCTGTCCGGCTACGCCGGGCAGACGGTGACCCTCAAGTTCACCGGCACCGAGGACTCCAGCCTCCAGACCTCGTTCGTCCTCGACGACACCGCCCTGAACGCCTCCTGACACGGCGTCGTCCCGGCCCTGTGGGGGCGGTCCGCCCGGACCGCCCCCACAGGCGCGCACCGCAGCACACCCCGGCTCCAGGAGGACCCGTGCCCACCCGACCGGACCGCCGGCGCAGCCGGCCCGCGACCGGCGCCCTGCTCGCCCTCGTCCTGACCGCCGGCGCCGCCGCCTGCTCGTCGGGGGGCGGCGGCCTCCCCGCCTCCGGCGGCCGTCCGCCGGCGACGGCGTCCACGTCCGCATCCGCATCCGGCCCCGGTACGCCGGCGGCCGGAGCGGTCACCCTCGACGAGCGCTCCGCCGGGACCGCCGTCCGGGTGCGCACCGGAACGGCCGTCACGGTCCTGCTCCACAGCACCTACTGGTCGATCCCCGCGGCCTCCGCCCCGAAGGTGCTGGCACCGGCCGCCGGCGGCGCGACCAGCCCCGGCGCGACCTGCCGGCCCGGCGGGGGCTGCGGCACCGCCACCGCCCGCTTCACCGCGCGGCAGCCGGGAACCGCCCGCATCACCGCCTTCCGGAGGTCCTGCGGCGAGGCGAGGCCCTGCTCACCGGCCCAGTCCTCCTACGACGTCACGGTGGCGGTCACCGGCTGACGCCGCGCGCATCCCGCGGCGGTGCGGCCCGCCCGGCGGCCGGACACGGCCGGCACCGCGGAGCGGCGCAGCGGCAGGTGGAGCGGTGCCCGCCGCGAACGCCGTCCCGGCGGTACCGCCCACCGCCCACCGCCCACCGCCCACCGCCCACCGCCCACCGTCCGCCGCCCGCCGGGGGTCATCGCCTCCGCCGGGCGGGCCCGCCCGGCGGCCGGCCCGCGGGTCAGCGTCCGCGCTCGGCTCCGCCGTTGACCTGGACCACCTGCGCCGTGATCTGGCCGGCCTCGGGGGAGGCGAGCCAGCGGACGGTCGCGGCGACGTCCTCCGGCCGGCCGGCGCGCCCCGTGTCGGTCTGGGCGACGAGCGTCCGCTCGCGCTCGGCGGACAGGGCGCCCCGGAAGAACTCGGTGTCCGCCACATATCCAGGGGCGACGACGTTCACGGTGACGCCCCGGGGGCCGAGCTCGGCCGACAGGTCGTAGGCGTAGGGGTGGAGCGCGGCCTTGGACCCGCCGTAGGAGCCCGATCCGGAGCCCCGGTACGCCGCGATCGAGCTGACGAGCACCACCCTGCCGCCGGGGGTCGCAAGACGGTCCTTCAGCGCCTCGGTGAGGAGGACGGCCGTCAGCGTGTTCGCGCGGAAGTTCTGCTCCCAGTGCCGGGCCGTCCCGGCGAGGCCCCCGGTCCGGTCCGCGGGGGCGCCCAGGGCCGCGTTGCCGCCGGCGCTGTTGACCAGGACGTCGACCCGGTCCCATCGCCCGCCCACGGCCTTCGCCGCGTGCTCCGCCCCGGCCGGGTCGGCCAGGTCGGCCGCCACGGCCAGGGGGGCCGGGATGCCGGGGAAGGCGGTGCGGAGCCGGGCGGCCGCCCGGTCCAGCACCTCCGCGCGCCGCCCGACCAGGACCAGCTGCTCGCCGTCGGCCGCGAAGGCCTCCGCGACGCCGAACCCGATGCCTGTGCCGCCACCGCTGATGACGACCACTCGTGCCATGTCCTCCGCCTCTCGTGGATGTCCCGCCGTCCTCGGCGCGGTGCCGCACGGCCCGGACCCGGCGGGCGGTCCGGGGCCGGGATCCACTCTGCCGCACCGACGGACGGCAGCGGCGTCGCCCCCGGTCCGCGGTCCGACCCGCGGGCCGTCCGACCCGCGGGCGGTCCGCCGCCCGGGCCGTGAACGCGTCCGGAAGGGGTCCGGGTCCGGAGCCGGCCCGGTGGAGCCGGGTGGCGACCCGTTCGCGGACGCGGCGCGTGGAGGCGCTCGGACCTGGCGGCGCATCCGGGACGCGGCCGCGCGGCGGGTCCCGCTACAGTGCGGAGGTGGTCGACGAACAGGCATACGCAAGCATCGTGTTCTGGCGGCGCAGCCGGTGGAACGGCGCGCGCTGCGAACCGCTCCTGATGACCCTGCACGGGGACCGGCTGCGGGCCTGCGACCGCGACGGCGGCGAGGTCCTCACCGCCGCGGCCGGCCAGGTCGCCGCCCGCCTGTCCCGGCTCGGCACCCTCACGCTCACCGTCGGCGGGCACGCGTACGCGCTCGTCGGACGCGGCGGCGCCCAGTCGCCGGCGCCGAGCAGCCTCCAGCAGGAGGGGTGCGCCGCCTTCCTCGCCGACCACCCCGCCTCGGCCGCCCCCCGCCGGGCGGGCCTGCTCGACCAGGTCCTCAACGGCTCCGCCGCGGCGCACATGCACACCTGGGCCGACGCCCTCGCCGCCGCGGGCGCCGCCGTGGCCCGCTGACGGCCTGCCCTCCGGACGCGCCGACCGGGCCACCCGGACCGGTTCGGCCCCGGCCGGCGCACCCCTGAGCGGTATGCATCCCCGACCCGCACACCCCTGAGCGGGACACCTCCCACCGGCGCACCCGGGCCGTACGACGCATCGCTGTCAGGGCGTTGACAAGTAAACCGGTTCAGCACGACCATCGTCTCAGCACTCCCGGTGCACCGCCGTGTCGGCGGTCCACCGCGGCGGCACCCGTGTCAGGGCAGCGCATCGCGTCGAGGCGGCCCGAGGACCGGTGTTCCGGAGGAGTCGGCGATCCCGGGATGCCCCGCCGCAGCGGCACGCTGCCCGGCACCCGTGCACATCCCCCCCACCACCGATCCACCCATCGGTCCGGCAACGCCGGGACGCGGGGCGGCTGCGCGCCGCCCGGAGGCACCGCGTCGGCCGTCGTCCGGTCAAGGAGCTTCCCATGGAACACCGCAGAAACCGCGTCAGGGCGTGGCTCGCCGGCCTGGTCACGGCACTGGCCGTGCTGTCGGCCGCCGGGCTGGCGCAGATCCCGCAGGCGGACGCCGCCACGGCCGCCTGCCAGGTGCAGTACCAGGTCACCAACGACTGGGGGTCCGGCGCCACGGTCAACGTGGTCGTCACCAACAACGACGCCTCGGCCGTGAACGGCTGGACGCTGGGCTGGACCTTCCCCGGCGGCCAGACCTTCGCGGACATCTGGGGCGCCACGAAGACCCAGTCCGGCGCCTCGGCCTCCGCCACCAACGTCGACTACGACGCCGTCATCCCCGCGAACGGGGGGTCGGTGAGCTTCGGCTTCAACCTCGCCTACAGCGGCGCGAACCCCTCCCCCGGCGGCTTCACCCTGAACGGCGCCGCCTGCGGCGGGACCGGGCCGACCCCGACCCCCACCCCGACCGCGACACCGACCCCCACGCCCACCCCCACGCCCACCCCCACGCCCACGCCCACGCCCACGGCGACGACGCCCGACCCGACCGGCAGCCCCACCCCGACGCACACGGACACGGCACCGGCCGGCGACCTGGCCCTGCACCGGCCGGTCACCTCCTCGTCGAACGAGGGCGCCGGCCTCACCGCGGACCTGGCCGTCGACGGCGACCGCACCACCCGCTGGTCCAGCGCGTACAGCGATCCGCAGTGGGTCCAGGTCGACCTGGGCGCCACCCGCCCGGTCCGGCAGGTGACCCTGCGCTGGGAGGCCGCCTACGGCCGCGGGTACCGCATCGAGACCTCCGACGACGCCGTGAACTGGACGACGGTCCACAGCACCACCACCGGCACCGGCGGCGTCGAGAACCTCGCCGTCTCGGGCAGCGGGCGCTACGTGCGCCTGTACGGCACGGCCCGCGGCACCGGCTGGGGCTACTCCCTGTACGAGTTCGAGGTCTACGCCGTCCCGCCCGCCCCGACCGGACCGGACTGCGGACAGGAGCCGGCCGACCCCGGAGCGAACTCCAAGGCCCGCAACCTGCTCTGCTACCTCAGGACCCACGCGTACGTCAGCGGGCAGACCGACGCCCCCGACTCGGACAAGGTGAAGGCGCTGACCGGGCGCTACCCGGCCATCACGGCCTTCGACTTCATGGAGTACACCAACGGCAGCATCCAGACCCAGAGCGTCGTCGACTGGTACAACGCCCACCACGGCATCGTCGCCTTCCAGTGGCACTGGTACTGCCCGCACGGCGGCAACTACTCCGCGCCGTGCGACTTCGTGCCCGACCTCGGCAACCCCTCGTCGAAGCTCTACCAGGACATCGACCTGGTCGTGCGGGAGCTGAGGAAGATGGGCGACGCCGGCATCCCGGTGATGTTCCGCCCGCTGCACGAGAGCAACAACAACTACATGTGGTGGACGAAGAAGGGCCAGGACGCGTACAAGCAGCTGTGGCGGCTGATCTTCCAGCGGGCGCAGCTGGCCGGGGTGCACAACGTGGTGTGGGTGTTCAACGGCATGGCGAGCGGGCAGGGCACCTCGCTGTCCTCCTGGTACCCGGGCGACGCCTACGCGGACCTGGTCACCTCCGACTACTACCAGGGCTCCGGCGACTACTCCACGGCCAAGGCCGTCGGCAGCGGCAAAACGGTGGGCGTGGCCGAGACGTTCAGCCCGCTCAACCCGTCCGGCGACCCGGCGTGGAACTACTTCGTCGTGTGGGCCTCGCGCGACTGGGCCGGCAGCGGGAAGGACGTCCAGGGGCTGTGGAGGACCGCCATGGCCGACCCGAGGACGATCTCCCTCGACCAGCTCCCCGACATGACCCGGTGGTGAACCGGGTCCTGCGGCCGCCGACGGACCGCTGACGGCCCGTCGACCCCCGGCGGCAGGTCACTGACGTTCCGTCACCGGACCACCGCCGGACCACCGCCGGCCGCTCCCCGCCCGGGGAGCGGCCGGCGGTGCCCGTACCGGGCGGCCGCGTCGGGCGGGGTCACAGCTGCAGGGACCACGCGTCGAGCGCGACCGGGAGCACCTCCGGGCAGCCGGAGCCGGGCAGCGGCTGCTCGGTCCAGATGCACTTGCCGGTCGCGGTGTAGCGGGCGCCCCACCGCTGGGAGAGCGCGGCGACGAGCTGCAGCCCCCGGCCGCCCTCGTCCGTCGCGGACGCGTGGCGGATCCGGGGCATGGTCTGGCTGCCGTCGGAGACCTCGCAGACCAGGCAGGTGCTGTACAGCAGCCGCAGCCCCACCGGTCCCCTCCCGTGGCGCACGACGTTCCCGACCAGCTCGCTGGCGAGCAGTTCCGTGGTGGCCGCCAGGTCGTCCAGACCCCAGGCGGACAGCTGCTCACGGACGTACCTGCGCGCCTGCCCCGCCGCCTGCGGCGTGTCCGGGAGCGGCCAGGAGGCCATCCGGTCCGCGGGGAGCGCGTGGACGCGCGCGACCAGGAGGGCGGTGTCGTCGCTGGTGGGGTGCTCGGCGGGGAGGAGCCCGGCGACGACGGCGTCGCAGAGCCGTTCCAGGTCCGCGCCGTCCGTGCCGTGCAGGATCCGGGCGAGCTCGGCCATCCCCTGGTCGATCTCGCGTCCGGACGACTCGACCAGGCCGTCGGTGTACAGCACGAGCAGGCTCCCGTCGGGCACCGCCAGCTCGACCGTCCCGAAGGGCGGCTCCGCCGCGCCCAGCGGCGGGTCGGGGGCCGGGTCCGGGAAGCGCACGGTGCCGTCCGGGTGGACGACGGCCGGGGGCGGGTGTCCGGCGCGGGCGAAGGAGCACGTCCGGGTGGTGGAGTCGTAGAGCATGTAGAGGCAGGTGGCGTACGAGTCGTCGCCCAGGCCCCCCACGATCTCGTTGAGGTGGCCCATGACCTCGTCGGGGGGCAGTTCGAGGCCGGCCAGGGTGTGGACGGCCGTGCGCAGCCGCCCCATGGTGGCCGCCTCGGAGAGCCCGTGGCCCATCACGTCGCCGACGACGAGCGCGACCCGGCCGGAGGAGAGCGGGATGACGTCGTACCAGTCGCCGCCCACCTCCATGCCCTGCCCGGCGGGGAGGTAGCGGGCGGCGGCGGTGCACGTCGGCAGGTCGGGCAGCTTTCGGGGGAGCAGGCCGCGCTGCAGCTCGCGGGACCGGGCGTGCTCGGCGTCGTAGAGCCGCGCCCGCTCCAGGGCGTGCGCGACGAGGGCGCTGATGGCGGTCAGCAGGGTGCGCTCCTCCTCGCTGAAACGGCGCGGCCGGTCGAAGGCGATCACGCAGACGCCGAAGGTGTGCCCGGAGGCGGTCAGCGGGAGGAACACGCCGGCCTGCTTGCCGATCGCGCGCGGGCGGTCGGCGAGCCCGGGGTAGCGCGCTCCGTACTCCTCGGCCGAGGAGAAGAAGAGGGGCTCGCCGCCCAGGATCGCGTCCCAGACCGGGTCGTGCGGCCTCCGGGGGCGGCCGTGGATTACGTCGAGGAAGGCCGGGGGGTAGCCGACGGCCCCGACGGTGTGCACCCGGTCGCCCTCGACGGCCTGCACCATGAGCCCGGTGGCGCCGAACGGGTGCAGCACCCTCGCGGCGACCGCGGCCACCACGTCCCGCGAGGTGGTCGCCGTGGCGAGCGCCGCGGTCAGCTCCGCGATCCGGGCGGCGCGCCCGGACGCGGCGCTCGCGGCGGCGGCCCGCTCGGCCTCGTCCCTGCGCCTGTCGGTGACGTCGGTCAGGTAGAGGGTGACCCCGTCGGGCACGGGGACGAGCCGCAGGTGGTAGCAGCGCCCGGTGTCCGGGACCTCGACGTCGAAGCTCGTGGGCGCGGCCGCGGCGGCCGCCTTGCGGCAGCGCGCCTCCAGCTCGGGGATCTGCCGCACCGAGGGCACCTCCCACAGCACGCGGCCGAACAGCTCCTCCTCGGAGGAGCCCAGCATGCGCTCCGCCCTCAGGTTGACGAAGGTGATCCGCCAGTCGTCGTCCGCCGAGAGGAAGCCGTCGCTCATGTGGCGCAGGGCGCGGCTGAGCGCGTCGCGGGCGGAGCGGGACTCGTTGCTGTCCCACGCCCTGCCGATCATGCGGTAGGGCTCGCCCCTGTCGTCGAGGAGGACCCTGGCGCGGGTCTGCGTCCAGGTGTAGCCGCCGTCCGGGCGCCGCACCCGGTACTCGGCCTCGAACAGGGTGCGGGTGCGGATCGCCTTGTCGGCCGCGGCCAGCGTCGACGGCAGGTCGTCGGGATGGACGATCTTCATCCAGCTCTCGACCCGGGGCACGAAGTCGGCCGGGTCGGTGCCGTAGACGACCATGGCGGCGTCGTCCCAGGCCAGCTCGCCGGTGCGGATGTTCCAGTCCCAGGTCCCCACCTGGACGGCCTTGAGCGCCTGCCGCATGCGGGCGCCGCTCAGCTCCTCCCGGGCGGGTCGGACCGGCACCGGCGACTGGCGCACCCACTCCTCCGCCCATGCGGCCACGGCGCGGAGGAAGGCCCACTGGTCCCCGGTCGGCTCCCCCGCGGCGCCCGTCACGACGGTGAGCACGCCGAGCGGGCTGCAGTCGCCCCCGTGGACCGGCACGGCCGCCAAGCCCGAGCCCGGGCACACCTGCGCCGCCGAGAGGTCGGCGGGGCGGCCGGGGCCGCCCGGCGCGGTGCGGTCGGCGGAGGCGGAGGGTGCGCGGTCCGGGGGCCCGGCGGGCTCTGCAGCCCGCTCTGCAGCCTCTGCGGGCTCCCACACGCTGCCGGACCGGCGCACGGCGCGGGCCGGCGCCGTCGGCCCCTCCTGGTCGATGATCTCCCACGCCCGGACGAGGTCCGGGGGGAGCCCGGCCGCCGACACCAGGCGCAGGGCGGACATGGGGCCGCACAGGTGCACCGTCCCGCCCAGGCCGCCCAGCTCGGCCACCGCGTGCTGGAGGGCGAGCCGGAACACCTCGCTCTCCGCAATGCCCCGCTCCACGGAGCCGAGCAGCTCCAGCCGCACATTCATGGATTAAAAGTACATTCTTTCCATATCTGCACATACCGCTGCCCCTGGCGGCCGGAGGCGTCCGCGCAGGCCGCCGCACCCGCCGTCCGGCGTCCCGGAGCGCCGACGGGCACCGCCCGGGTCGGCCAGCGCGGAGCGGGCGGGGTCGGCCGGCGCGGGGCGGGCGGGGTCGGCCGGCGCGGGGCGGGCCGGAGCTCCGTCCGGGCGACGGCGCCCGCGAGGCCGGCGTCGAGCGCTCCGCGCCGCGGGCGGTGCGCCGGAAGGCCTCGGCCCCGGCCCCCCGCGGACCGGGGCGTCTGGGAGGATGGGCCCGGTCCGGAGGACGGCGCTGAGCGGTGCCCGGTTCGCGAAGAAGGAGATCACGCACGTTGCCCCAGGAACAGGAAGCCCCCTCCGGCCCGGCCGGCCGGCCCGGCCTGCAGGCGGACTGCGCGAACTGCTTCGGACTGTGCTGCGTCGCCCTGCCCTTCGCCCGCTCGTCCGACTTCGCGGTCGACAAGGACGCCGGGCAGCCATGCGCCCACCTGCGGGCGGACTTCCGCTGCGGCATCCACACCCGGCTGCGCGAGGAGGGCTTCTCCGGCTGCACGGTCTTCGACTGCGCCGGCGCGGGCCAGAAGGTCTCCCGGGTCACCTTCGGCGGCCGGAGCTGGTGGGAGGACCCGCGGTCCGCACGCCTGATGTTCCAGGTCTTCCCCGTCATGCGGCACCTGCACGAGCTGCTCCGGTACATCGCCGAGGCGCTGGACCGGGCCGAGGCCGCCCCCGTCCACGAGGACCTGCGCCGCGCGTTCGAGACCGTCGACGGCCTCACCCGCGGCCGTGCCGCGTCGGTCGCCGCGACCGACGTGGCGGCCCTGCGGGGCGAGGTCAACCCGCTGCTGCTGCGGGCCGGCGACCTGGTGCGCGCCACGGCCCCGGGCCGGAGGAGGAACCACCGGGGCGCCGACCTCGCCGGGGCCCGGCTGGCCGGCGCCGGCCTGCGCGGCGCGAGCCTGCGCGGGGCCGTGCTGATCGCCGCCGACCTGCGGGGCGCCGACCTGCGGGCGGCCGACCTGATCGGGGCGGACCTGCGCGACGCCGACCTGGGCGGGGCGGACCTCACCGGGAGCATCTTCCTCACCCAGGCCCAGCTGGAAGCGGCCAGGGGCGACGCGGCCACCCGGATCCCGCCGGCCCTCACCCGCCCCGCGCACTGGCGGCGCCGGGCGTCCTGACCCGCCGGGGCGCACCGGCGCGGGGCGCAGCCGGGCAGCCGCACGGCCGCCGCCGGGCGACCGCACGGGCGCCCTCCGCCGGACGGGGAGTCGGCGCGGCCGCCGGGCCGGCCCCCGGTGCGCGGGGCGGGCCCGGCGGCTCGTGCGCCGCCCCCGGCACGTCAGGAACGGTGGTGCTCGAGGAAGGGCGTGATGGCCTGGATCACCTGGTCGGGGTTCTCGTCCATCAGGAAGTGGCCGGCGTGCGGGATGAGCACGCTCTGCACGTTCTGGGCGACGGTGCGCATTTCCGTCTCCACGCCGGTTCCGACGGCCAGCTCGCCTCCGACGGCCAGGACGGGCATACGGAGCTTGGTCTTCTTCCGCTCGGTGTTCTGAGCGATGATCTCGTCGATGGCGCGGTAGAACTCGAAGCTGCTCCGCAGCGCCTCGGGGCTCGACTTGAGGGCGTCGATGTAGACCTTGACGGCTTCGGCCGGCATGGACGTCGGGGACGCGGCCTTGGTGGCGAACTGGTACCCGAAGTACACCTCCTCGCGGCCCCGCACGAGCTGCTCGTTGATGCCCTGGACGCGGTTGAACGGGAAGTGCCACAGCAGGCTGTTCAGCTTCCCCGGAAGCAGGAAGGAAGCGGGATCGGTGAGGCCCGGGGTGATCGTCTCCATCGCCACGAACCGCTCCACGGCCTCGGGGTGGTCCGAGGCGAGCGCGTACCCCGTCCACGCGCCGACGTCATGCGTGACCAGGGCGAACCGCTTGTGCCCCAGGGCCCTCATGAGCTTGACCCCGTCGCCGGCCAGCGTGCCGGAGTCGTAACCCGACGCGGGCTTGTCCGACAGGCCCACACCGCGGGGGTCCATGACGACGACGCGGAAGTCGCGGGCGAGGGCGGTCATCACATGGCGCCAGGCGTACCAGGTCTGGGGCCACCCGCCGATGAGGAGGACTGCGGGCCCCCTGCCGCCCGTCACGGCGTGGAGGTGGATCCCGTTGACGCGGACCCGGGTGCTGGTGAACGTCTTCCAGAAGCCCTCGGGCAGCCCGGGCAGACGGGGGGCGGCTGCGGTGGACGGCCTGCCCACCGCCTCCGCCGCGCCCGACATGAGCCACGGTGCGGGGGCGACGGCGGCGCCGACCACGGCGGCCTTGAGGATGCCCCTGCGGCCGATGCGGCGCGTTTCCGGGGTGTTGGCGACATCTTCGTTGTGGCTGTCCATGAAAGACTCCTTGGAGGAATGATGCAGTGAGAGTGGTCGGACGTCCGGGCACGTCGGTCCCGCGGCACTCGAAAAGCGCGTGCCGTTCGAGCACGGCGCCGCTTTTCGCACGGGGGTCCCGGGAGGTGGCGCACACCGGTCCACGGGCCCGTCGATCCATGGGCCCGTTCTGCGGGCGGGTGGTCGGTGATCACGGCTCCGCGGATCACCGAACCGTCCGGACTGCGGCGTTCGGCCCTGGGCGTGCGGCGGGTGGAGCGCATTCCGCGGCTCGGGGCGGGGTCGGGTCAGCCGCCGTTCCGACGTCATGAACCCGGCCTCGTGCCCGCCCTCTGCTTTCCGCGCCCCTGGGGTGACCGGCGTCCTCCCAGGGGTGACCGTCTCCGGATTCCGTCGAGGACGGAGGCCGCACGGGCGGTGCCACCGGTCCGGTCCGGAGCGGGGGCGGTGTGCCGCAGCACGCGCCGGCGCCGCCCGGGCTCGGCCGCGACACGTGCGCCGCATGCCCGGACGGCCCCGATCAGGCTGCCCGTGGTGCGCGTGCCGGTGTGCAGAGCCTGCCCGGTGCGGACCTTCGGGCCGCGGACCGGGGCGGGACGGCCCCCCGGCCCTCGGCCGGGATCTCGTGGCGAGACCTGCCCTGCCAGGGGCTTCGCACGTGTCCGCAGCCGGGCCCGGCTCATCGGTCCTGCTTGCACATGGGCTGCTTCACGTCACTTCGCGTAGGTCGCTTCACGGGGAAGACGTCACTGACTCTGTTACGACAGGGCATCCAGGGGCCCTGTCGATGTCGTAACTGTAGCAGTTACGTCTTCGGCGTCAATCGGCCCGCACCCCCGGGCCGGCGCACTCCCGGCGGCCGATCCCGAGGAGGGCGGCGGCACCTCCGCGGGGGCGCGCGAGGACGCGGGCCCCGGAGGACGGCGGCGGGCCCGGCTCAGGACCGGCCCCCGGCCCTGACAGCCCCGACCACCCGGCGTCGCATCTCCCGCGCGCACCCCGACAGGCCACCCGCCGGACGACGGGCCCGACGAACCCGCCCGCCCCGTCGGACGAAAACACACCAGTCCCGGGTGCGCCCATTGGGCGCAATCGCGCCGGACATGCCGCGACATCAGACTGTAAAGTCTTGAGGAATACCGTCGGCACCTGCCGTCGAAAAGTGCGATTACGATTCGTAAAGGAGTTCCAGGATGCCCGAATACGGATTCTTCGTGGAGTTCGAGGCCAAGCCGGGAAAGGAGGAGGACGTCGCCCGGTTCCTCGAGGAGGCAAAGGCGATCGTGGACGACGAGCCCGGCACCCTGGCATGGTTCGCATTCCGCCTCGGGGATTCGTCGTTCCGCATCTTCGACGCCTTCGAAACGGAGGAGGAAAGGGAGACGCACTTGCAGGGAGGGGTTCGGACGGCCATCGAGGAGCGCGGCGGGGAGCTGTTCGCCGTACCGCCCACCATCACCCCTGTGGGAATTATCGCCGCAAAGATCCCCGGGTAGGTCCTCCTCGGCCCGCCCGCCGACCGGGCGGCCCGCGGTGGTGGGGACGCCGACAGCCCGCCGGTCCGCGGGGAGCCCGTCCGGCGGTCGCGGCGGGGAACGCTCACGGCCGGGCGTGGGATCGGCGCACGGCAAGGGCGCCGGCGGCCGTCACGGCGGCGAGGGCGGCGAAACCGGCGGCGAGCGTGGTGGCCGCCGCCACCCCGGCGACGACGAGCGGACCTCCCGCGTCCCCGAGCTCGCGGCCGAGTTCGGCGGACCCCATCGTCGCGCCCAGCCGCCCGGGCGGGGTCGATGCGGCGAGCGCGGCGAACCCGAGCGGGGTGACCAGGCCCGTCCCCGCGCCGACCAGCACGGCGGCAACGAGCACTCCGGCGGGGCCGGGGAAGGCCGCCGAGGCGAGTCCCGCAGCCGTGAGCGCCAGTCCCGTACCGGTCCCGGCGCCGGTGGTGATCCGCCCGCGGTCGAGGGCGGTCCCGGCCCACGGCTGGAGCAGGGCCGCGCAGACCGCGAGCACGGAGACGGCGGCGCCGGTGGCGACGGGCCCCATACGGGCGGCGGCCCCGGCGACCCGCAGGAAGCCCACGGCGGCCGAGAGGGCCGCCGTCGCCAGCGCCAGCGCGGCGGTCGGCCGCAGGAAGCCGCCCTCGGCCAGGCGTTTCGCGAGGTCGGCCACCGCCTGCCGGGCCCTGGGCAGCGGCGGTGCGGCGGGCACGGCGAGGGCGGCCCAGACCGCCACGGAGGCGGCGAGCGCCGTCATGGCCCCGAAGAGCAGCGGCTGGCCGCCCCGGGCGGCCAGCAGGCCGCCGAGCAGGGGGCCCGCAGTGTGGCCGACGCTCTTGAAGAAGCCGTAGGAGCCGAACGCGCGCCCGTGGGCGGCCGCCGGGCGCAGCCGGGCGACCAGCGCGGACGCCGCCGGGGAGAACGCCGAGGCCGCGGCGCCCTGCCCCAGCCGGGCCGCCCACAGCAGCGAGGTGTGGGCGGCGAGGGCGAACAGGAGCGAGGAGGCGGCGAACGCGGCCAGACCGCCGAGGAGGACCGGGCGGGCGCCGATCCGGTCGGCCAGCGCGCCGAAGACCGGCTTGAGGAGCACCTCCGCACCGTCGTACAGGGCGAGCAGGCCGCCGAGGACCAGCAGCGGGTCGTGGTGTCCCGCGGTGAAGCGGCCCAGGTTCGCCGCGACCCCGTGGGCGCCGAACGCGGTGGTGAACCCGGCCGCGTACAGCGGCCACAGGCGGGCGCGCGCCGGCGCACCGCCTCGGGCGGGAGCTGCGGTCGGCACGGGCGGGATCCTTCCGCGGGCGGGCGCGGCAGGCGGGCGGGCGGGGAGCCGGTACGGCGCGCGGGCCGGCCGGCACCGGCCCGTGTGGCGGCAGGGCGCGGTCCCGCGGAAGGCCTGCCGCCGGGCGTCCCGGGACGGGGCGCCGCCGGGCCGCGGGGTGCGGTCCGGCGGCGCCCGCGGGGGTCAGCCCCGGGCGAGGAGCTGCTTCATGCGGGTGATCTCTGCGGTCTGGGAGGTGGCGACGGAGGCGGCGAGCCGCCTGGCGGGGGCGTAGGCGCCCCCGGCCTGCTCGTCCCCGGCCATCCGCACCGCGCCGGCGTGGTGGGCGATCATCATCCGCAGGAAGGCGGTGTCGAACGCCCTGCCGGTGAGCGTGCCGAGCCGGGCCATCTCGGCGTCGCCCGCCATCCCCGGCATGTCCGCCGTGTCCTCCGTGCCGGGCATCGCGGAGTGGTCCATGCCGGGCATGGAGCCCATGCCCGCCATGGCGTCGGGGACCTGCTCGCCCCAGGCGGCCAGCCAGCCCGTCATGGTGGCGATCTCGGGGCCCTGGGCCTTCTCGATCGCGGCGGCGAGCTGCTTGACCTGCGGGGAGGAGGCCCGGGCGGCGGCGAGCCCCGCCATGGCCAGGGCCTGGCGGTGGTGGGGGATCATCTGCTGGGCGAAGACGGTGTCCGCGGCGTTGTGGGCCCCGGTGGCCGAGGCCGGCGCGGAGGGGGCCGCCGGGGACGGGGCGCCGGAGCCGTGGCCGGTGTGGGCGTCGGAGGCGGAGCCGCCGTTGCCGCCGCAGGCGGCGAGGACGACGGCGGCGGCAGCGGCAGCGGCGGACACAGCGGCCCGGCGGGCGAGGGTGGAAGAGGACATGCGGGTACTCCTGCGGGGTGCACGAAGGGGAAGAGGCTGCGGCGGTGCCGCGTGCGGGCCGTCGGGGCCGCACGGGCACGGGCTGCTCTAGATGCGCAGGAGCTGGAGCTCGGCGAGGTCCGGCGGGGAGCGCGGTCCGCCGAGGGCGGCGGGGTCCGCGCCCGCGGGTGCCGCCCGCGGTCCGGGCGGGGCGGCCAGGGGCGCCGGGGCGGGGGCGGGCGGGGTCCAGGAGGCGGAGGGGGCCGCGGACAGGCACATGGGCCCGGCGTGGACCGCTCCCCCGTGGCCGCCGTCGTGGTGCGGGCAGGGGCAGTCGTCGGCGTGGTGGCCGTCCGTGCCGCCCCCGTCGGCGGACGGCACGGTGTGGACGGCGGACGCGGCGGCCGGGGCCGCGTCGGCGCCGCCCACGGTGCCGCCGGTCAGGCCGTGCATGGCCAGCAGTCCGAGAAGCGCGGTGAGGGCGAGCAGCACGCGGACCCGCCGGAGCGGGGCCGGGTGCTGCGCGGGGCGCTTCATGGCGGCAACCTTAAGGGGTGGGGGCGGGTGGGGGCTTCCCGCAAGGCCGGGAAGTTAGCGTTTTCGCAGGTCCTGCAAGCACGTTGAGAGGTTGAGGCGAAAGCGCAACGGAGCTCGTTGGTACAGGCAGTCGACC
>NZ_JBIAWP010000020.1:0-129916 GCF_042895785.1 Streptomyces sp. NPDC001380 | reverse complement strand
CCGCATTTCCCTTTTCCGCACCCGCCGCACGTGCCGCATTCGCACGCGAATACGGAGAACGATGCGAGTCCGGAGCGGACGGCACACGCCGTCGCCGCACTCGCGTACGTGGAGGGGGTGGATCGGGGAGATGGCCGCTCCGGGACCGTCCGCGCAGACGCGTGTCCGGTGCTCCCTGCCGAGCGACCAGCCAACTGTACGGCCTGGCCGCGTCCGAGGCAAAACGGCGCACCACGCGGTCGCCGCAATCTACTGACAGACTGTCAACAGGTCGGCATGCTTGTCCCATGGACGCCGTCGCAGCCGTGGAAACCCTGCTCTCGCCCGAGGGGCGGGAGGACCCGTTCCCGTACTACGCCGCACTGCACGCGCACGGGCCGGTGGTCGACCTGGGAGGCGGGTACATCGTCGTGGTCGGGTACGACGCGCTGAACCGGGCCCTGCGGAACCCGGCCCTGCGGGAGGAGGGGCCGGAGTGGGTGCAGGATCGGTGGGCGGAGTGGGCCGGCAATCCGTCGGTCCGCCTCTTCTCCCAGTCCATGCTCTTCTCCGGCGACCCGAGGCACGCGCGGGTGCGCCGCCTGGTGAGCAGGGCGTTCACACCGCGGCGGGTGGCCGCGCTGGCACCTGCCGTGGAGCGCCTCGCCGACGGACTGCTGGACCGGCTGGCCGGGCTCGGGGCCGACGGAACGCCGGTGGACTTCATGGCGGAGTTCGCCTATGCGCTGCCGGTGGCGGTGATCTGCGAGCTGCTCGGCGTGCCCGAGCAGGACCGGCTCTGGTTCCGTCCGCTGGTGGCGGACCTGGCCGCCCAGCTGGAGCCGGTGTACTCGAAGGAGCAGCTGGAGGCCGCGGACGCGGCGGCGCTGACCCTGCTGGAGTACTTCGCGGACCTGGCGGCGCAGCGCCGGGCGGAGCCGCGGGACGACCTGGTGAGCGCACTGGTGCAGGTGCGCGACGAGGACGACGGGCGCCTGGGCGACCAGGAGCTGCTGGACAACCTGGTGCTGCTGCTGGCGGCGGGGTTCGAGACGACCACCAACCTGCTGGGCAACGGCCTGGCGCTGCTGCTGGACCGTCCGGCGCACCTGGCGGCGCTGCGGGCGGACCCGTCGGCGGCCCCCGCATACGTCGAGGAGTTCCTGCGCTACGACTCCCCCGTGCAGCTGACGGCGCGGTGGGCGCCGGAGGGTGCGGTGGTGGAGGGGGTGGCGGTGCCGCCGGGCGGCGAGGTGCTGCTGCTGCTCGGTGCGGCCAACCGCGACCCGGTGCGCTTCGCGCGGCCGGAGCAGTTCGACCCGGACCGCCCGGGGAACCAGCCGCTGAGCTTCGGGGGCGGTCCGCACTTCTGTCTCGGGGCGGCGCTCGCCCGGCTGGAGGGCGGGACGGCGTTCGGCCGGCTGGTGCGACGGTTCCCCCGGCTGGAGGCGGCGGGGGTGCGGACCCGCCACGGCCGGCTGACGCTGCGCGGGTACGCGACGCTGCCGGTCTCCGTGGCCGGGACCGCCACCGGGGACACGTGCCGGCCGTCCGTTCACGACGGGTAGCGGTCGGCCGACGGCCCGCGCTCAGTACTCGCGGGGGCCCAGCGGGACGGCGAGGCCCTCCAGGCCGTCGAGGACGAGGTCGACGCCGACCGCGGCGAGGAGGAGGCCCAGGAGGCGGGCGAGGAGTTCGACGGTGGTGTGGTGGGTGGCCTGGAGGACCCGGTTGAGGAGCAGGACGCAGAGCAGGTCGATGGCGACGACGGCCACGTAGGCCCCGCCGACGACGGCCCGCCAGGTCCAGTCGTTCCGCGCCGTGGACTCCAGGAGGAGGGCCGTCATGGCCAGCGGGCTGACGATGTACGGGAGGAGCAGTTCCCGGATGCCGTCGGAGAGGCCGGGGCCGCCCTCCTCCTCCTGGACGCCGAAGTGGAGGCCGAGGACCAGGCCCACGGCGTAGACGAAGAAGATCGCGCCGCCGGCGATCTCCAGCGCCTCGGTGCTGATGTGGAAGATCCCGAAGAGGGCGGGGGCGGTGACGTCGGCGAGCAGGCCGACCAGGGCGGCTCCGGCGGAGGAGACCAGGGCGAGGGTGCGGAGCTGGTGTGTGGTCCGGGTCTGGGCCAGCGAGGCGAAGGAGAGGAGCACCTTGGGCGGCCCGACGACGGCGAGGAAGGTGATGAAGGCCCCACCGAGACTCAGCTGGTTCATGGGGGCATCATCGCCACGGGCGGCATCGGGGCCGCCCGTGACACGGCGCCCGCCGCACCGGTCCCCCCTGGGGACGCCGCCCCCGGCCGCACGGGTGCACGCCGCTCCGGCACGGCACGGGGGTCGGGCCGGGGGGTCAGCCCTCCTCGGCGAAGGCCGCAGCGAGCCTGCGGACCCCTTCGTCGACCTCCTCGACACCGGCGGTCTCGGCGAAGCTGAGCCTGAGGTGCGGTCCGGGTGCCTCGGCGGCGAAGTAGGGGCGGCCCGGGGAGACGGCGACCCCGGCGCGGAGCGCCGCCGAGGTGAGTCCGGCCTCGTCGGTGCCGTCGGGCAGGCGCAGCCACAGGTGGTAGCCGCCGTGCGGGAGCGTGTACGGGACGGCCTGCGGGAGGTGGGTGCGCAGGGCGGCGGCCATGGCGTCGCGGCGCTGCTGGAGGCCTGCGGCGACGGCGCGCAGGTGGCGCGTCCAGGCGGGTGAGCCGACGAGTTCGAGGGCGGCCTCCTGGAGGGGGCGCGGCACGAAGAAGGTGTCGACCACCTGGATGGCGCGCAGCCGCTGGAGCGCGGGGCCGCGGGCGACGAGGGCGCCGACGCGCAGCGAGGGGGAGGTGACCTTGGTGAGCGAGGCCATGTGGACGACGGTGCCGTCGGGGTCGTCGGCGGCCAGCGGGGGCGGCAGCGGGGGGCCGGAGGTGTGGCCGAGGCGGCGGGAGAAGTCGTCCTCGACGACGAAGGCGCCCGCGGCGCGGGCGACGGCGAGGACCTCGCGGCGGCGTTCGGCGGTGAGGACGGCGCCGGTGGGGTTCTGGAACAGCGGCTGGCAGAAGAAGACGCGCGCCCCGGTGGCGGCGAACGCCTCGGCCAGGAGGTCGGTGCGGACCCCGTCGGCGTCGACCGGCACGGGGACGGGCCGGACTCCGGCGGCACGGGCGACCGCGAGGGTGCCGGGGTAGGTGGGGGACTCGACGAGGACGGCGGAGCCGGGGGCGGCGAGGGCGTGGAGGGCGGTGGTGAGCGCGCTCTGGCCGCCGGCGGTGACGAGGACGTGGGCGGCGCTGACGGCGCCGGCCGGGCCGCCGGTCTCGCGGGCGAACCAGGCGCGCAGTTCGGCGATCCCCTCGATCGGGGGGCGGTCCCAGGCGCCGGGGCGGCGGCCGGCGCGGGCGAGGGCGGCGGCCATGGCGTCGCGGGGCTGGAGGGAGGGGTGGAGGTAGCCGCCGTTGAAGGGGATGACGCCGGGGGGCGGGGCGGCGAAGGAGGCGAGGACGCCGGTGGCGTCGACGGCGCGGGGGGCCGCGTCGGGTCCCTCGGGCCCTTCGACGGCGAGGGCGACCTGCTGCCAGGAGGTGTCGCCGGGGGGTGCGGGGACGGCGGGGCGGTCGGCGCGGTAGGTGCCGGCCCCGGGCCGGGTGACCAGCAGGCCCTCGGCCGCGAGGGCGGCCAGGGCGCGGGAGACGGTGACGGGGCTGACGTGGAAGCGGTCGACGAGGGCGCGGTTGGAGGGGAGTTTCTGGCCGGGAGAGTAGCGGTTGATCTCCGACCGGAGGGTCTCGGCGATCTGGGCCACACTGCTACCGCTGCTCATGAAAGATCATGATAGCGCTATCCCCGGCGACGCGTCGGGAGTCCGGCCGGCCCGGCCGCGGGCGGCGTGCGGGAACGGCCTTGCCTCGACGAATTCATCGACCGTAGAATTGCGCCGCCCCGACCGGGACGGTGCGGATGTCGAGCGCGTCACACCGGGGTGCTTGAGGGCATGGAATATCGACACGCTAGGTTGTTGTTCCGATGTGAACGGCTCCGCCGAGCAGGAGTGATGCCCCGGAGGGTGTGCCCGCACCCACCGCGCCGGCTCCCGGAACCCGCAGGACCGCACGTTCCCGGCACAAGGTCCCAGTGCCGGGCGGCGACGGCCCTGGTCACCCCGCACCCACCCGGGAGCGGGCCAACCGGACAGCGGATCCTCGGGAAAGCAGGGACAGCAACTCATGGACACCGCGGAACTCGTCGGCTCGTCGTGGATCTTCATCCTCGCCTTCGCCGCCGTGCTCGGCGACGCCTTCCTCCCCTTCATCCCGAGCGGCACGCTGGTGATCGCGGCGGTCCTGAAGACGGCGGACCTGGACGGCGCACCCGTCCTCCTGGCCCTCGGTGTGGCGGCCGCCTCCTTCGCCGGCGACCTCATACTGCTCCGGCTCGCCCGGCGCAGCGCGCCCTGGGTGCAGGCCCGCCTCGACCGGCGGCCGCAGTGGGCCGGCGCCACCAGCAGGGTGCAGCAGTCCCTGGAGACCCGGGCCGGCCGTACGGTGATCGTCGCCCGGTTCGTGCCCGCCGGGCGGACGGTCCTCGACCTCGCCATGGGCCGCAGCGACAACCCGCACCGGTTCGTGCGGTGGTCCGCGGTGGCGGCCCTGGTGTGGGCGGCGTACATCGTCACGCTGGGCTGGCTGAACAGCCACTGGTTCAACACCGCGTGGCTGGGCTTCGCCGTCTCCTGTGCGGCCGCCACCGCCGTCAGCGCGTCGATCGCACGCCTGGCCAGGCGGCAGCGGCGGGCGGCCGCCGCCGCCTGACGAGGACCGGGGCCCGGCCGCCGGAGCGGCGGGCCCCGTCCCGGACCGCACCGGCGACGCGGGCCCCGTCGGCCGTGACCGCCGGGCCTGCCCCCACCGCCTCCACCGGACCTCCGGCCGCACCGCCGCGGGGGTCGGCACCGCACCCGGGCGGCCCGTGGGCGGCGGTCCGCGTCCGATGGCAGGACGGCCCTCGTGCGGGGCCCGCAGAGGCGGCGGAGCCCTCCGGGGCGGGCGCGCACCGCCCGCCGGACGGGCCGCATCCCCGGTGGCGGGCCGTCGCGGCCGTCCGGGGCCGGTGTTCCGTGCCGTGCGCAAAGAGGCAGGCGAGTGTCCCGAAACGGCAACAAGGTCCCGGCGGGGGAGCCGTCCGAGGAGGGCTTTCGTCCGTGTGATCGATGGATCTTTGTAGTGTGGCTTCCCGATTGTCGATTTTTCGGACTGCGCCGCCCCGGTGGGACCGCGGTGCGGGACGGGACCGGAGCCGGGAGGGCGCGGCCGCCCCGCCAGCGGGACGCAAGTGGCGGTTCATGCACAATTGCCCGGATCGGTGGGGCACGACAGATCAGGGGAGAGCATGGGCACCATCTCGCGCAGGACCGTCCTGACGGCTGCGGCCTCCACAGCCGCACTGGGGGCGGTCGCCGCGTGCTCGAGCGATGGCGGCCGGGGCGGGAGCAGCAACACGGGCCTCAGGCCCACCGGGGGGAGCAGCAGCGCGGGCGGGGGCGTGCGGGGCGGAACCCTGGGCAGCCGGCAGCCGGCCAGGCCCATCGGGGACGGCTCGACCGCGGACACCGGCCCCCAGCCGGGGCAGCCGAAGCCGGAGCGCCTGGCCCCGGGGCAGCGCCCCCCGCAGTTCGTGGTCTTCTCCTGGGACGGGGCGGGCGAGCTCGACAACAGGCTCTTCGAGCGGTTCCGCGGACTCGCCAGGCGGCACCACGCCGCGATGACGTTCTTCCTCAGCGGCATCTACACCCTGCCCGAGTCGAAGAAGCACCTCTACCACCCGCCGCGCCACCCCGTCGGCGCGTCCGCCATCGGCTACCTCTCCGACGAGCACATCCGCGCCACCCTGCAGCAGGTGCGGCTCGCCTGGCTGGAGGGCCACGAGATCGGCACCCACTTCAACGGGCACTTCTGCGGCGCGGACGGCGTCGGCCGCTGGTCGCCCGCCGACTGGGACAGCGAGATCCGGCAGGCCAAGGCGTTCGTGACCGAGTGGCGCACCAACACCGGCTTCACCGACCTGGAACCGCTGCCCTTCGACTACGAGAAGGAGCTCACCGGCGGCCGCACGCCCTGCCTGGAGGGCCAGCGCAACCTGCTGCCGACCGCCGCCAGGCTGGGCTGGACCTACGACGCCAGCTCCCCCGGGGGCATGCAGATGTGGCCGGGCAAGGTGCAGGGCGGCCGGATCTGGGACTTCCCGCTGCAGTCCATCCCGTTCCCCGGGCACGCGTACCAGGTCCTGTCGATGGACTACAACATCATGGCCAACCAGTCCGGCGGGAACCCCAAGGGCGACCCCGCCCGCCGGGCCGCCTGGCGCACCCAGGCCCGCGACGCCTACCTCGCCGGCTTCCGCCGCGCCTACGACAGCAACCGCGCGCCCTTCTTCATCGGGAACCACTTCGAGCAGTGGAACGGCGGCATCTACATGGACGCCGTCGAGGAGGCGCTCACCGAGATCGCCGGGCACCCGGAGGTGCGCATGGTCTCCTTCCGGCAGCTGGTGCAGTGGCTGGAGGCCCAGGACCCGTCGGTGCTGCGGAAGCTGCGCACCCTGAACCCGGGCCAGAAGCCGGCCGGAGGCTGGGAGTCCTTCCTCGGCGTCGCCTCGCCCTCCTCGGCGTCGGGCTCCCCCTCCCCGTCCGGCCCGTCCGCCGCACCGGGGTCCGCGTCCCCATCGCGGTCCCTGCAGCCCTCCGCGTCGCGCTCCGCGTCGGCGCCTGCGGGCGGCTGACGGGGCGGGCCGCCGGCGGGCAGGGCCGGGGGCGCGCCGCCCGCCGTCCGCAGCCCGCCGCCCGCCGGCGAAAACCGGGTGCGGAACGGGTCCCGCGGTGCCAGGGTGCCCGGATGGACCGTCGCAGAATGAGCGCCCTCGCCCACGCCCACCATCCGATAGCCGCCCCGCTGGCCGACGCCTCGGTGGCCCGGCTGCTCGACCGCTCCGTGGTCCGGGGCGACGAACGCGCCCTGGACCTGGGCTGCGGGCAGGCCGAGTGGCTGCTGCGCGTCCTGGAGCGGCACCCGCGGACGCTGGCCGAGGGGGTGGACACCGACGGGGCGGCGCTGGACCGGGTGCGCGACGAGGCCGCGCGGCGCGGGGTCGCCGACCGGCTGGCGCTGCACCACATGCCCGCGGCGGAGTTCACCTCGGCCCGCAGCTTCGACGTGGTCCTCAGCGTCGGCGCCACGCACGCCTACGGCGGTCTGCGGCAGACCCTCGCGGCCGCCCGGGAGCACCTCGCCCCGGGCGGCCGCGCGCTGGTGGGCGAGGCGTTCTGGGAGCAGGAGCCCGACGCGGCGGTGCGCGCCGAACTGGACGGCCCCTGCGTGTGGGACGACCTGCCGGGCACGGTCGACCTGGTCGCGGCCGACGGCTGGACGCCGGTGTACGCGCACACGAGCACCCCGGAGGAGTGGGGCGACTACGAGTGGTCCTGGACCGGCTCGCTGGCCCGGTGGGCGCTCGACCACCCGGACGACCCGGACGCCGCCGACGCGCTGAAGGCCGCGGAGGAGCACCGCACGGCGTGGCTGCGCGGCTACCGGGGCGTCCTCGGGTTCGTCACCCTGGTGCTGCGCCGGGCCGACACCTGACCGTCCGGCACCGCATCGCACCGCACCGCACCGGCCGGCGCTCCGTCAGCGCTCGAAGACGCGGAAGGCGACGGAGGGACGGCCGCCGAACCGCTCGGCGGAGCGGGCCAGCACCGCCGCGACGAACTCCCTTGCGTAGGCGGCCGGATCGCCGTCCGGCCCGGTCAGGGCGGTGATGTAGGCGCGGTGCTCGGCGAGCGACGCCACCGCCCGCTCCACCGACTCCTGCGACACGGCCACGGCGTGGGTCGGGTCGGCGCCGGCCACCGCGACCCGGCGGACCCCGTCCCACGGCTCGGGGTCGCCGCCGCCCGGGACGGGCGGGAAGATCCAGCGGTTGCCCGCGTCGCCGGCGGCGTCCAGCACGGCGCGGCCGACGGCGCAGTGGTCGGGCGAGTTCCAGGCCGTGCCGCCCCAGGTGTCGGTGTGGTTGAGGGTGACCACCAGCTCGGGCCGGTGGCGGCGGATCGCGAGGGCGATGTCCCGGCGCAGCGGCACGCCGTACTCGACCACGCCGTCGCGGTGGTCCAGGAACTCCACCACGGTGACGCCGACCGCGGCGGCGCTCGCCCGCTGCTCCGCCTCGCGGACGCGGGCGCACTCCCCCGGATCGAGCGTGTGGATGCCCGCCTCGCCGCGGGTGGCGAGGAGGTAGGCGACCTCGCGGCCCTGCGCCGTCCACTCGGCGACGGCGGCCGCGGCTCCGTACTCCAGGTCGTCGGGGTGGGCGACGACGGCGAGGGCGCGCCCCCAGTCGTCGGGCAGGGGGGCGAGGTCGGCGGCCACGGGCTTCCTCCGCAGGCGGTGACGGCCGACTGGCGGCAGCCGGCTGGTGACGGCGGACTGGTGACGGGCGGCTGGTGGCCGGGGACCGGGTGTCGGGGCGGGCCGGATCCCCCGATCATGCCACCGCGGGCCCGCACCCGCCGGGTCACGCGGCCGGTGCGGGCGCCTCCAGGAGCAGGCCGGCGACGGTGCGGGCGCCCGCCGCGCCGAGGAGGACGGAGTAGTGGTTGGTGCCGGGCGCGGCGAGGACGGTGACGCGGGCGGGGTCGAGGCCGGCGGCGGCGAGCCGGTCGGCGTCGTACATGCCCTGGGGCTGGTCCAGCAGGCCGCGCTCGGCCCGGAGCAGGACGGCCGGGCAGGGCAGCGCGTGGACGGCCGCGGCCGCCTCGCGGTCGAGGAGGACCTGCGCGCCGTCGGTGCGCACGGCCTCCTCCGCGCAGGAGGAGCGCAGTTCGGGCTCGGTGCCGGTGAGGTCGCGCTGGAGGTAGGCGTCGAGCCGGGCGGTCCACAGGTCGTCGTGGAGGGCGGGGTGCCGCCGCCAGAACTCCCGGTAGGCGTCGCGGGAGGGGAAGGCCATGGACAGGCGGGCCATGGCGGGGCCGAGGACGGCGGCGAGGGCGTCCTCCTCTGCGGTGCCGGGCGGGAGGGGGAAGCTGACGGCGCCGTCGACGAGGACCAGCCGGCCGGCCCGGCCGGGGTGGCGGACGGCGAGGAGCGCGGCGACCCAGGCGCCCATGGAGTGTCCGGCGACGACCGCGCCGTCCAGGCCGAGGTGGTCGAGGACGGCGGCGGCGTCGTCGGCGTGGCGGGCGAGGCCGTAGGGGCCCGCGGCGTCGCGGCTGCCCGCGCGGCCGCGCAGGTCGGGGGCGACGAGGGCGGCCCGGCCGGCGAGCTGCTCGGCGACCTCGCCCCAGGAGAGGCCGTTGGCGGTGATGCCGTGCAGGGCGAGGACGGTGGGGGCGCCCGGGTCGGCGGCGGGCCAGCGGAGCACGGCGAGCTCGCCGCCGGGGACGGGGACGCGCAGTTCCTCGGGACGGGTGGCGGTCATGCGGTGGTGCCTCCGGCGGTTCGGGCGGCGGGCTGGTCGGGCTGGTCTGTCCGGTCGGACTGGTCGGGCTGGTCGGGCTGGTCGGGCTGGTCGGGCTCGCCCGTCCGGTCGGCGGACCGGCCGGACCGCCCCGGCCGGACGGACCGGCCCGAGCGGGCGGCCCTGGCCTCGCGGATGCGGGCCGGCAGGCGCACGGCGCCGCCGGGCAGCAGGTAGACGACGGCGACGAAGAGGGCGCCGAGGAGGAAGAGCGGCTGGGAGAGCGGGACGCGCAGGACGGCGGGCAGGCCCCGGACGGCGTCGGAGTTCGCGAGGTCGCCGAGCCGGTGGTCCGCCCAGGTGTAGAGGACGCCGCCGAGGAGCGGGCCCCAGCGGGTGCCCGAGCCTCCGAGGACGACCATGACGAGCAGGGACAGGGTGAAGTCGGAGGTGGCCGCCTGGGGGGTGGCCCCTCCCGAGACCAGAAGGTAGACCACGCCTCCGACGGCGGCCAGGGCCGCGGCGAGGACGAAGGCCGCCAGTTTGAACCCGTGGGGCCGCAGGCCCAGCACCTCCACCCGGCGCTCGTTCTCCCGGATGCCCTCCCAGACGCGGCCGGCGGGCGAGTGGACGGCGCGGTGGACGACGACGAGGGTCAGCACCAGGTAGCCGAGGGCGATCCAGTACAGGTTCGCGGTGTTCCCGATGCCGACGAGTGCGTCGGGCAGCCGGTCGGCGGGGACGGACCGGCCCTCCTCGCCGCCGGTGAGCCCGCCGGGGTCGCGCTGCACGAGGATCGACCCGGCCTGGGCGAAGGCGAGGGTCACCATGGAGAAGCCGATGCCGGTGACGCGCAGGCTCACCGAGCCCAGCAGGAGGGCGAGCAGCACCGCGAAGGCCGTGCCGAGCAGGGCGGCGGGGAGCAGCCCGAGGTGGAGCTCCAGCATGGCGATGTCGGTGGCGTACAGGCCGGCGGCGAACCAGAGGGCGTGGCCGAAGGAGAGCAGTCCGGTGCGGCCGAGGAGCAGGTCGTATCCGGTGGCGAGGGCGCCGAAGACCATGCACAGGGCGAGGAGCTGGAGGCTTCCGGGGCTGCCGGGGGGGCCGTCGAGCAGCCCGGGCAGCGGCAGGGTGCTGAAGGGCGCGGTGAGCAGGAGGAGCAGGACGGCGGCGGGCCACCAGCGGGCGGCGCGGCGCAGGGGGGAGGGTCCGGCGGAACCGGCCGCGGAGGCGTCGCCGGCGGGGTTGTCGGTGGGTGCCTGCATGATGGTCCCGGTGGTCATGCGGGCCTCCCGGCGGCTCCTGCGGCAGCCAGGCCGCGCGGGCGGACCAGCAGCAGGACGGCGAGGAGCACGACGACGGAGAGGTCGCCCAGCCCGGCGGCGGTGTAGTAGTTGGCGAACTGCTGGACGAGGCCGACGGCGACGGAGGCGGCGGCGGCCCCGGTGACGGAGCCCATGCCGCCCATGACGACGACGACGAACGCGAAGATGAGCAGCGAGGTGCCCTGCCCGGGGCTGACGGAGCCGAAGTAGAGGCCGCCCAGGGCGCCGGCGAGGGCGGCCGCGGCGCCGCCGATGGCGAAGACGAGGGTGAAGGCCTTGCGGACGTCGATGCCCAGGGCGGTGACCATGGCCCGGTCCTCGACGCCGGCGCGGACGACGAGGCCGTGCCGGGTGCGGCCGAGGAAGAGCCGGAGGACGACGAGGACGGCGGCCGCGGCGGCGACGAGGACGAAGCGGTCGGCGGGGACGGCGGCGCCGAGCAGGCGGACGGTGCCGGAGAGCGCCGCGGGCTTGGGGAAGGGGCGGGCGTCGGCACCCCAGACGGCCATGAGCAGGGCGGGGACGGCGAGTCCGACGCCGACGGTGGCGAGGACCTGCTCACGGGGGCGGGTGTAGAGGGGGCGGATGAGCGCGAGTTCCAGCAGGACGGCGGCCGCGGTGCCCACGGCGGTGCCGAAGAGGACGGAGAGGAGGAAGCCCGCGCCGTCGGGGCCCGCGCCGGGGAGGTGGCCGTCGGCCGCCCACCAGGTGGCGTAGGCGCCGACGGAGAGCAGCGCGCCGTGGGCGAAGTTGAGCACGTCCATCAGGCCGAAGATCAGCGACAGTCCGGAGGCGACGAGGAAGTAGAGCGCACCCAGGCCGAGGCCGGTGAGGGTGAGCAGGACGACGGTGTCCATCAGGGGCGGGCCTCCTGGGGGGCTGCTGAGGGGTGGCGTCCGACGCCGAGGAGGCGGCGGGCGGCCTCGGCGTCCTCCAGCAGGTCGGCGGTGGCGCCGCGGTGGGCGGTGCGGCCGTCGGCGAGCACGGTGCAGCCGCCCGCCAGGCGGCGCACGACCGCGAGGTTCTGCTCGACCAGCAGGACGGGCACGGCCTCGGCGGCGCGCTCCAGCACCTGGGCGACCTCGGTGACGACCCTGGGGGCGAGGCCCTTGGTGGGCTCGTCGGCGATGACCAGGCGGTTGCGGTTGAGGAGGGTCCGGCCGATGGCGACCATCTGCTGCTGGCCGCCGGAGAGGGTGCCGGCGGGCTGCCGGGCGCGCTGCCTCAGTTCGGGGAAGAGGCCGTGCACGAGTGCGTAGTCGGGGTCGGGGTCGCGTTCGGCGAGGCGGAGGTTCTCGGCGACGGTGAGGGCGGCGAAGACCCCGCGGTCCTCGGGGGCGTAGCCGACGCCGCGGCGGACCACGGCGTGGGTGGGCAGGTGCACGGTCTCCTCGCCGCCGAGGCGGACGCTGCCGGTGCGCGGCACCAGGCCGAGGACGGCCCGGACGGTGGTGGTCTTGCCGGCGCCGTTGCGGCCGAGCAGGGCGGTGACGCCGGCGGGGGCGACGTCGAGGTCGACGCCGTGCAGGACGTGCCGGCCGCCGATGACGACGCGCAGGTCGCGGACGGAGAGGAGGGGCTCCGCGGCCGTCTCCCCGGAGGGGGACGGCGGCTGTCCGGAGAGGGCCCCGGACGGTGCCGGGGAGGGTGTCGCGGGGGGTGTCACAGTGCCTCCCCGAGGTAGGCCTGCTGGACGGTGGCGTCGGCCGTCACCGCGGCGGGCGTGTCGAGGGCGAGCAGGGTGCCGTGGTGCATGACGGCCAGCCGGTCGGCGAGGCCGAGCAGGACGTCCATGTGGTGCTCCACCATGAGGACGGTCCGGCCCTGGTCGCGGTGGACGGAGCGGATGAGGTCGGTGAGGGCGGGGACCTCCTCGGCGGAGACGCCGGCCATGGGCTCGTCGAGGAGGATCAGCCGGGGTTCGCCGACCAGGAGCACGGCGAGCTCCAGCTTGCGCTTCTCGCCGTGGGAGAGGGCGCCGGCGAGGGTGCCGGCCCGGTGGGCGAGGCCGGTGCGCCCCAGGGTCTCGGCGACCTGCCGGTCGTACCGGCCGGCGCGCCGCCAGATGCGGTGGGAGCCGCCGCCCGCCGCCTGGGCGGCGAGGCGGACGTGGTCCGCGACCGTCATGCCCGGCCACAGGGAGGAGGTCTGGAAGGTGCGGCCGAGACCGCGGCGGGCGCGGGCGTGGACGGGCTCGGCGGTGACGTCGACGCCGTCGAGCTCGACCGAGCCGGCGGTGGCGGCGGTGATCCCGGAGACCAGGTTGAACAGGGAGGTCTTGCCGGCGCCGTTGGGGCCGATGAAGGCGACGAACTCGCCCTCGGCGACCTCCAGGGAGACGTCCTCGACGATGGTGGCTCCGCCGACGGCCCAGCCGAGCCCGCGCAGCCGCAGGACGGGGGCCGCGGCAGGAGCTCCGGCGGTGGCTCCGGCAGGGGCTCCGGCGGGGGTCGCCGCGGCGACCGCGGCGGCTGCGGGGTCGGCCACCGGTCAGCCCGCCGTCTTCGCGACCGGCGGGGCGACCTCGTCCGGGCCGAGCACCTTGGCCACCGACGGCCTGGCGGCGGCGCCGCTGCCGGTCAGCTTCACCTGGAACATCGGCTGGAGCAGGGCGTGGTCCTCGGCGCGGACGGTGAGCCGGCCCTTGACGCCGTCGAAGGACCAGCCCTCCAGGGCCTTCACCAGGGCGTCGGTGTCGGCGGTGCTGCCCTTGGCGGCCTCGACGGCGTGGACGGCCATCTGGGCGGCGGTGAAGCCGTCGGGGGTGAAGAGGTCGGCCTTGGCGCCGGCCTTCTGCAGGGCGGCGTCCATGGCCTTCTCCACGGGGGTGCCGGCGGCGTCCGCGAAGTAGTGGTTGAGGAAGGAGATCTTCTCGCCGGCGGCGCCGAACAGCGGGTAGGAGGCGGCGAGGTCGAGGCCGGTGACGACCTTGGTGGAACCGAAGACGCCCTGCTGGTCGAGCGACTGCCACAGGGCGGGGGCGGTGTCGCCGGCCCACGCCACGAAGAGCAGGTCGGGCCTGGCGGCCCTGGCCTGCTTGGCGAAGGGGGTGAGGTCGGTGGCGCTCGGGGGCGCGAGCACCGAGCCCACGGAGGCGCCCCCGCCGCCGAGGACGGCCTTGACGGCGGCCACGTTGGCCTGTCCGAAGGCACTGTCCTGGGCGAGGACGGTGACCTTGCGGCCCTTGGCGTCGCCGACGAAGGAGGCGGCGGTGCGGATGTCCTGGTAGCTCTGCCGGCCGGAGCGGAAGGTGTACTTGTTGATGCCGGTGACCTGGTCGGCGGCGGCGGGCCCGCTGATGAACAGGACCTTGTTCTGGGCGGCGATGGGGGCCAGCTGCAGGGCGACGCCGGAGGCGGTGGACCCGGCGAGGATCCTGCAGCCCTTGCCGATGAGGTCCTTCGCCTCGGAGACGGCCTTGGCGGGGTCGCCCGCGTCGTCCTGCTCGGCGACCTCGACCGGGTGGCCGTCGACCTTCCCGGTGCCGTGGGTGGCGTGGTCGAGGCCGGCCCTGAAGCCCTCCAGGTACTGCTTTCCGTAGGCGGCGAGCGGACCGGTGCGGGAGTAGACGAGGCCGATCCTGACGGGGGCCTTCGCCGCGTCGCCGCCGTCCGTGGTGGATCCGGCGGTGCCGGCCTCGGCGCAGCCCGCCGCGAGGAGGGTGGTCGCGGCGAGGGCCGCCAGGGTCAGGGTGCGGGCGGGTCTGCGGGGGCGGCGGGACTGAGGCATGGTGACCGGCTCCTGTGGCGGCTGCGGTGGCGTGGTGGCTGCCGGAACCGTAGGAGGAGCCCGCCGCCGCGGACATGTGGCCGGATACCGCTTCACCGCCCGGAGTTGTGTGGACGGCCGCCATGGAAGGCGGGCACGGGCCGCCGGAAGGGTGGTCATGGCCGGAAGACCGGGAACCGGACGGCACACCGGACCGGCAGGCCGGACGGACCCGCCCGGCGGAACGGGCCGGCGGAACGGGCCGGCCGATCGGACCGGCCGATCGGACCCGGGGGAGCGAGAGGAACGCGATGGACAAGGTCCTGCACTCGGCCGCGGACGCGGTGGCGGACATCCCCGACGGAGCACTGCTGGCCGTCGGCGGCTTCGGGCTGTGCGGCATCCCGTCGACGCTGATCGGCGCGCTGGCCGCGGCGGGCACCGGAGGCCTGCGGGTGGTCTCCAACAACTGCGGCGTGGACGACTGGGGGCTGGGCCTGCTGCTGCGGGCCGGCCGGATCGTACGGATGACCTCGTCGTACGTCGGCGAGAACAAGGAGTTCGCCCGCCAGTACCTCTCCGGGGAGCTGGAGGTGGAGCTCACCCCGCAGGGCACCCTCGCCGAGCGGCTCCGGGCCGGCGGCGCCGGCATCCCCGCCTTCTTCACCCCCGCCGGTGTGGGCACCCAGGTCGAGGAGGGGGGCCTGCCGTGGCGGTACGCGCCCGACGGCAGCGTGGCGGTGGCCTCGCCGCCGAAGGAGGTGCGGGAGTTCGGCGGCCGCCGCTACCTGCTGGAGGAGGCGATCACCGCCGACTTCGCCCTGGTCCGGGCCGAGGTCGCCGACCGGCACGGCAACTGCTCCTTCCACGCCGCGGCCCGCAACTTCAACCCGCTGTGCGCCACCGCGGGCCGGGTCACCCTGGTGGAGGCGGACCGCATCGTGGAGCCGGGCGAACTGCCGCCGGACGCCGTGCACCTGCCGGGGGTGTACGTGGACCGGGTGGTCCCGGCCGACCCGTCCGACAAGCGCATCGAGCGCCGCACCGTGCGCCCCGCCGCCCTCCAGGAGGTCTGACCGTGCCCGCGAACGCCGCCGCACCCGCCGCACACGCCGCCCCTGCCGCCCCTGCCGCCGCGGACGCGTCCGCCGCCGGGTCCGCCGCGCCGCTCGACCGCGACGCGCTGGCGGCCCGCGCCGCCCGGGAGCTGCGCGACGGACAGTACGTGAACCTCGGCATCGGCCTGCCGACCCTGATCCCCAACCACCTGCCGGCGGGCGTGCGGGTGGTGCTGCACTCGGAGAACGGCATCCTGGGCGTCGGCCCGTACCCGCAGGAGGGCGAGGAGCACCCGGACCTGGTGAACGCGGGCAAGGAGACCGTGACCACCGCGCCCGGCGCCGCCTACTTCGACTCGGCGTTCTCCTTCGGCATGATCCGGTCCGGCCGGATCGACGTCTCGGTGCTGGGCGCGATGCAGGTCTCCGCCCGCGGCGACCTCGCGAACTGGATGATCCCGGGCAGGAGCGTGAAGGGGATGGGCGGCGCGATGGACCTCGTCCACGGCGCCCGACGGCTGATCGTGGTGATGGAGCACACCGCCCGCGACGGCTCCCCCAAGATCGTGGAGGAGCTGGACCTGCCGGCCACCGGCCGGGGCGTGGTCGACCGCATCGTCACGGACCTGGCCGTCATCGACGTCACCCCGGAGGGCCTGCAGCTGGTCGATACCGCACCGGGGGTGACGGAGAATCAGGTGCGGGCGGCCACCGGCGCGCGGCTCCTGGAGCGCGCTCCCTGCTGACGCCCTCCGCCCGCCGACCGCAACCGGACGTCCCCACGGGGGCGTCCGGTCGTGTGTTCTCCGGGTTCCCGACGGGGGCCCGGAACAGGGAGGCGCCAGGGCTCCCCAGGGGTGCGCCGGGGGCACGCCGGGGCGCGCTCCGGGTCGTCCGCGGCTCTCCGGGGGCGGAAGGTTTCGCGGATATCACGGGCACGGGCGCGCACGCCCCGCCCTTCGTTAAATCTTCACCACGGCAGGGCCGTCCTCGCCCCAACCGGTTGCGATCAAGCCTCGGCCGCCGCAACAGTGGGCGGCGAAGAGAGACGGCATCGCGGAGAACGACGCAGTTCGACCGAAAGGCTCTGGGGGGGGAAGCGGAGTCGTCCGTCCCGGCACCGTGCGCCGGGCGGGGGGATGGCCCCGGGCCGCCGAGGCGGCCCCGGGGGGGTCACGGGCCCGTGGGGGCATCGGTCCGTGGCCGCGTCCGGGCATGCCCGCATGCCCGCGAGTCCTGCTGTTCCGGCAACCCCTGGGCACCGTGACGACGGGCGCCGTGCGCCCGTGGGGGGAGAAGCCGACATGACGCAGGTCTCCGCCGGACCGCACCGCGCCGCGCGCGGCGCGCCGTCCGACGGCCCGCCGGACCGCACCGCCGCACCCGCACCGCCGCGCCGGTCCGGGGGCCCCGGGACCGTGCCGGCCCAGCGGACCGGCCCGGAGTCCGCCTTACCACCGGACGCACCGCCCGGCGCACCGCACACCGCACCGCACACCGATCCGCCGGACGCAGCGCGCACCGCACCGCACACCGATCCGCCGGACGCACCGCCCGACGCACCGCCGGACGCACCCCCCGGCCCGCCGCGCACCGCACCGCCGGAGCCGGACGCCGGCGCACCGCCCGGGTACGACTACGCCCGCCACAGCAGGCTGGCCGGCCCCCTGACCCGGCCGGGCCCGCGCCGCCCGTACCGGGTCGAGTACCGCAGCCTGCTCCGCCGCGAGCGGCACCGCGTCCGGGCCGCCCTGCTCCTGGTCGGCGCACCCGTGCTGGAGGCGGTGCTGCTGGTCTGGCTGCTGCTGCCCAGCCACTGGCCGCACCGCCCCGGCGAGACGCACACCTGGCTGCTCGTCTGCGACAAGGCCATGATCACCATCGTCGCGGTGATCGAGGTCTTCCGCGTCGTCAACGTGGTCTCCAACACCCACGCCACCCTGGTGGCCAGCGACCCCGTCCCGGTCGTGCCCGAGACGGGCACCCGGGTCGCCTTCCTCACCACCTGCGTGCCCGGCAAGGAGCCCCTGGAGATGGTCCGGGCGACCCTCTCCGCGGCGCTGCGGATCCGCCACGACGGCCCGTACGACGTGTGGCTGCTGGACGAGGGCGACGACCCCCGGATGCGGGAGCTCTGCGCCGGGCTCGGCGTCCGGCACTTCTCCCGCAAGGGCGTGGAGCGGTGGAACACCGACCGCGGCGGCTTCCGCGCGCGGACCAAGCACGGCAACTACAACAGCTGGCTGGAGGCCCACGGCGACGGCTACGACTTCCTCGTCTCCGTGGACACCGACCACGTGCCGGTGCCCGGCTTCTGCGAACGGATGCTCGGCTACTTCCGCGACCCCGACGTCGCGTTCGTGGTCGGCCCCCAGGTCTACGGCAACTACGACTCCGCCGTCACCAAGGCCTCGGAGAGCCAGCAGTTCCTCTTCCACGCGCTGGTCCAGCGGGCCGGCAACCGCTACGGGGCGCCGATGTTCGTCGGCACCAACAACGCGGTGCGGATCAGGGCCCTGCAGCAGATCGGCGGCCTGTACGACTCCATCACCGAGGACATGGCGACCGGCCTGGAGCTCCACCGCCGGCGGAACCCCGCGACGGGGGCCCGCTGGAAGTCGGTCTACACGCCCGACGTGCTCGCCGTCGGCGAGGGCCCCTCCTCCTGGACGGACTTCTTCAGCCAGCAGCTGCGCTGGAGCCGCGGCACCTACGAGACCCTGCTGACGCAGTTCTGGCGAGCGGCCTGGCGGCTCCCGCCCGGGAGGCTGCTCAACTACACCCTGATGGTCTGCTTCTACCCGACGGCCGGCCTCACCTGGCTGCTGGGCGGCGTCTCCAGCGTGCTCTACCTGGGGTTCGGCGCCTCGGGCGTCCACGTCTCCCCGCAGATCTGGATGATGCTCTACAGCGACGCCGCCGCCCTGCAGGTGCTGCTGTACACCTGGAACCGGCGGCACAACGTGAGCCCGCACGAGCCGGAGGGGTCGTCGGGGATCGCGGGCATGATGATGTCCGCGCTCTGCGGCCCGGTCTACGCCGCCGCCCTGCTCCAGGCCCTGCTGCGGCGCCGGAGCAGCTTCGTCGTGACGCCCAAGGGCGACTCGGCGAGCCCGGACCGGCTGCGGACCTTCCGCATCCACCTCTTCTGGGTGCTGGTCTTCGGCGGCTCGCTGGCCGCCTCCTTCGTGACCGGCCACACCCACGCGGCGATGCGGACCTGGGCGTGCATCGCGCTCTTCTTCAGCCTGCTGCCCCTGCTGATCTGGGGCTTCGAGCGGACCCGCCCGCGGTTCCGCCGCACGGGGGGTGACCGGACATGAGGTTCCGCACGTGGCCGCGGACGACCGGCAGGACCCGCCGGCTCGCCATGGGCAGCACGGTCCTCCTGGCCGTGGCGGGGATGAACGCGCCCGCGGTCCTCGGCTTCGCCGGCGACCGGTACCACCGGTACGAGATCTCCAGGCCCGCCTACAAGGCGCGGTACGGCTTCTGGCAGACCGTCCGCATCCCGGAGCACTTCCGGGTCAACGCCATCCACGCGACGCTGCTGCGCACGGGCAAGGTGCTGATCGTCGCCGGCTCGGGGAACAGCCGGCAGAACTTCGACGCGGGCACCTTCCGGTCGCTGCTCTGGGACCCGGTGCGGAACACCTACAAGCTGGTGCCCACCCCCGCGGACATGTTCTGCGGCGGCCACACCTCGCTGCCCGACGGGCGCGTCCTGCTCGCGGGCGGCACCCTGCGCTACGAGGCGCTGAAGGGCGCGGTGACGAGGGCCGCGGGCACCATGCGGATCCGCAACGAGGACCCCGACCACGGGCACGTCCTGCCCAGGGGCACCGTCTTCACCGCCCCCGACGGCCGCGCGTACCGCTCCACCGCCAGGGCCGTCGTGCCCCCGGCCGTGAAGACCACCGCCCGGGCCGCCGACCGGTCCGGCCGGCGCCGCCCGCAGGTCAGGGTCACCGCCAGCGAGCAGCACGTCTTCGTCGAGGCCGTGGCCGAGGGCGGCCGGTACGTCACCGCCGCCCCGGCCCAGTACGCCATCAGGGGCCTGACCGGCGCCGACGCCCGCAACCTCTACGGCATGGGCGACCGGATGACGCTGGACAAGCAGGACTTCCAGGGCATCCGCTCCGCCTACGAGTTCGACCCCGTCACCGAGCAGTACGAGCCGGTGCCGGACATGCGGTCCGCCCGCTGGTACCCCACGCTGACCGGCCTGCCCGACGGCCGGGTCGTCACCGTCTCCGGCCTGGACGACACCGGGCGGATCCTCACGGGCGACGACAACGAGGTCTACGACCCGCGGACGAGGACGTGGGCCAAGGCCCCGGACCACTACTTCCCCACCTACCCGTCGCTCTTCCTCACCGCGAAGGGGCAGCTCTTCTACTCGGGCTCCAACTCCGGCTACGGCCCGGCCACCGAGGGCCGCGACCCGGGCATCTGGGACCTGCGGCGGAACACCTTCACCGCCGTGCCCGGGCTGCGCGACCCGGAGCTGACGGAGACCTCGTCCTCCGTGCTGCTGCCGCCGGCCCAGGAGCAGCGGGTGATGGTGCTCGGCGGCGGCGGGGTCGGGGAGTCGCCGCGGTCCACCGCCCGCACCGACATCGTCGACCTGTCCGCGCCGGACCCGCACTTCACGCCCGGGCCGGACCTGCCCGCCGGGGGGACCCGCTACCTCAACAGCGTGATCCTGCCGGACGACACCGTGTTCACCACCGGCGGCTCCGCCGACTACCGCGGCAAACACCGCAGCGACATCCTCAGGGCGCAGGTCTACCACCCCGGCAGCAACGCCTTCACGCCCGCCGCCGACCCGTCGGTGGGGCGCGACTACCACTCCGAGGCGCTGCTGCTGCCGGACGGGCGGGTCGTCACCCTGGGCTCCGACCCGCTCTTCGCGGACAAGGACGACACCGAACCGGCCACCTTCGAGCAGCGGGTGGAGGTCTTCACCCCGGCGTACCTGTTCCACGGCGACCGGCCCCGGCTGACCGGCGGCCCCGCCGTGCTGCGGCGCGGCTCGGCCGCCGCGTTCACCACGCCGGCGCCCGCGGACATCGCCACCGCCCGGCTGATGCGGCCCAGCTCGGTCACCCACGTCACCGACGTGGAGCAGCGCTCGGTCGCCCTGGGGGTCACCCGCTCCGGCGGCGCGGTGCGGCTCTCCGTGCCGGGGAACGCGGCGCTGGTGCCGCCCGGCTGGTACATGCTCTTCGTGACGGACCGGCGGGGCACGCCGTCGGTGGCCCGCTGGGTGAAGGTCGTCTGAGGGGGCGCGGGACGGGCCGCCGGGCCGGGCGCCGCCTCGGCCCGGCGGCCCGTCCACGGGGGGCGGCCCGTCCGTGGGGGGCGGCCCGTCCGTGGGGGGCGGCCCGTCCACGGGTGGCGGCCGGGGATCGGCCGGGTGGATCCGCGCGGGAGGTCCCGGACAGGTCGGGCCGGGCAGGTCGGGGTCAGGCAGGTCGGGCCGGGCAGGTCGGGCCGGGCAGGTCACCGCCGGGCGTTGCGCACCAGGTCCAGGGCGTACTCGGTCCAGAACCGGCCCGGTGCGGGCGCGCCGGGCCGGCACTGGCCGTCGGACTCGCCCGGGTTCTTGATCCACAGGTACGCGTCGATGCCCTCGAGGCCCGTGCGGGTGGTCGGCGCGTCGCCGAGGGCCCGCCCGGGCGGGTTGCACCACTCGGTGCCGCCCAGCGGGCCGTTGCCGTTGCGGCTGGTGTCGATGACGAAGCGGGCGCCGCCGAGGCCCCGGGAGACCCGGCGGCCGTAGGCGGCGCTGTCGGCGGTGGTGTAGAAGTTGGCGACGTTGACGGCGAAGCCGTCGGCGTCGCGGACGCCGGACCGGCGCAGCGCGTCCGCCATCCGGTCGGGCTCCTTCACCCAGCCGGCGTTGCCCGCGTCCAGGTAGACCCGCACCCGGGGGCGGCGCCCGAGCTCCCGCACGGCGTCCGCCAGCAGCCCGTAGCGCTCGTCGGCGAGGGCGCCCCGCACGCAGCCGTCCAGGGTGTGCGCCACCGCGTCGGGCTCCAGCACCACCCAGGCGGGACGGTCGCCGATGCCCGCGGCGACGTCGGCGATCCAGGCGCGGTAGGCGGCGGCGTCGGCGGCGCCGCCCGCCGAGTACTGCCCGCAGTCGCGGTGCGGGATGTCGTAGGCGACCAGCAGTGCGGTGCGGCCGGCCGCGGCCGCGAGCCGGGTCAGCCGCTCGGCCTTCTCCGCCGCGTCCGGGCCGCCCAGCCAGAGGGCGGCGGGCCGGTCGGCGATCCGGTCCAGCTCCCGGGCCTCGTCCGTCCGGCCCTCCCGGCGCAGGGCATCGGCCTGCAGCGCGGCCGAGCCGCCCGCGGAGACGTAGAACTGCTGCCCGGCGGGCTGGGGCCTGTCCTGCGGGCCTCGCGGGGCGGCCGCCGAGGCCGGCGGCGGCAGCTCGCCGCGGGCGCCACCGGCGCGTGTGCAGCCCGAGGCCGCCGCCAGTACCAGTGCGGCCGCGGCCGCTCCCCTCCACACGCGGCGCACCCCGCCTCCCCTCCCCGACAGGCGCCTGTGCTCCCAGCTTCGCACAGGGGCCGGGCCGGGGCGGGGGTTTCCACGACGGGCCGTCAGGCACCGGCCGGGCCCGTGCCCGACAGGCGGCCCGACGGACCTGTCATGCCGTCAGTTCGCCAGGCCCGAAGGAGCTGAGGGGGCTGACGGGCCGACGGCCGTGCAGGCAGGCGGCCCGTCCGCACGGCCGGACGCGGACCGGGTCAGCTGCCGTCGAGGTCCGGGATGCGCCAGTCCAGGGGTTCGTACCCGAGGTCGGCGAGCGCCTTGTCGATCTGCGAGAACGGCCGGCTGCCGAGAAAGAGCCGCGCCGACAGCGGCGAGGGGTGCGCGCCCTGCACCACCGCGTGCCGCGAGGTGTCGATCAGCGGCAGCTTCTTCTTGGCGTGGTTGCCCCAGAGGACGAAGACGCAGGGCTCCTCGCGGTCGTTGACCGCCCGGATCACCGCGTCCGTGAACGTCTCCCAGCCCTTGCCCTTGTGCGAGTTGGCCTCGTGGGCGCGGACGGTCAGCACCGTGTTGAGCAGCAGCACGCCCTGCTCGGCCCAGTGCATCAGGTAGCCGTTGTCCGGGGTCTCCACGCCCAGGTCGGACTTGAGCTCCTTGAAGATGTTGCGCAGCGACGGCGGCACCTTCGTCCCCGGCCGCACCGAGAAGCACATGCCGTGCGCCTGGCCGTCGTCGTGGTACGGGTCCTGCCCGAGGAGCAGCACCCGCACCTTCTCGTACGGGGTGGCCGCCAGGGCGGAGAACACCTCGCCCTGCGGCGGGAAGACCTGGTGCGCGGCCCGCTCGGCGGCGACGAACTCCGCCAGCCGGTGGAAGTACGGCTGCTCGGTCTGGCCGGCCAGCACGGGGCGCCACGACTCCGGCAGCGCGAACTCCTCCCGCGACGCCTCCACGACCGAACCGGCATCCTGCTCCGACACGCTCACGACCTCCCACGGCCACGTTCCCCACGACGGTCCGGGGGCCGTCGCGGCCCGCGCGGACCGCCCCCGTCACACAGCACCGTATACGCCCCCACCGACAGGCCGACCCGCCGCAGGTGGAGCCTGGTGGCGCGAAGACGGGTGCGGGGCGCCCGGGCGGGTACGGTCGACCCAGACGCTCCCGGGATCCCGGGCGCACCCGGACCCGGACGCCGCCGGGGCCCGGGTGCCCCCGCCTCCCGCCGCCCGGGTGCCCGGACGGCGGGACCGCCGGGCGTCCGGACGCCCCGGTGCCCGGGCGCCCGCAAGTCCCGGCACCCCGAAGCCCCCGAGACCGGAGGAGGCCGCCGCCGTGAACGGCACCGACCACCATTCCGCCCCGCTCCCCCGCACCCTCCTCTCCCGCCTGCCGCACCCCGTGGTGCAGGCCCCCATGGCGGGGGGCGGCTCCACCCCGGCGCTGGCCGCGGCCGTCTCCGGAGCCGGCGGGCTGGGCTTCCTCGCGGCCGGCTACCAGTCCCCGCAGACCCTGCGGGAGGAGATCGCGCTGACCCGGACGCTCACCGGCGCCCCCTTCGGCGTCAACGTCTTCACCCCGACGCGCCCCGACCCGCACGCCGCGCAGGAGGCCGCCCGCTACCGCGAGGAGCTGGCGGGCGAGGCGGACCGCTACGGCGCCGCGCTGCCGGACGTCCCCGCCTGGGACGACGACGGCTACGAGGAGAAGCTGGACGTCCTGGCCGAGACGGCGGTGCCGCTCGTCTCCTTCACCTTCGGCTGCCCCGACCCCGACGTGGTGGCCCGCCTGCAGTCCGCGGGCACCGAGATCGCGGTCACCGTCACCTCCCTCGAGGAGGCCGTGGCCGCCCTGCGGGCCGGCGCGGACATCCTCGTGGTGCAGGGCCCGGAGGCCGGCGGGCACCGGGGCTCCTTCGAGCCGCTGGGCATCGCCGACACCGGCCCCGGCCTGCTGGAGCTGCTGCCCGCGGTCCGCAAGGCGGTGGAGGAGGACGGCGCCCGGATGCCGCTGCTGGCGGCGGGCGGCGTGATGGACGGCGCCGGCATGGCGGCGGTCATGGCCGCGGGGGCGTCCGCGGCCCAGCTGGGCACGGCGTTCCTGGCGACGCCGGAGAGCGGCGCCCACCCGCTGCACAAGGCCGCGCTGACCGACCCCCGCTGGACGGAGCACGGCGCCTTCGGCTCGTCCACCACCGTCACCACGGCCTTCTCCGGCCGGGCCGCCCGCGCCCTGGTCAACCGGTTCGTGGCCGAGCACCGGGCGGCCGCCCCCACCGCCTGCTACCCCCTGGTGCACCACCTGACGGCGCCGCTGCGCCGGGCCGCGGCAGAGCAGGGGGACCCCGACGGCATGGCCCTGTGGGCGGGCACCGGGCACCGCGGGGCCCGGTCCCTGCCCGCGGCCCGGCTGGTGGAGCTGCTGGTCACCGAACTGGCCACCGTCAACGACACCCCGCCCGAGCACCGCGCCGCGCACTGAGGGGCCGGCGCGGCGCGGCTGAGAGCGGGGCGCCGGGGCCGCGCGGACCGTCGTGCCGCAGCACCGGTTCGGCCGTCTGCGCGTCCGCCGGGGGTCCGCGACGGCATCAGCGAGGCGTCCCCCGGGCCCGCCTGCCCGATCGTCCGCCGGCGCCGCCCGCGAACCGTGCGGGGTGAGGAGCTCTACGTACCGGCCGGGTACCGGGCGGGCAGGGTGGCGACGACGTCCAGACCGCCCTCCGGGCGGGGCCGGGCGTCGGCGTCCCCGTCGTGCGACCGGGCGACCGCCCGGACGATGGACAGGCCGAGTCCGCTGCCCCGGGCGGAGCCCACCCGGTCGACGAGCCGGCGGAACGGCTCGAAGAGCACCGGGATCTCGTGAGCGGCGATGACGGAGCCCGTGTTGGAGACCGTGATCCGTGAACCGGCGGCGCTGGTCCCGGTCCGCACTCCCACCCAGCCGTCGGGCCTGTTGTACTTGACGGCGTTCTCCACCAGGTTGCGTACCAGCTGCTCCAGCAGCACCGGGTCCCCGGCGACCGGCGCCGCACACAGTTCGGCACCGACGCGGAGCCCTTGCGCCTGCGCCAGGTGCCCGGTGTTCCGCAGGACCGTACGCGCGACGTCCGCCAGGTCGACCGGCATCCGGTCGCCGGTCGCGCTCTCGGCGCGGGCCAGCGTCAGCAGGGCGTCGATGAGCCGCTCATGGCGATGGTTGACCTCGAGCAGGTTCTCCCCCAGCCGCACCAACGCCGGCGGTGCGTCACGGCGCCCCATCGCGACCTCGACCAGAGTCCTCCCCACCGCGAGCGGCGTCTTGAGTTCGTGGGCCGCGTTGGCGATGAAGCGGTCCTGGCTGGCGAAGGCCTGGTCCAGCCGGTCGAGCATGCTGTCGAAGGAGTCGGCGAGCCGCTTCACCTCACCGGGGGGCTCGTCGAGGTCGATCCGGCGGTGGAGGGTGCGGCCGGCGATGCGTTCGGCGGTGGCGGTGATGCGTCCGAGCGGACGCAGCAGCCTTCCGGCGACGAGCCAGCCGAGGGTGGCGGAGACGACGCCGACCGCGAGGACGGTGAGACCGCCCTTGACGGCGAGGTTGTGATCCATCGACGCGAGGATGACCTGGCGGCTCGCACCGTCGATCGTGAACGCCATCCGACGCCTCGGGAGCTCCCCCCGACCGTCCTGCGAGCAGGTCAAGACGTCCGAGGGGATCGCCTGCTCGAGCGAGTACTCCATGCTGTGGTGCACCAGGACCACCGCGCCCGCCAGCACCGCGGTCCCCGCCACGAAGAACATCAGGCCGAAGAAGACCGTGAGCTGAAGGCGCAGGTTGCCGCCCAGGAAGCGACGCATCACGGGATCCGGTATCCGGTGCCGGTGAGGGTCTCGATCAGGGCGGGCTCGCCGAGTTTGCGCCGCAGCGAGCGGATCGTCACCCGCACCACGGTGGTGAACGGGTCGATGTTCTCGTCCCACGCCCGCTCCAGCAGCATCTCCGCCGACACCGGCGCCCCCTGCGCGCGCAGGAGTTCCTCCAGCACGGCGAACTCCTTCCGGGACAGCGGCAGGTATCTGCCGTCCAGGTACGCCTGCCGCAGCGTCGGGTCGAGCCTGATGCCCGAGCGCTCCAGGACAGGTGGTGCCGCCGGTCGTGAGCGACGCCCCAGGGCCCGTACCCGGGCGACGAGCTCGGCGAAGGCGAACGGCTTGGTGAGGTAGTCGTCGGCGCCGAGACCGAGTCCCGCGACCCGGTCGGCCACGGTGACCGAGACCGTGAGCATGAGCACCCGGACGTCCCCGCCGGAGGCGGCCACCTGCCGGCAGACCTCGTCGCCGTGCACGCCCGGCAGGTCGCGGTCCAGCACCACGACGTCGTAGGCGTTCACCGCGAGCCGCTCCAGGGCCGCCGCGCCGTCATGGACGACGTCGACGGCGAACGCCTCCTGGCGCAGTCCCTCGGCGATGGCGCCGGCCAGCATCTCTTCGTCCTCGACGACCAGTACACGCATGCGATTCCGTTCTGTGTTCGAAAGCCCGGCCCTCAAGTATGCGAGCCCGACGTGAACCGGGTGTGAGCGTGATCGCTCACCGCGGGTTCACCCGCGCACGGCTTCACTGCTGCCGACCGCCCCGGTGGTACGAGCCCGACAGCGCTCGGCCGGGGCCTTCGAGAGGTGGTGCGGCTGTGATGCCACGGGTGAGACGGCACGGGGCCCTGGTGGGTCTGGGACTGACGGCGACGCTGCTGCTGTCGGCGTGCGGCGCGGACAAGCAGGTGGGCGTCGCCTCGGCCGACGGGGCGGCGAAAGGCGGCGTGAAGGCATCGGCCACCGCCGAGGTGAAGAACATCGACGAGTGGATCGCCTACGCCAGGTGCCTGCGCAAGCAGGGCGTGGACGTCCGCGATCCCGGCCCGGACGCCGGCGTCGACTCGCCCCTCCTGGTGGATTCCAAGGGCAAGTCCCTCCCGGAGTCCGGCGGGCCGGCGTATGCCGCCTGCCAGGACAAGGAGCCGCACGAGGAGTGGACCCCCGAGCCCCCGACCGCCAAGGAACTGAAGCAGGCCACGGAACTGGCGGCCTGCATGCGCGCCGGGGGGTTCAAGGACTACGCGGACCCCGATCCCGAGACCGGGGTCATGGACCGCCAGGCCTACCTCAAGGTCAGCCGACAGCCCGGGTTCAAGGGCGCCATGCAGAGCTGCGCCCACAAGCTGGGCATGGTCGACGAGCACACGGGCGGATGAGCAGCCTCCGGGGCTCCGGACGGAGCCGAGACGACGAGGACCGTGCTCGGCGCGGCCGCGGGGCGCTGTGGGCGACGGCCGGAGTGGTGTCGGCCCTCGCCGCCGCCGGTGCGGCGCTCTTCGCCACCGGGACGTTCGGTCACGAGCAGCAGGCGCCCGCGGCCCGGGTCCACACGGCGACCGTGGTCCGCACCACGCTCGTCGACCAGGTGATGTTCCAGGGCAAGCTGGGCACCGGCACGGCGACGGCACTGCCCGTCCGCGCCCAGGGCACGGTCACCTGGCTGCCCGCCACCGGGTCGGTGCTGCGACGCGGTGACGCGGTGGTCCGGATCGACAACCTCCCGGTGACGCTGCTGTACGGCGGCCTGCCCGCCTACCGGGAGCTCAAGAAGGGCACCACGGGTGCGGACGTGCTGCAGTTCACCACGAACCTGCGGGCCCTCGGGTACGTGGGATTCGCGGTGGGGGACCACTACGACAGCGGAGTCGTCGCCGCCGTCGACCGGTGGCAGAAGGCCCTCGGACGCCCCGCCACCGGAAGGATCGCGCTCGGCGACGTGGTGTACGCGCCCGGGCCACGCACCGTGACCAAGCAGCTCTCCGGGCTCGGCACCCCCGCGGCGGAGCAGGTGGTGTCGGTCGCGGGCACCTCGCGCGTCGCCGTGCTGAACGTCCCGGAGGACGATGTCGCCCTGCTGCACAAGGGCACCGGGCTGACGCTGCGGCTGGCCGACGGCACCCGGACCGAGGCGACGGTCTCCACGATCGCCGCGGAGAGTTCCCCCTCCGCCGAAGGCGGCGACAGCAGGACCGTCACCGCGTCCGTCACCGGGCAGAGCCGCGCCCGCGGCGCCACCGGGCCGGTGGCCGCGGAGATGGTGAAGGAACGGCACGCCGGCGTGCTCGCCGTCCCGGTCGAAGCCCTGCTGGCCCTTTCGGGGGGCGGCCACGGAGTCGAGATCGTCGACGCCGCGGGAGCCGGTCATGTCGTCGCCGTCAGGCCCGGCCTGTATGCCGACGGCAAGGTCGAGATCAGCGGTGCCGGCCTGGCCGAGGGCGTGAAGGTGAAGGTGGCCGAGTGAACGCCGACCCGGCCCTGGTCGTGCTGGAGCACGTCTCCCGCGCCTACCCCGGCGGCGTCGCCGCGGTCCGCGACATCAGCCTCACGGTGGCGCTCGGCGAGGCGGTGGCCATTGTCGGCCCGTCCGGCTCCGGCAAGTCCACGCTGCTCAACCTCATCGGGACGCTGGACGTCCCCACCTCCGGCAGTGTGCGCGTCGACGGGCACGACATCGGGTCCCTGCCCGATCGCTCGCTCTCCGCGCTGCGCGCCCGCACCATCGGTTTCGTCTTCCAGCAGTTCCACCTGCCGGTCGGCGTGCCGATCAGGGATTCGGTCGCCGACGGGCTCCTGTACTCCGGCACGCCGCTGCGCGAGCGGCGCAGGCGGGCCTCGGCGGCCCTGGAGCGGGTCGGGCTGGGCCACCGGCTCACGCACCGCCCCCACGAGCTGTCGGGAGGTGAGCGCCAGCGCGCCGCCATCGCCCGGGCGGTCGTCGGCGAGCCGCCGCTGCTGCTCGCCGACGAGCCCACGGGCAGCCTCGACTCCGCCTCCGGCGCCGGGGTGATGGATCTGCTGGGTGAACTGCACGCCGCCGGTACGACGGTCGTGGTCATCACGCACGACAGGGACGTGGCCGCCCGGCTGCCCCGCCGCATCGAGATCCGGGACGGCCGCGTCGTCTCGGACGGGGCCGGCCGGCACGGCCTCCCCGGCCACCACGAGGTGTCCTCCGCGGCGGTCGTCACCGGGGAGGTGGGCGCTCGATGAGCCGTCGGCCCACTCCGGCGCGGATGTCCGGACGCGACCTGCTCAGGGTCGGCGGATCCGGGCTGCGCAGCCGGCCGCTGCGGGTCGTCCTGTCCGCCCTCGGCATCGCCGTCGGCATCGCCGCGATGGTGGCCGTGATCGGGATCTCCTCGTCCAGCCGCGCGGAGTTGGACCACCGCCTGGACGCCCTGGGGACGAACCTGCTCAGGGTGGCCCCGGGAACGACGATGGACGGCAAGGAGACCGTGCTGCCCCGCCGCGCGGCCACCATGATCAGGAACATCGGGCCGGTGGAGGAGGTCGCCGAGACCGGGCGGGTCAAGCACGCGCTGGTCTACCGCAACGAGAAGGTCCCCGCCGCGGAGTCGAACGGCATCGCGGTCTACGCCGCCTCACCGGGGCTGCTCCCCGCACTGCGGGCGACCCTCGCACACGGTCACTGGCCGAACGCGGCCCAGGCCGACTACCCCGCCGTGGTCCTCGGCGCGGACAGCGCCGCGCGGCTGGGCCTGTCGGATCCGCCCCAGGGCACGCAGGTCCTGATCGGCGGAGGCCGGTTCACCGTGGTCGGGGTTCTCGACACGGTCGAGCTGGCACCGGAGCTGGACAGCGCGGCGCTGGTCGGCTGGCCCGCGGCCCAGCACTGTCTGCGCTTCGACGGGCACGCGACCACCGTGTGGATCCGTGCCCGCGAGGACGCGGTGACCGCGGTCCGCGACGTCCTGGCGGCCACCGCCGACCCGGAGCACCCGGAGCACGTCAAGGTGGCCCGCCCGTCGGACGCCCTGACGGCCAGGCAGGCCGGAGAGGACGCGTTCACCGGCCTGCTGCTCGGGGTGGGCGCGGTGGCCCTGCTCGTCGGCGGCATCGGCGTCGCCAACACGATGGTGATCTCCGTCCTGGAACGGCGTCCGGAGATCGGCCTGAGGCGGGCGCTCGGCGCGACGCGCGGTGCCGTCCGCGGGCAGTTCCTCGTCGAGTCGCTGCTGCTGGCCGCACTGGGCGGGGCCGGCGGGGTCGTGCTCGGCACGGCCGTCACGGCGGGGTTCGCCGCCACCCGCGGCTGGCCGTTCGCACTTCCCCTCTGGGTGCCCTGCGGAGCCCTGGGCGCGACCTCGGCCATCGGCGCGCTGGCCGGCATCTACCCGGCGGTGCGGGCCGCGCGGATGGCGCCGACAGCCGCGCTGGCCGCCCACTGACCGCCCTCCTCACTCCGCCCTCCTCACTGCCGTCGCTCCCCACCGGAAGACACGCCCGAGATGACCACGCAGCAATCCACCACAGCCTCGTCCGGTCCCGGCCGCCCGCCCGGGGCACCCGGGAGAAGCAGCGGGCCCGGCCGCACACCCCCCGGTCAGGGCCGCGCCGCACGTCGCCGCGCGAGGAGACGTCGCCGGCGGTCGTGGCGTCTCCCTGCGGTGGTGACGACAGCCCTGGTCGCCGTGGTGTGCGGCGCCGGCCATCTGCTCCTGGTGCCCGGCACGCCGTCTCCGGCCGGCACCGTCGCGGCCCCGCCCACCGCGGAGGCCGCCGCCGCCCCCACGAAGCACCCCCTGACGCACACCACGGCCGCCCCGAAGCCCTCTCCCCCGCCCTCCCCGAAAGCCTCGTACCCCGTGGACGGACCCGGCACCTACACGTGGGCCAAGGGAACCTCGGAGCGCATCGGCACCAGGGGCAGGCTGATCCGCTACGCCGTCCGGCTGGAGGACGGCACCGATCTGGACGTCGACGATGTCGCCGAGGAGATCAAGGGGATCCTCGGCGACCCCCGGGGCTGGACCCGGCACGGCGTGGCCTCCTTCCAGCAGGTGGACCGGCCCCCGTACGCGATGCTCGTCACGCTCGCCTCGCCCGGCACGACCGACAGGCTCTGCGCCCGGTGGGGGCTCGACACGGGCGGCGAGGTCAACTGCGGCGTCGCCCCGAACCTGATCGTCAACCTCAGGCGCTGGATCGAGCTGAGTCCCCAGTACGCCGGCCGCCCCCACGCCTACCACACGCTGATCATCAATCACGAGGCCGGCCACGACCTGGGCTACGGCCACCGCACCTGCCCCGGCCCCGGCCGGCCGGCACCGGCGATGATGCAGCAGATCAAAGGCCTCAGGGGCTGCAGGCCCAACCCGTACGTCTACGACAGCGACGGCGCGTTCATCGACGGTCCCAAGGTCCCGTGAGCGACCCGTGGGTGAGGGGCAGTCCGTGATCCGGGCGCCCCGCCTCCCGTCGGCCGCGGTGCGTGCGGACGACCGGGTACGAACCGGTCGGCACAGGGCGGCCGTGCGCATGATCGGGCGTGACCCGGCGGGGGGCGTGCCCGGCCGGAGGCCGCCTCGCCCGGCCGTCACCCCGCGGGCGCGCCGCGCCCCCGGCGGGGGGCGGTTGCGGCAAGGCGGCCCGCGCGCGGCAGGGCCGCCTCCGGGAGGACGGCGGCCCTGCACAAAAGGTGCGTATACGGAAAGGCGGTGGACAGCACACCGGTCGGACCGATGGGCAGACGACCACCACGCATCGATCACCACGGGGGACAGTCCATGCGCACCACCGTGTTCGCACGCCGCGGAGCTCCGGTCCTGCTGGCGGCCGCGCTGCTGGCGGCCTGCTCGGCGGGGCACGGCGGCACCGCGGTGCCGGTCTCCGACGACGCCACCCCGGCTGCGGCTCCGGCCTCCCCCGGCGGCCCCTCCGCGGAGGACTCCGGGTCACCCGCTGCGGCCCCCGCCGGGTCGTCGAGCCCCTACCCGACCAGCGAGGCGGCGCCCGGCGCGGCGGCGCCGGCGGTCCGGGACTCCTTCGCCGTGCTCCAGGCGACCTACAACGACGGCTGCGGAACCCCGGGGAACTGCCGGTACTTCCTCACGAGGGTGCTGACCGACCTCGACGACCTCGGCGCGTCGATGAAGGCCGACCCCCAGGGCGCGGAGCACTTCCACGCCCCCCTCGCCCGGATCGGGGCCATGCAGGCGGCCCTCGGCGGCGACGCCCCCTTCCCCAACCTCAGGCGCCACCAGGACCTCCTCGTCGGCACCCGGGACAGGATCAACACGTGGATGCAGTCGCACCCCGAGGACTACCGCTGAGCCCCCTCCCGCCCGGGGAACGCGCCCTCCCCGTTCCCGCCGGAGCGCCTCGGCGCCACCGCACTACGCTCGGGGCGTGACGACCTCCACCTGGGACCCCGCGGCGGCAGGTGTGCTGCGCCTGCCCTCGGGCCGGCTGGTCCGCGGCCGGGCGCTGCGCCGCCCGCTCCCGCCGGGACCGCCGCCGGACTTCGCCCTCCACCTGCTGGGCCGCCGGCCCGCGCCCGTGCCCGTGCCCTGGGAGGCCCGGTGGCTGCGATGGCCCGACTTCCGGCTGCCGTCCGACCGGGCCGCGGCCCGGGAGGCGCTGCGCGAGGCGTGGGAGCGCGCCGGGTCCGAACGCGTCGAGGTCGCCTGCGGCGGCGGGCGCGGCCGGACCGGCACCGCCCTGGCCTGCCTCGCCGTGCTCGACGGCGTTCCCGGGCCCGAGGCGGTCGCCTACGTCCGCGCGCACTACGACCCGCGCGCCGTCGAGACGCCCTGGCAGCGCCGCTTCGCCGCCGCCTTCGGGTAGCGCGCCGTCACCCTGGTCCCGGAGGAGGTCGACCGGCGTCGCGGCCGCCGGTGCCGCGGCGCCGGGGAGGAGCGCGCGAACCGTCCCCGTCCCCAGCCGCGGCCCGGGCCCGCTGCCGGACGGCAGCGGCACCTCCCGAGAGGAGCGGCCGCCAGCGCCTCCGCGACGACCGCACCGGCCCGCAATTCTTCATATCCGCGAACTCGCCCGACGCTTGACGCGGGAGCACATGTGCTGAATCATTCAAGCCGTGAGGATGTGAGATCCAGGTGAATTCCGACAGCGCTTCTCCATCGGGCGGCACCTCTCGGATACGGGCGATTCCGCGCACCATTTCCGCCGTCACCGAGGCCCTTCCTCATGCCCGACGCGGAGATTTCCGCGCCGCCGTGGCCGGGGCCGGGGAGGGGGGCGGCCTGGACACGGTGATGACGACATGGTGGCTCGAAGCCATGTTCGAGTCGATCCCCGGGCGGGACCAGCGCCTCGACGACACCGTCGCCGCAGTGGGGCTCGTCGAGCTTCCGGAGGAGGAAGGCTGATGCAGCCCGACTCGACGGGCTGGAAAGCGGTCATCCAGATCACGGCCGCCGAAGTGCTCAACGGGATGCGGGACGCGGGCCACATCGAGCTGCGCGACAGCATCATCCGCTTTCTCCGCGCCCTGGCGATCGAGGTCGGCACCACGGTCACGTCCGGCCACCCGCCGCCGGGCCTGCCCATGACCATTCGAGGCGTCACCTGGTACAGCGTGCACGTATTCAACGATCCCGTATTCTTCAACTACAGCATCTACCCGGAAGAACGGCAGATCAGGATCTGTGACTTGATCTGGGTGGAGGCCCTGTGAATTCTTCCACCGTTCGCGGGGGCCGATGGCGGGAACGGGGAAGAGGCACGGTTCCCGCAGGTGCCGCCTTCAGGACGCATGGCACAACGGCGGGACAAGGCCATGGTCGACCCCGGCCCGGGAGGCATTGACCGTCCGGTCAGGTGCGGCGGACAGTCCGTGGACCGTGGCGGCGGACGCCGGGCGCCGGGCGCCGATCGAACCGTTGCCGCCGCGGCGGCAGAGCCGGGGACGCGGTCGAGGGGCGGGAACCGCCAGTACGCCTGCACCGGGGTCCTCAGACCCCCTGCCAGGGTTCTCTCCGGCACGTCGGTCAGCCCGGGCGCCGCGGCCCCTGCCGTCCGGTGCGGAGCGTCAAGGCCGTACGCACCCGCGACAGCACCTGCTGGGACGTGCTGGGCTTCCTCCTGCGCCGCGCCGCCTTTCCCGTCGATGTCGTGCACGGCGACGAGCCCGTCACGGACGACGACTGGGGCTACGGGCCACCCATGTGCCTCCCGGCCGACCGTGTCCGCTTCGCTGCCGGGAATCTCGACCGGGTCGGCTACGACGACCTGGTCCGAGGAGTCGATCCCGCGGAACTGGGCCGGGCAGGGGTCTACCCCCTCATCTGGGACCGCCCCGAGTCCCTGGAGTGGGCCCGCGGCCGGTACGACTCCCTGGCGGCCTTCTTCTCAGCAGCAGCACGCGCGGGTGATGCACTGCTGATCTGGCTGGACTGAACCTCGCTCCACGCGTTCGGGGAGGCTTCCCGCCGCCTGCCGGAACCCTCACTCGCGCTCGTCACCCGGTCCTCGCCCGGCCGGGCCGGTGCGCCGGCGTCCGGCGACGTCGTGCGCCGTCACGGCGGGGAGCGCGCCGTCCTCCCCCGCTGCGGCCGGTCCCGCCGAGCGCTGGTGCGGACCGCCGTACGCGCGCCCTGGCCCCCTGCGAGGCCCCCGGACCGGAACACGGCCGGCCCGCCCGGCCCGCGGACAGCCCTGCGGGGATCCCTCAGAGGTCCCAGGACCGGGGACGGTCCGGTCCGGGCGGCGGGCCACTGCCCGGAGAAGGCCTCCGGGGCAGGGGCGCCTCGGCGTCCGCCCCGGCTCAGACCTCGTCGATGAGGTCGGCGATGGACTTCACGACGCGGCCCGGCCGGTAGGGGAAGCGCTCGACCTCGCCGGGCCGGGTCAGGCCGGTGAGGACGAGGACGGTCTCCAGGCCGGCCTCCATGCCCGCGACCACGTCGGTGTCCATGCGGTCGCCGATCATGGCGGTGCTCTCGGAGTGGGCCTTGAGGGTGTTGAGGGCCTCCCGCATCATCAGCGGGTTGGGCTTGCCCACGAAGTAGGGCTCCACACCGGTGGCCTTGGTGATGAGGGCGGCCACCGAGCCGGTGGCGGGCAGGGCGCCCTCGGCGGAGGGGCCGGTCTCGTCGGGGTTGGTGGCGATGAAGCGGGCGCCGCCGTTGATCAGGCGGATCGCCTTGGTGAGCGCCTCGAAGCTGTAGGTGCGGGTCTCGCCGAGTACGACGTAATCAGGGTTGACGTCGGTGAGGACGTACCCGATCTGGTACAGGGCGGTGGTGAGGCCGGCCTCGCCGATGACGTAGGCGGTGCCGCGCGGGCGCTGTCCGTCGAGGAACTTCGCGGTGGCCAGCGCCGAGGTCCAGATCGACTCCTCGGGCACCTCCAGGCCGCTGCCGGCCAGCCGGGCGGCGAGGTCGCGCGGGGTGTAGATGGAGTTGTTGGTGAGGACCAGGAACGGCTTGCCCGACTCGCGGAGCCGGGCGATGAACTCCTTGGCCCCGGGGATGGGCGTGCCCTCGTGGACGAGCACCCCGTCCATGTCGGTCAGCCACGACTCGATGGGCCTGCGGTCTGCCACGTGCCTCTCCCTGCTCCCGGCGGGCGCCCGGGCACCGTGCGTCCCGGCCTCTCCGCGTGATGGCTCCCCCGACGATCGCAGCGTAGTCGCAGCCCCCGGACCGGGACGAGGCGTCCGCGGGGCGGGACGGGGACGGGAGGACGGCGGGGACGGTCGTCAGTTCCAGACGCCGGTGATGTCGGACGACGTGGCGGCGGCGCCCGCGTGCGCGGTGCCGTACATGTCCTCGATGGTGCGCAGCACGTCGAAGTGGTCGTAGGTGGTCGCCGTGGAGGATCCGGCGAGCACGGGCTGGCCGTAGAGGACGGTGGCGACGTGGTTGCCGCTGGTGCCGTTGTCCTCGTCGAAGGTGACCAGGAGCAGGCTGTTGTGGGTCTTCGCCCAGGTCGCGTAGGCGCCGAGGTTGTTCTTCAGCCAGGTGTCGCCGGTGGAGACCGAGCAGTCGTGCATGTCGCTGCACAGGTTGGGGATGACGAACGAGACCTGGGGCAGCGTGCCGTAGTCCGTGGGTAACTGTGCGAAGGTGCGGGCGCTGGAGGTCGGCACGTTGGAGAAGCCGAACCACGGGTTGTGCTTGCGGGCGTACTTCCCGCTGCTGCAGGTGGTGGAGCCCTGGCTCGGCAGCGACTCGTTGTAGCTGGCCCAGGTGCGGCCGGCGGCGATCAGCTCGGAGGCGAGGTTCGGGGCGGAGCTGAAGCCGGGCGTGTAGCAGTTGTCGTTCGTGATGCCCTGGGTGGCGCCGGAGAACAGGTCGAAGTAGTTGGGCTGGCTGGGGTGGGTGAGGGCGTAGGAGGCGGTGAGGTTGGCGCCGCCGGCCTTGAGGGAGTTGATGTAGGGGGCGCTGGAGCTGCCGATGATCTGCCCGTAGGAGTGGTTCTCGAAGACGACGACCACGGTGTGGTCGGGGGTGGGGACGGCGGCGGCGGCCTGCGCGGTGCCGGCGCCGGTCCACAGGCCGAGCGAGGCGGCGGCGAGGCCGAGGGCGGAGACGACGGTGGTCAGGGAGCGGCGGGGCATGCTGTCCTCCGTGCGACGGGAGCGGGCGGGCCTCCACCGTAGGAGCGCAACCGTGTCATGCACCCGGCGGGACAGGTGAAGTTCAGGCGAACAGGGGCGCCAGCACCAGCTCGGCCGCCCCCCGCGCCACCGCGCGCTCCCCGGCCCGCGCGACCGACACCGGGACCGCCTGCCACGCCGGGTCGGGGACGCGCGCGGCCAGCTCCGCCGCGACGCCCCGCACGAAGACGTCCGGCGCCGCCAGGACGGCCCGGCCGCCCAGCACCACCCGGTCCACGTCGAGCAGCCGGACCAGTCCGGCCGCTCCGACGCCCAGCAGCCGGGCCGCACCCGCCGTGTCGCCGGCCCGCAGCGCGGCCAGGCAGAGCACCTCCAGGCAGCCGCGGTTGCCGCAGTCGCAGCGGGGGCCGTCCAGCTGGACCGTCTGGTGGCCGAACTCCCCGGCGTTGGTGCGGGCCCCCCGGTACAGCGCCCCGTCCAGGACCAGCCCGGCGCCGAGGCCGCTGCCGAGGTGGAGGTAGACCGTGGAGCCGGCCCGCACGGGCTCGGCGAGCACCGCCGCGTTGGTGTCCTTGTCGAGGACGACCGGCAGGCCCAGCCGCTCGGCGAGGGCGTCCCGCAGCGGGAAGCCGTCCCAGCGGGGCAGGCCGGTCACCCGGTGCAGCACCCCGGCGGCGTGGTCCAGCGGCCCCGGGCAGCCGACGCCGACGCCCAGCAGGGGGGCGCCGCCCTCCGCCGCCGCCCTCCGCGCCGCCCCCGCCCCCTGCGCCGCCGCCGCGGCCTCCCGCACCACCGCCGCGACCCCGTCGGCGACCGCCGCCGGGTCCTCCGGGCGCAGCCCGGCCTCGCGGAGGGCGACCGGGCGCCCCGCCAGGTCGGCGACCAGCACCGCGACCCGGTCGCGGTCCAGGTGGACCCCGGCGGCGAGGCCGGCCTCGGGCACCAGGCGCAGCAGGGTGCGCGGCTTGCCGCCGGTCGGCTCGCCGCGGCCGGCCTCGGCGACCAGGCCCTCGTCCCGCAGCCGGGCCACGATCTTGCTGACGGCCTGCGGGGTCAGCCCGCTGCCCGCGGCGAGCTCGCCGCGGCTGACGCCGTCGCGGCCGCGCAGCAGCCCCAGGACCACGGAGGCGTTGTGCCCGCGCAGGGCGGGCAGGTTCAGTGCACTGCTCACGCGGCCATTCTTGCACTTTCGCAACACTGTTGTTTAAGTGGAGGGCATGTCCGATCCCCTCCGCACAGGCCTCGTCGGCTTCGGCGTCGCCGGCTCCGCCTTCCACGCCCCGCTGATCGCCACCACCCCCGGGCTGCGGCTGGACGCCGTGGTCACCTCCAGCCCGGAGCGCCGCGAGCAGCTGCGCCGCGAGCACCCCGGCGCCCGCGCCGTCGAAGCGCCCGAGGAGCTGCTGGCGGACCCCTCCGCGCTCGACCTGGTCGTGATCGCCTCCCCCAACCGCACCCACGTGCCGCTCGCCCGCGCCGCCCTGGAGGCCGGGCTCCCCGTCGTCGTCGACAAGCCCCTCGCCGGCACCGCCGCGGAGGCCGCCGCCCTCGTCGGCCTGGCCGAGGAGCGCGGACTGATGCTCACGGTCTTCCAGAACCGCCGCTGGGACGGCGACCTGCTCACCGTCCGCCGCCTGCTGGAGGCCGGCGCCCTCGGCTCCGTGCGGCGCTTCGAGTCCCGCTTCGAGCGGTGGCGCCCGCAGATCAAGGAGGGCTGGCGCGAGCTGGCGGACCCCGCCGAGGTCGGCGGCACCCTGTACGACCTGGGCAGCCACCTGGTCGACCAGGCCCTGACCCTCTTCGGCCCGGCCACCGCCGTCTACGCCGAGGTCGACGTGCGCCGCCCCGGCGCCGCCGTCGACGACGACGCGTTCGTCGCCCTCACCCACGCCTCCGGCGTCCGCTCCCACCTGTGGACGAGCGCCACCGCCGCCCAGCTCGGACCCCGCCTGCGGGTCCTCGGCGACCACGCCGGCTACACCAAGCACGGCCTCGACCCGCAGGAGGCCGACCTGCGCGCCGGCCGCCGCCCCGGCGACGGCCGCCCCTGGGGCGCCGAGCCCGAGTCCGCCTACGGCGTCCTCGGCACCCCCGACGACAGCGCGCCGCTCCCCACCGAACCCGGCGACTACCCCGCCTTCTACCGCGGCGTCGCCGCCGCCCTGCGCGACGGCGCGGCCCCGCCCGTCGACCCGCGCGACGCGGTCGCCGTCCTCGCCGTCCTGGAGGCCGCCCGCCGCTCGGCCGCCGCCGGCACCACCGTCCACCTCACCGGCGGGGACGCCGGGCAGGGCACCACGGGCACCACGGGCACCACCGAAGGGAGCGGGCGCGCGTGAACCCCACCGACCTCGCCGAACTCATCCAGCTGGTCGAGGCCGAGGAGAAGCGCCTCGTCCTGCCGCGCCTCGACAACGACGACGCCTGGCGCCTGGGCACCACCCTCACCGACCTCGCCCGCGCCCGCGGCGCCGCCGTCACCGTCGACGTGCGCCGCAACGGCCAGCAGCTCTTCCACTGCGCCCTGCCCGGGACCAGCGCCGACAACGACGCCTGGATCCTGCGCAAGTCCCGCGTGGTGGACCGCTTCGGCCACGCCTCCTGGCTGGTGGGCCTGCGCTTCCTCGCCAAGGGCTCCACCTTCGAGGAGAAGTCGCGCCTGGACCCGGACCTGTACGCCGCCCACGGGGGCGCCTTCCCGCTCACCGTCTCCGGCGTCGGCGTCGTCGGCACCGTCGCCGTCTCCGGCCTGCCCCAGGCCGAGGACCACCGCCTCGTCGTCGCCGGGCTCGAACGCCACCTCGCGGGCGCCTGAGCCCCGGCGCGCACGGCCGGGCCCCCGGCACCGGCCGCGGCGACCGCCTGAACGCGCGCGGGGCGGCGGCGGCCCCACCGGGCCGCCGCCGCCCCGCACCGGTGCACGCCCCGGCGCCCGGACGCGTCACACGCCCCGGTGGCGCGCCAGGTGCGCGTCGATCTCCGCCGCCAGCCGGGCCTTGCCCGCCCCGTCCAGGAACGACGCCTCCACCGCGTTGCGCGCCAGGGCCGCCACGCCCGCCTCGTCCAGGTCCAGCAGCCGCGCCGCCACCGCGTACTCGGTGTTCAGGTCGGTGCCGAACATCGGCGGGTCGTCGCTGTTCACCGTCACCAGCAGGCCGGCCGCGACCATCTCCCGGATCGGGTGGTCCTCGATGCGCTCCACCGCCCGGGTCGCGATGTTCGACGTCGGGCACACCTCCAGCGGGATGCGGTGCTCGCCCAGGTGGTCCACCAGCCGCGGGTCGCGGACCGCCTGCGTGCCGTGGCCGATCCGCTCCGCGCCCAGGTCCCGCAGCGCGTCCCACACCGTCTGCGGACCGGTGGTCTCGCCCGCGTGCGGCACGCTGTGCAGGCCGGCCGCCCGCGCCCGGTCGAAGTACGGCTTGAACTGCGGCCGCGGCACCCCCACCTCGGGGCCGCCCAGGCCGAAGCTGACCAGGCCCTCCGGGGCCAAATCCAGCGCCAGGCGCGCCGTCTCCTCCGCGGACTCCAGGCCGGCCTCGCCCGGGATGTCGAAGCACCAGCGCAGCACCACGCCCAGCTCGGCCTCCGCGGCCCGGCGCGCGTCCTCGATCGCCTCCATGAAGGCGACGTCCGGGATGCCGCGGCGCACCGAGCTGTACGGGGTCACCGTCAGCTCCGCGTACCGGATGTTCTGCCGGGCCATGTCCTCGGCGACGCCGTAGGTCAGCGCCCGCACGTCCTCCGCGTCGCGGATGAGGTCCACCACCGACAGGTACACCTCGATGAAGTGCGCGAAGTCGCGGAAGGTGAAGTACTCCGCCAGCAGCCCCGGGTCGGACGGCACCTTCGTGGTGCCCTCGTGCCGGGCCGCGAGCCCGGCGACGACCCGCGGCGACGCCGAGCCGACGTGGTGGACGTGCAGCTCCGCCTTCGGCATCCCCGCGATGAACGCCCCCAGCCCGTCCGCGCCCGCGGCGCCCGCCGCATCCACCGTCCGCGCCTCCGCACCCGACCCGGCCTGCGCTCCCGTCCTGTTCCCTGCACCCACCGACGACATCCCTCGCTCCTCGTGCTCCCCGTCCGTGACGACCCCCGCATCGTCGCACGGCCTCAGCCGGCGGCCATCACCGAGACCGTGTGGATCAGCAGGCCCGCCAGCGACCCCACCACCGTGCCGTTGATCCGGATGAACTGCAGGTCGCGCCCCACGTTCGCCTCGATCTTCCGCGAGGCCTCCACCGCGTCCCACCCCGCGACCGTCTCCGAGATCAGCGAGGTGATCTCGTCCCGGTAGGTGTCCACCACGTACTCGGCCGCGTCCTCCAGCCACCCGTCGACCTTCCGCTGCAGCCGCCCGTCCGAGGCCAGCCGCTCCCCCAGCGACCGCACCCCGTCGCGGATCCGCCGCCGCAGCTCGCTGTCCTCGTCCTCCGCCGCCGCCAGCACCAGCGACCGCACCGCGCTCCACGAGGAGGCGATCAGCTCCTGCACCTCGGGGCGCGCCAGCAGCTGCTCCTTCGCCCGCTCCACCCGGCCGATCGTCCCCGGGTCGGTCCGCAGCTCCCGCGCGAAGTCCGCCAGGAAGCCGTCGACCGCGCCGCGCGCCGGGTGCGCCGGGTCGTCCCGGACCTCGGCGGCGAACCGCAGCAGCTCCTTGTGGACCCGCACCCCCACCTGGTGGTCGATGAACTTCGGCGTCCACCCCGGCGACTCCTCCGCGATCCGCTGCACCACCTCCTCCCGGTGCTCCACCAGCCAGTCGTGCAGCCGCACCGCCACCAGGTCCACCACGCCCCGGTGGCCGCCGTCCGCGACCACCCGCCCCAGCATCCGGCCGAGGGGCTGCGCCACCTGCTGCGAGGAGAACCGCCGCGTCACCGCCTCCCCCACCACCGCCTGCACGTCCTCGTCGCGCAGCACCGCCAGCACGCCGCGCAGCGCCGCCGACGCCTCCCGCGTCACCCGCTCCGCGCTGCCCGGCGCCGCCAGCCACCGGCCGACGCGCCCGCCCACCCCCAGCGCCCGCAGCCGCCCCCGCACCACGTGCGCCGCCAGGAAGTTCTCCCCCACGAACGCACCCAGGCTCCGCCCGAAGACGTCCTTCTTCGTCGGGATGATCGCGGTGTGCGGGATCGGCAGCCCGAACGGGCGGCGGAACAGCGCCGTCACCGCGAACCAGTCGGCGAGCGCGCCCACCATGCCCGCCTCCGCCGCGCTCTCCACGTACCCGGCCCAGGCGCCCGCGCCCGACGCCCCCGCCCACCGGGCCAGCCCGTACACGGCCGTCGCCACCAGCAGCAGGCCCGTGGCCAGCACCTTCATTCGGCGCACCCCGCGCCGCTTCGCCTCGTCGGAGGCGGTGAACCGCACGCCCGACACGGCGGTGGCGCCGCCGGGGCCCGCGTCCACCCCGCCGCCCACGCCCGGCTCCGCGCCGCCGCCCGCACCCACGTCCACGCCCGCGCTCCCGTCCGCACCCGTCACGACCCCGATCCTCCCCGCTCCGGCCGCACGAAGGCCGCCGACCCGGACGCCCGGCAGGGGACGCCCGGGCCCGCAGCCCACCGTATGCGGTGCCCGGCCGGCCCGCGGAGACCGGCCGGACGGCGCCCGCACACCCCCGTCAGCCCGACCGCACCGCGGCCCCCTCCCCCGCCCCGGCCGCCGCCCCGGCCCGCTCCCCCGAGTACAGCCGCGCGATCACGTCCTCGATCGCCGGCTCCCGCACCGACAGGTCCACCAGCGGGTAGCGGGCCGCGACCTCCGCCACCAGCGGCGCGGCGCTGCGCGACGCCGGGAACGCCAGCCACTGCCGCGGCCCCTCCACCCGCACCACCCGCGCCCCCGCCACCTCCACCGGCGGGTGCGGCGCGGCCAGGTCCACCACCAGCATCCGCTCGCTCTCCCCCACCGCGTGCAGCTCCGCCAGGCCTCCGTCGTGGACCACCCGGCCGTGGTCGATGACCATCACCCGCGAGCACAGCCGCTCCACGTCGGTGAGGTCGTGCGTGGTGAGCAGCACCGTCGTGCCGTGCCCGGTGTTGACCTCCCGCAGGAACTCCCTTACCCGGTTGCGGCTGACCACGTCCAGCCCGATCGTCGGCTCGTCCAGGTACAGCACCCGCGGGTCGTGCAGGAGCGCCGCCGCCAGGTCGCCCCGCATCCGCTGGCCCAGGGAGAGCTGCCGCACCGGGGTGTCCAGCAGCGGCCCCAGGTCCAGCATCTCCAGGCAGCGGTCCAGGTTGCGGCGGAAGCGGTCCGCGGGGACCCGGTAGACGCGGCGCACCAGCTCGAAGGAGTCCCGCAGCGGCAGGTCCCACCACAGGGTGGTGCGCTGCCCGAAGACGACGCCGATGCGGTGCGCGAGCCGCACCCGCTCCCGCGCCGGGTCCACGCCGGCGACCCGCAGCCGCCCGGCGCTGGGCACCAGGATGCCGGTGAGCATCTTCACCGTCGTCGACTTCCCCGCGCCGTTGGGCCCGATGTACCCGACGCACTCGCCCTCCTCGACGGTGAAGTCCAGCCCGTCGACGGCGCGCACCTCCCTCCTGGTCCTCCTGAACCGGCCGGCGCGGGCGCGCACGGTGAAGGTCCGGCTGACGCCGTCGACCTCGATGAGTGCCATGGTCCCTCTCACGTCCTCTCGTGTCCGGTGGGGTCCGCGACGGGGGTTCAGCTGCCGGTGCCGCGGTACGAGCGCAGACCGGCCCGCCACAGCAGGCCGGCCGCGGCCGCCGCCAGGGCGGCGGCCGCCGGGGAGGCGAAGCGGAACGCCTCCGGCAGGTGCAGCGGGTCGGGGCGGCCCAGGACGTGCAGCGCCGGCAGCCAGTTGACGAAGGCCAGCGGCACGCCGAACACGGTGCCCGCGACCAGCTCCCGGGCGAAGACCGTCGGCGGGTACTGCAGGAGCGTGGCGCCGCCGTAGGTGACGGTGTTCTGCACCTCCGCCGCGTCCGCCGCCCAGAACTGCAGGCAGGAGCCGGCCACGAACAGCGACGCGAAGATCACCGTGCCGCAGACCGCCATGACCGGCAGCAGCAGCACCCGGTCCCACGTCCAGTCCACGTGCAGCCCCGCCAGCGCCCACACCAGGACCGCCGACGCCTGCAGCGGCCGCCCGATCCGGCGCAGCGCGAAGCGGTCCGCGGCCATCTGCGCGAGGGCCGGCGCCGGGCGCACCAGCACCACGTCGAGGGTGCCGAGGCGGATCCGCTCGCCCAGCTTGTCGATGCTGCCGACCAGCAGGTCCGCCAGGCCCATCGCCAGGCCCGCGGTCCCGTACAGGAACGCCACCTCCCGCAGCCCCCACCCGCCGAGGCTGCCCGTGTGCCGGAACATCAGCGCGATCACGACGAAGTCCATCCCCGTCGCCGCCAGGTTGCCGACCGTCATCAGCACGAACGACGTCCGGTACGCCATCGCCGAACGCGTCCACATCGCGGCGGTCATCCACCACACGCGCAGCCCCCACGCCGTCCGGCCCGGCAGCCGCCCGCCGGGGGGAGCGGAGCCGGCCCCGGCGCCCGGGGCGGCGGCGGCAGGGGAGCCCGGCCCGTCGTCGCCGTCAGCCACCCTGCACCACCACCCGCCGCGTCGCCGCCCCCTGCACGGCCCGGCCCGCCCCCAGCAGCAGCACCGCCCACAGCAGCTGGAAGCCCAGCGCCCGGGCCAGCGCCCCGCCGGTACGCCGCTCCAGCAGCACGTCGCACGGGACCTGCACCATCGCCGACCACGGCAGCACCCGGGCCGCGGCGCCCAGCGCCCCCGGGAAGAGGGCGAGCGGCAGCAGCATCCCGGAGAGGAACATCCCGGTGATCCCGACCAGCGCCCGCACCCCGTCCGCGTCCAGCAGCCAGAAGCCGGTGAGGGACACCAGGTAGCGGACCGCGAAGCTGACCGTCACCGCCAGCGCCGCCGACAGCAGGAACGCCGCCCAGGTCACGGCCGCGTGCGGCAGCCGCAGCCGGTAGGCGAGCGCCCCCACCAGCAGCGGAGCGGCGCCCCGCGCCAGGAGCTGGAAGGCGGCCCGGCCCAGGTCGCCCGCCAGCCACCAGGCCTGCAGGTCCACCGGCCGGTACAGGTCGACGGCCACGTCGCCGCTGCGGATGCGGGCCTGCAGCTCGTCCTGGAAGCCGCCGCCCCACACCGCGACGGTCGCCAGCAGCGCCTGGCCGATCCAGATGTAGGTGACCGCCGCCTCCGCGCTGTAGCCGCCGAGGCCCGGCCGGGCGTGCCACAGCGCCAGGTAGGTGGAGCTGAGGATGAAGCCGAAGGCGGTGTTGGTGAACGCGCCGGCGAAGGTCGCCGCGCGGTAGGTGGCGTGGCGGCGGAACGATCCGCGGGCCACGGAGCCGTAGAGGGTGAGCAGCACGCGACCTCCATGTCGACAAGTCGACGGGCGAACGGGCCTTCCGCGCCCGGGCACGCCGAACGGCCCCGCACCCGGACACCCCGGGGGTCCCGGGAGTCGGCGCGGAGCACAGCGGCGGGCGCGCACGGCACGGCCGCACGCGCACGGTCTTCGGTTGTGCTCGCAGGGTAGCGCCCACCTCCCGCGGGCGCACCCGATTACTCCCCCTTCGACCCCCTCCGCCACCCTCCCGAGCGGCCCCCGCCACACCCCACGCCACACCCCCCGTCACAGAACCGCCACAACAGGCGCCGGGGGCGCGCCGCCCCGGCAATCGTTACCGATGATGCGAAGGTGTGAGCCTGGAGGAGCCGGACGTTCCCCCAACGGCCGCGCCCCGATGCACGACACCGAGCAGGAGCCATGAGCGAGCAGAGCAAGGGCGCCGCACGCCGCGCCCGCCGACAGGCCGCACACGAAGCGCGCCGCGCCCGGCGCACCGGCCTCAGACGCCTGCTCCCCACCTGGCGCGGCCTCCTCGCCGCCCTCCTCCTGCTCGTCCTCGTCGGCGCCGGCGCCTTCGTCCTCCTCTACCTGACCGTCGCCGTCCCCGGCGCCAACGCCCAGGCCGTCGCCCAGAGCAACGTCTACTACTACTCCGACGGGAAGACCGAACTCGGCCGCACCGGCGACGTCAACCGCGAGTCCGTCCCCCTCGACCAGATCCCCCTCGACATGCAGCACGCCGTCGTCTCCGCCGAGGACCGCAGCTTCTACAAGAACAAGGGCGTCGACGTGAAGGGCAGCCTCCGCGCCGCCCTCAAGACCGTCACCGGCCGGGGCACCCAGGGCGGCTCCACCATCACCCAGCAGTACGTCAAGAACTACTACCTCACCCAGGAGCAGACCCTCACCCGCAAGGCCAAGGAGATCCTCATCGCCCTCAAGGTCGACCAGACCGAGAGCAAGCAGCAGATCCTCGACGGCTACCTCAACACCAGCTACTTCGGCCGCAACGCCTACGGCATCCAGGCCGCCGCCCGCGCCTACTACGGCACCGACGCCGCCCGGCTCACCACCGCCCAGGGCGCCTACCTCGCCGCCCTCCTCCAGGCCCCCAGCCAGTACGACGTCCGCAACACCACCCCCGCCAACCGCCGCGCCGCCGTCGCCCGCTGGAACTACGTCCTCGACGGCATGGTCGAGGAAGGCTGGCTCACCCCCGCCCGCCGCGCCGCCATGGCCTTCCCCCAGCCCCTCGAACGCCAGCCCACCCCCGGCGTCGGCGGCCAGGCCGGCTACCTCGTCGACATCGCCCGCGACTACCTCCTGAGGAACAAGGTCGTCGACGAGGCCACCCTCCAGGCCGGCGGCTGGAAGATCACCACCACCTTCGACAAGAAGAAGCAGGACGCCTTCGCCGCCGCCGTCAAGAAGGAGCTCACCGACCAGCTCGACCCCCGGGGCCGCCCGAGGACCGACACCGACGTCCGCGTCGCCGGCGCCTCCGTCGACCCCCGCACCGGCAAGGTCGTCGCCGTCTACGGCGGACCCGACTACACCACCCAGCCCTTCAACGACGCCACCCGCCAGGACAACCCCATCGGCTCCACCTTCAAGGTCTTCGACCTCACCGCCGGCCTCGAGGGCGAGCACACCACCCAGGACGGCCGGCGCATCACCACCCAGACCTACTACGACGGCACCAGCCGCCGCCCCGTCACCGGCGGCCCCGGCCGCTACGCACCCCCCAACGAGGACGACGTCGACTACGGCACCGTCACCCTCCGCTACGCCATGATGAAGTCCGTCAACTCCGTCTACGCCCAGGAGGCCGTCGACGCCGGACTCCAGCACGTCCGCGACACCGCGATCGCCCTCGGCATCCCCTCCACCGTCGACGGCATGAACCCCGCCAACAGCTCCATGGCCCTCGGCACCGCCACCCCCAGCGCCCTCGACCTCGCCGGCGCCTACGCCACCCTCGCCGACCACGGCCGGCGCGTCACCCCCTGGTCCGTCCAGAAGCTCGAACGCGACAACACCGCCACCCCCCTCCCCGCCCACAACCCCGTCCAGGCCGTCGACCGCGGCACCGCCGACGCCGTCACCTCCGTCCTCCAGGACGTCGTCTCACCCCGCGGCACCGGCTACGCCGCCCTCGACCTCGACCGCCCCGCCGCCGGCAAGACCGGCACCACCGACGCCAACATGTCGGCCTGGTTCGCCGGCTACACCCCCCAGCTCGTCACCACCGTCGGCATCTTCCGCGAGGACGCCAGGACCCACAACCACCTCTCCCTCAACGGAACCGCCGGCCTCGCCCGCATCAACGGCGGCACCTTCCCCACCCGCATCTGGACCGCCTACATGCGCGGCGCCCTCAAGGGCACACCGGCCGCCGCGTTCGAACTCGCCCCCAGCAACGGCAACACCGGCGCCCCGCTCGTCTCCCCCACCGCCTCGCCCAGCCCGAGCCCCAGCCCCAGCAGCACCCCCTCCCCCAGCGGCACCCCCAGCGCCCCCGAGCCCTCCCGCAACCCCTCCACCGAACCCGGCAGCCCCGAGGACAGCACCCCGCCCTCCGGCCCGCCCAGCAGCGGCAGCCTCATCGGCGGCGCCCTCGGCGGCGGCGACGGCGGACCCGTCGGCGGCAGCGGCGGCGACGGCGGCTCCATCGGCGCCAACGACACCGGCGGCGGCAGCGGCGGGACACCGGGCGGCGACGGCAGCCAGAGCAGCGGCCCCGCCGTCCCCCTCACCGGCCAGTGAGCCCCGTCCGCCCGTGAGCCCCGTCTGCCCGTGAGCCGCACCCGACCGGTCCGTGGACAGCCCGGACCACGCGGCAGGCCCGCACACCCGGACCCCGCCTCCGGCCCGGACACCCGCACCCGCACCCGCACCCGCACCCGGACACACCGGCGGGCCGCCCCCTCCGCACCGGAGGAGGCGGCCCGCAGCTGCACCCGGGAACCGCACCGCCGGCACGGACCCGGACGGGGAACACCGCCACGACGGCCGCCCCGCAGACCCAGGGGCCCGGCCGGAACAGCCGCCCGCCGGAACCGCCGGAGGCCCGGGGCGGGGAACCGGCCGGAGCCCCGGGCCGGAGATACGGACCGGAGGTACGGACCGGAGTCCCGGGTCAGAGGTACAGGCCCGTGCCCCCGCCGCCGTCGCCGATCCGCTCCGCCGCCACCGCGTGGATGTCCCGCTCCCGCAGCAGCACGTACACCGTCCCCCGCACCTCCACCTCCGCGCGGTCCTCCGGATCGAACAGCACCCGGTCACCCGGCTCCACCGAGCGCACGTTCTGCCCCACCGCGACCGCCTCCGCCCAGGCGCACCGCTTCGACAGCTCCGCCGTCGCCGGGATCAGGATGCCGCCCGTCGAACGACGCTCGCCCTCCCCGCCCTCCGTGCGCACCAGCACCCGGTCGTGCAGCATCCGGATCGGCAGCTTCTCGCCGAGGTTCTCGTCCAGCCTGGTCTCACTCACACACCGAAAATACCTTCCCCCGCCCCACCCCCGACACGCGAGGGCCGGACCGGGCACCCGCCCGGTCCGGCCCTCGGCGCACAGAAGCCGCGCCCCTCCTACCGGCCCCGGCGCCGCAGCAGCACCACGGCCGCCACCGCGGCCACGGCCACCGCCGCCACCGGCAGCACCCGCTCCGGGCGCAGACCGCCCTTCTCGTCCACGAACTGCGCCCGCACCTGCTCCACACCCCGGTTCGCCGCCACGTACGCACGGCCCACCGTGCGGTCGGCGGCCGCCGCCACCCGCGCCTTCGCCTGCGCCGCCACCGTCGACGGGTGCACCCGCACCGCGATCTCGTCCAGCGTCGCCGCCAGCTGGCGGCGGGTCGCCGCGATCGACGCCTCGATCTCGGCGGCGGAACGCCCGTCCGGGCCGCCGCTCCTGCCACGCGTCCCGACCTCGCCCAAGAGGGCCACCTCACTCACCCGTGCCGTATTCGTCCGATGATGAACAGTCTGTCAGGCGCGGTCCCTCGGTGCTCAGCGGCACCCCGCCACCGGAGTACCTTTCCTGATAGCACGGCCGCATCCCACCCCGAGGAGAAATCCCCCGTGAGCGAGCGACTCCAGCCCGGCGACACCGCCCCCGCCTTCACCCTGCCCGACGCGGACGGCAAGGAGGTCTCCCTCGCCGACCACCGCGGCCGCAAGGTGATCGTCTACTTCTACCCCGCCGCCCTCACCCCCGGCTGCACCAAGCAGGCCTGCGACTTCACCGACAACCTCGAGGTGCTCGCCGGCGCCGGCTACGACGTCGTCGGCATCTCCCCCGACAAGCCGGAGAAGCTCGCCAGGTTCCGCGAGAAGGAGGACCTGAGGGTCACCCTCCTCGCCGACCCGTCCAAGGAGACCCTGACCGCCTACGGCGCCTTCGGCGAGAAGACCATGTACGGGAAGACCGTCACCGGCGTCATCCGCTCCACCGTCGTCGTCGACGAGGAGGGGAAGGTCGAACGGGCCCTCTACAACGTCCGCGCCACCGGCCACGTCGCCAAGCTCCTCAAGGACCTCGGCGTCTGAACCCCGGCCCCCGGCCCGGGATCCGGCCCCCGCGCCCGGTCCCGGGCGGGCCGGCCTCCCCGGGCGGGCCCCCGGGCAGGGCGGAGCGGTGGCGGCGGGCCCCCCGACAGGACTCTCCGCCACCGCAGGACAAGGACTGTCGCGGATTGGTATGGACCATGTCAACCGATCTTCGGCACATCCCTTCCCCCGACCCGTAACCCGGACGGCCCCTCCCTCGTTCTCCCGTACGACGGCCGACCACACGGCCGCACATGCGACGACTCACTGATGCCACGGCGGATCGGGGAGTCGCGCCGCGCCCACCCCTCTCGCCACGGCAGGGAGGGAACCCGATGGACGGTGTCTACGACCGCGACCGCCTCACCGAGGAGGTCGCCCGGTCCAGGAACTGGAACGACCTGATGCGCCGACTCGGCGTGGAGATCAGCGGAGGGCGGCGCAAGCAGCTCCAGAAGACCGTCGCCGCACACGGCATCAGCACCGATCACTTCAGGCAGCGCAGCCCGTGGACCAGGTACACCGATCAGGCGATCGCCGAGGCGGTTGCAGCATCCACCACGATGCGAGAGGTGGCGCGACGGCTCGGTGCCGTTCCGGCGAGCGGGACGATGTCCCACCTGAGGCGGCGCATCCAGGCCGCCGGCATCGACATCGGTCACTTCCCGCAGATGAACAAGGTGGTCAGCGAGCTGCCATTCACTGCGGAGGAGATCGCGGCCGCCGTCGCAGGAGGCCGCAGCATCCGCGAGGTCGCCAAGCTCCTCGGCATCACCAACGGGGACAGCAGCACCAGGGCCGCCCTCGGGCGCGCCGTCAGGCAGCTGGAGCTGGACACGTCGCACTTCTCGCACGCCCGTGTCGCGTCCGACCCGGAAGAACTGCGCAGGCTGGTGGCCGCGTCCACCAGTTTCGCCGAGGTCATGCGGAAGCTCGGGCTGGAGACGACGCCAGGGAACCATCGCAAGGTTCGCACCCGCATCCTCCGTCTGGAGCTCGACACCTCGCACTTCACCCATCGCTCCTCGGACCTCACGTCGAAGCCCCGTCCGGGAAGGGATGTGACCGACATCCTCCGGATCCGGCCCGAGGGGTCCTCCCGGATCGGCCACCTCCGGCTGCGACGGGCGATGGAGGACAGTGGGCTCGACTACCGCTGCACCCAGTGCGGCATCTCCGGCGAGTGGCAGGGTGGGCGGCTCACCCTCCAGATCGACCACGTGAACGGGAACTGGCTCGACAACAGGCTGGAGAACCTCCGCTTTCTCTGCCCCAACTGCCACTCCCAGACCGCCACCTGGTGCAACGGCAATCGGGCCCGAGGGGAAGTTCGCCTCCGGCCGTCTCATGAGGGTGCCGTGGAGAGCAAGACCCAAGTACCATGATGGAGTTCATGCGGCCGTGGCGAAATTGGCAGCCGCCCTGGCTTTAGGTGCCAGTGGATCTTGCATCCGTGAGGGTTCGAATCCCTTCGGCCGCACTCTCCTTTGAATCGAAGGCCCGCCCGGGAGAACTTCCCGGGCGGGCCTTCGGCGTCGTGTCAGCCCAGGAACTGCTTCACGACCGGGGCCAGGGCGCGGAAGGCGTGGCCCCGGTGGCTGATGGCGTTCTTCTCGGCCGGGGTCAGCTCGGCGCAGGTACGGGTGTCGCCGTGGGGCTGGAGGATCGGGTCGTAGCCGAATCCGCTGGTGCCGGAGGGGGCGGTGCGGAGGGTGCCTTCGAGACGGCCCTCGACGACGTGCTCGGTGCCGTCGGGGAGGGCGAGGGCGGCGGCGCAGGCGAAGTGGGCGCCGCGGTGGGGCGCGGCGATGTCGGAGAGCTGGGCGAGGAGCAGGTCGAGGTTGGCCTTGTCGTCGCCGTGGCGGCCGGCCCAGCGGGCGGAGAAGATGCCGGGGGCGCCGCCGAGGACGTCGACGCAGAGGCCGGAGTCGTCGGCGACGGCGGGGTGGCCGGTGGCCCGGGCGAGGGCGTGGGCCTTGAGCAGGGCGTTCTCGGCGAAGGTGACGCCGGTCTCGCGGACGTCGGGGATGTCGGGGTAGGCGTCGGCGCCGACGAGTTCGACGTCCAGTCCGGCCTCGGTGAGGATGGCGTGGAGTTCGGTGACCTTGTGCCGGTTGCGGGTGGCGAGGACGAGGCGCTGGGTGCTCATGGGGTCCGATTATCCCCGGGTGGGGCTGCGGGGCGGGCACCCGGCGGGCATCCGACGGGTGCGGGTGGGCGGTGCGGACCGGGCCGGGGGCCGCGCGGGCGCGCCCGCCGGTCCGGGCGGGTCCGGGTCCGGCGGGCGCGTGCGGCGGGGCGGGGTGCGGGTCAGCCTTCGAGGGCCTTGCGCTGGATGTGGTCGAGTTCGGCGCAGCCGAGGGTGCCGAGGTCGAGGAGCTGGTCGAGGAGGGCGCGGTCGAAGGGGGCGCCTTCGGCGGTGCCCTGGACCTCGATGAAGCGGCCGTCGCCGGTGCAGACGATGTTCATGTCGGTCTCTGCGCGGACGTCCTCCTCGTAGCAGAGGTCGAGCATGGGGGTGCCGTCGATGATGCCGACGCTGACGGCGCTGACGGTGCCGGTGAGGGGCTGGCCCTTGGCGCGGAGGATCTTCTTCTCGCGGGCCCAGGTGAGGGCGTCGGCGAGGGCGACGTAGGCGCCGGTGATGGCGGCGGTGCGGGTGCCGCCGTCGGCCTGGAGGACGTCGCAGTCGAGGACGACGGTGTTCTCGGCGAGGGCGCGGTGGTCGATGACGGCGCGGAGCGAGCGGCCGATGAGGCGGCTGATCTCGTGGGTGCGGCCGCCGATCTTGCCGCGGACGGATTCGCGGTCGCCGCGGGTGTTGGTGGCGCGGGGGAGCATGGAGTACTCGGCGGTGACCCAGCCTTCGCCGCTGCCCCTGCGCCAGCGGGGGACGCCTTCGGTGACGCTGGCGGTGCAGAGGACGCGGGTGTCGCCGAAGGAGACGAGGACGGAGCCTTCGGCGTGCTTGCTCCAGCCGCGTTCGATGGTGACGGGGCGGAGCTGGTCGGGGGTGCGGCCGTCGATGCGTGACATAGCGGCCGAGCCTAGTCGAGCGGTGGCGGGGGTGCGGTGCGGCGGGGCGCGCGGGGGTGCGGCGTGCGGGCGTGCCGGGTTGCGTGCTGGCGGGGAGGGCGTGGCCGCGGGTGGTCGCGCCTGGGGGTGCTGCCGGTCCGGGGCGGTCCGGTCGGGGCGCTCGGTCCGGTTGGGGCGGCGGAGGGTGCGGCCGGGGCGGCCGACGGGTCAGCCGAGGTGGTAGACGGCGCCGGAGCGGGCGGCTTCGACGGGGCCGGGGTAGGCGGCGCGGGCGTCGGCGAGGTTGCGCCCGGTGTCGGTCCACGGGGGGATGTGGGTGAGGACGAGGCGGCGGGCGCCTGCTGCGGCGGCGGTCTCGCCGGCCTGGCGGCCGTTGAGGTGGAGGTCGGGGATGTCCTCGAGGCCGTGGGTGAAGGAGGCCTCGCAGAGGAGGAGGTCGGCGTCGCGGGCGAGGGTGGTGAGTTCGGGGCAGGGGCCGGTGTCGCCGGAGTAGGCGAGGACGTGTCCGCCGTGTTCGATGCGGAAGCCGTAGGCCTCGACGGGGTGGGCGACGGGGGCGGCGGTGATGCGGAGGGGGCCGAGGGTGAAGGTGCCGGAGGTGAGGGTGTGGAAGTCGAAGACCTCCTTCATGCCGGGCTGCTCGTCCATGTCGTAGGCGCGGGCGAGGCGTTCGGCGGTGCCCTGGGGCCCGTGGACGGGCAGGGGGTCGGGGCAGCCGCCGACGCGGTAGTTGCGGGCGACCCAGTAGGCGCACATGTCGATGCAGTGGTCGGCGTGGAGGTGGCTGAGGAGGACGGCGTCGACGTCGTAGAGGCCGCAGTGGCGCTGGAGGGCGCCGAGGGCCCCGTTGCCGAGGTCGATGACGAGGCGGTAGCCGTCGGCCTCGACGAGGTAGCAGGAGCAGGGGGAGTCGGGTGACGGGAAGCTTCCCGAGCACCCCACGACGGTCAGGTCCATGCCGCGCCCCTCCGCACCGGCTCGTACCGGCCGGGCCGGCCGGTGATGCTGCTTTCGCGAGTCGGTGTCGAGCGTAAGGGCGTGGCGGCACCCGGTCCCCTTGTGCGTGCCGCGTTGTGTCGGGAATCACCAGGACGAGGGGCGGCCGGGGGGCGGGTGCCGGCTCCTCGGGGGGTGGGGCCGGGGTGCTCCGCGCGGGGGTCGCCGAGGGGGTGCCGGGGCGGCGTGAGGGGCGCCGGGGCGGCGGGGGCCCCGCTGCGAGGGGCGGGACGGCGCGGGCCCCCGCCGGTGGTCGGCGGGGGCCCGGGGGGTGCGTGGCGGGGCCGGGGTCAGGCCCAGAGCTGGCCCTGGAGGGCCTGGACGGCCTCCTCGGTGGTGGCGGCGGTGTAGATGCCGGTGGAGAGGTACTTCCAGCCGCCGTCGCAGACGGTGAAGACGATGTCGGCGCGTTCGCCGGCGCGGGCGGCCTTGCGGCCGGCGCCGATGGCGGCGTGGAGGATGGCCCCGGTGGAGACGCCGGCGAAGATGCCCTCGAGCTGGAGGAGTTCGCGGGTGCGGGTGACGGCGTCCTCGGAGCCGACGCTGAAGCGGGTGGTGAGGACGTCGGCGTCGTAGAGCTCGGGGACGAAGCCCTCGTCGAGGTTGCGCAGGCCGTAGACGAGGTCGTCGTAGCGGGGTTCGGCGGCGACGATCCGGATGCCGGGGACCTTCTCGCGCAGGTAGCGGCCGACGCCCATGAGGGTGCCGGTGGTGCCGAGGCCGGCGACGAAGTGGGTGACGGTGGGGAGGTCGGCGAGGATCTCGGGGCCGGTGGTGGCGTAGTGGGCGCCGGCGTTGTCGGGGTTGCCGTACTGGTAGAGCATGACCCAGTCGGGGTGCTCGGCGGCGATCTCCTTGGCGACGCGGACGGCGGTGTTGGAGCCGCCGGCGGCCGGGGAGGGGATGATCTCGGCGCCCCACATGGTGAGGAGTTCCCGGCGTTCGCGGCTGGTGTTCTCGGGCATGACGCAGACCATGCGGTAGCCCTTGAGCCTGGCGGCCATGGCGAGGGAGATGCCGGTGTTGCCGCTGGTGGGCTCGAGGATGGTGCAGCCGGGGGTGAGGCGGCCGTCGGCCTCGGCCTGTTCGATCATGTGGAGGGCGGGCCGGTCCTTGATGGAGCCGGTGGGGTTGCGGTCCTCCAGCTTGGCCCAGAGCCGCACGTCCCCGGAGTCGTTGCCGGGGACGGCGGCGGAGATCCTCGGGAGGCCGACGAGGGGGGTGTTGCCGACGGCGTCGAGGGGGGTGTCGTAGCGCATCAGCGCGCGCCGCCGGCGACGGCGGGGAGGATGGTGACGCTGTCGCCGTCCGCGAGGCCGGTGGAGATGCCGTCGAGGAAGCGGACGTCCTCGTCGTTGAGGTAGACGTTGACGAACCGGCGCAGCTCGCCGCCGTCGACGAGGCGGTCGCGGAGGCCGGGGTGGCGGGCGTCCAGGTCGGCGAAGAGGGCGTCCAGGGTCGCTCCGCTGCCCTCGACGGCCTTCTGCCCGTCGGTGTAGGTGCGGAGGATCGTCGGGATGCGGACCTCGATGGCCATGGCTGCGCTCCTGGTGGGTGGCGGGCGCCGCGGTGGGCGCGGGCGTGGGTGCGGGCGGGGGCCCGGGGCGGGTGCGCCCCGGCGGCGGGCGCGGGTGTGCCGCGGTCAGCCTGCGTCGGGGCGACAGGCGCCGGAGGCGAGGCGGCACAGGTCGATGTGCAGCCGCGCCACGAGGCGGGTGCCCGGGTCCTTGGTGCTCACATCGACGGAACGCATGTGCCCATCGTATCGATTCCCGGACTGCGGACGGGATGTCCGTCCCGACGGGTGGACGGCGGCGTCCCGCATGCCGGTACGCGGGACCGGGCCGGGGGTCCGGCCGGGGGCCGCCGGCGGGCGGGCGGCGGCCGGTCGCGGGCAGGCCGCGGACCGGGCTCGGGCCGGCCGCGGACCGGGTGCGGGCAGGCCGCGGACCGGGCGCGGACCGGGTCAGCCGCGGGGGGCGTCGACGACCTCGACGTCCTCCTCGGTGACCACGCCGTCCACGATGCGGAACGAGCGGAACTGGAAGGGCCCCTCGCCGTTGCCGCAGTCGGCGGTGGAGACGAGGACGTAGTGGGCGCCGGGCTCGGAGGCGTAGGAGACGTCGGTGCGGGAGGGGTAGGCCTCGGTGGCGGTGTGGGAGTGGTAGATCACGACGGGCTCCTCGTCGCGGTCGTCCATGTCCCGGTAGAGCTTGAGGAGGTCGGCGGAGTCGAACTCGTAGAACGTGGGCGAGCGGGCGGCGTTGAGCATGGGGACGAACCGCTCGGGGCGGTCGCTGCCGGCGGGTCCGGCGACGACGCCGCAGGCCTCGTCGGGGTGGTCGGCGCGGGCGTGGGCGACGATCGCGTCGTGGAGCTCACGGGTGATGGTCAGCATGCGGGCCAGGATATGCGGGGCCCGGCGTGCCGGGCCCTCCCGTCCCGGGCGGGGGCGGGAGGGCCGGCGGCGGGGGTGCCGTGGGTTCCGGGGGGGCCGTGGGTTCCGGGGCCGTTCAGGCGTCGGCGGACGCGGGCTCGGCGGTCCCGGCCGCGGCTGCGGCGGGGGCGGGCACCGGGGCGGGGGCGGCGACGGCGGCCGGGTTGCGGCGGCGCAGCACGGCGTATCCGGCGGTCAGCAGCAGCGCCCAGACGGGGAAGACGTAGAGCGAGACGCGGGCGTCGGCGTCGAGGGCGATGAGGACGGTGACGAAGGCGAGGAAGGCGAGGGCCACCCAGCTGGTCCAGGGGGCGCCGGGGGCGCGGAAGGCGGGGGCGGGGAGGCGTCCGGCGCGGTGGGCGGCGTGGTAGCGGATCTGGCTGAGGAGGATGACGGCCCAGGTCCAGATGCCGGCGACGGTGGCGACGGAGGTGACGTAGGTGAAGGCCTTGGCGGGGGCGGTGTAGTTGAGGACGACGCCGACGCCCATGAGCAGGGCGGAGACGGTGATGGCGGCGGCGGGGGTGCGCCGGTTGTTGAGGCGGGTGACGGCGCCGGGTGCCTGGCCGCGGAGGGCGAGGTCGCGGAGCATGCGTCCGGTGGAGTACATGCCGGAGTTGCAGGAGGAGAGGGCTGCGGTCAGGACGACGAAGTTGACGATGCCGCCGGCGGCGGGGATGCCGATGCGGCTGAAGGCGGCGACGAAGGGGGAGGCGCCGGGCTGGAACTCGCTCCAGGTCACGAGGGAGAGGATGACGAGGAGGGCGCCGACGTAGAAGACGCCGATGCGCACGGGGAGGGTGTTGATGGCGCGCGGGAGGGTCTTCTCGGGGTTCTCGCTCTCGCCTGCGGTGACGCCGACGAGTTCGACGCCGAGGTAGGCGAACATGACGATCTGGAGGGTCGTCAGGGTGGAGCCGACGCCGTTGGGGAAGAGGCCGCCGTCGGCCCAGAGGTGGGTGGCGGAGGCGGTGTCGGCGGCGTCGCTGAAGCCGAGGGTGAGGACGCCGACGCCGATCAGGATCATGCCGATGATGGCGGCGACCTTGATCAGGGAGAACCAGAACTCGATCTCGCCGAAGAGCTTCACCGAGATGAGGTTGGCGGTGCAGAGGACGACGAGGAAGAGCAGGGCGCTGGCCCACTGGGGGATCGAGGGCGCCCAGTAGTGGATGTAGACGGCGGCGGCGGTCACCTCGGCCATGCCGGTGACGACCCACATGAGCCAGTAGGTCCAGCCGGTGACGAAGCCGGCGAAGGGGCCCAGGAACTCGCGGGCGTACTCGGCGAAGGAGCCGGAGACGGGGCGGTAGGTGAGCAGTTCGCCCAGGGCCCTCATGATGCAGAAGACGACTGCTCCGGCGACCGCGTAGGAGAGCACCAGGCTGGGGCCGGCCTTGTGGATGGCGGTGCCGGCGCCGAGGAAGAGGCCGGTGCCGATGGCGCCGCCGATGGCGATCATCTGGATCTGCCGGCTGCCGAGTCCGCGCTCGTATCCCTCGTCGGGGTTCTGTCCTGCCATGGGTGGTGCGACCTTTCATCCGCTGCCCGGACGGGGTCCCGGCCCGGGAGTGATCATGCAGTCGTATCACCGGGCGCCCGGATGCCGGTACGGATCTGATCGCGATTTGAGCATCCGAAGGGATGGTTCATCCCTTTGCATGGCGGTTTGCGCCCGCCGGGAGTCCACCATGCGGACAGGCCGGATGCGGACAGGCCGGGTGGGAGCGGGGTGCGCGCGGGCGGCGGTCCGGCGGGTGGGGCGCACGGGGGCGGGGCGCACGCGGGGCCGGACACGGGGCGGCGGACGGCGGGGGCGGCGGTCCCGGAGGCCTGCGCCCGGCCGGGCGCGGGGCGGGCGGGGCGTCGCGGGCGGCGGGCGGGCAGGCAGGCAGGCGGAAGCGCGGACGGGCCGGCGGAAGCGCGTGCGGGCCGGCCCGGGCCGAGCCGGGTCAGGCGGTGAGTGCCTCGACGAGGGACTCCTGCATGGCGCCCAGCCACAGGTACGCCATGACCAGCGGCTTGACCGGGTCGTCGTCGGACAGCCGGTAGAGCCGCTCGTCCTCGGCGTCGTCGGTGACCTCCAGGCGGGCGCCGAGGGTGAGGCGCAGGTCGTTGAGGGCGCCGAGCCAGCGGCGGCACTGCTCGGCGTCGAGGCGCAGGACGCCGCCCCTGCCCCCGGCGGTGGCGGCGGAGAAGCCGTCGAGGGAGCGGACGACGGCGAGGGCGTCGTCGCGCTTGCGGGCGCGCAGGTCGGGTTCGGTGTAGCGGCGGAACTCGGCGGCGGCGGCCCGCTGCTCGTCGTCGGGCTCGGCGCCGGGCGTGCCGTAGGCGTCGGGGAAGAGGCGGGCGAGCGCCGGGTCGTCGGGCGGGGTGGTGGGGCCCTCGGCGAAGAGGGCGGCCAGCGGGTCGGCGTCGGGCCCGTCGGCGGGTCCGGGGCCGATGAGCTCCAGCATCTGCACGGCGAGGCTGCGGAGGATGGAGACCTCCACCTCGTCGAGCGCGATCGCCGCGCCGCCGCCGGGGGTCGTCTCGAACAGTCCTGCCATCAGGCCTCAGGGCGCCCTTCGTGTTGCGTCTCGCGTCGTCTTCCGGTCCCGCGCGCGGGTGCCGGGACCGGTGGTGGGCGGCCGGGGCCGCCGCGCCCGCCACGGGCGGGGCCGGGACCGCCGCCGGTCGTGGCCCGCAGGCCGTGGCCGGGCAGGCCGCGGCCGCACAGGGCCCGCGCGTCGCGCTCCGCCTCCTCGCGGGTGCCGCCGGGGACGGCGGTCCGGCCCCTCCGGCACGGGCGTCGGGTGTGAGCGCGCGGACCTTCTCCACGGGGTGGCCGAAGCACGTCTGGAGGACGCGGACGACGCCGCCCGTGAGGCCGACGGGGTCATTATGGACGATTGTGCCCCATGGCAGGTCCGGCTTCGCCACCCCGCATGCGCCCGGACCGGGCCCCGGGCGCCGGATCCCCGGCCTCTTCACCGCCCGACCGCCCGGACCGCCCGGACCGCCCGGACCGCCGGGTCACCCGACCGCCGGAGCGCTCGCCGGGCAGGCGCCGGTCAGCGCCCGAAGCCCACGGGCAGCGGGGTGCGCAGCGAGCCGTCGGCCGCCATGGCGTCGGTGACGAGCGGGGCGAGCGGCCGGACGCCCAGCGTGCCCAGGACGAAGTCGGCGGTGAGCGCCCAGACGTCCGGTGCCCGGCCGAGCATCAGGTGGCCGGCCCCGCCCACCTCCAGCCGGCAGAGGTCGGGGGTCGCCTTCCGGGCCCGCTCGGCATAGGCCAGCGACAGCTCGGGAGCGGCCTCGCTGCGGTCCCGGTCCCCGTGGAGGATCAGCACCCTGCGGCCCGCCAGCTGGTCGACCGGGTCGCCGTCCGGAAGCCACGGCGCGACCCCGGCGACGCTCACCACCAGCGGGTGCCCGGCCGCCCAGAACGCGGCCCGGCCGCCGAGCGAGTTGCCGACCAGTGCCACCGGGACGTCGCCGTAGCGCCGCCGGACCTCCTCCAGCGCCCACTGCGTGTCGGCGGCCGTGTGCGCCTCGGCGCCGTTCCAGCCCCGGTACCGGTACCTGAGCACGTGCGCGGCGACGCCCGCGGGTCCGCCGACCGCGTTCAGCCGCTCCAGCAGCGGGCGCAGCCCCCATGCGGCGATCCGCAGCGGCCGGCGCGTGCTGGCGACCGAGCCCCCGGGCAGGGCCAGGGCGACGGCCCTGACGGCGCCGTCGCCCTGACGCGGGGTCAGTGCGGGCTCGCGCGTGGTCGGCATCCCGGTCCTCCGGCTCGTTCGGGGGGTGGTCGACGCGTCCGTGCTTCCCCGTGGGGCGGGAGGGTAATCCGCGAGGCGGAGGGAGGTGCGTCACGCGCGGGAGGCGGCGGCGGACGGGTCGGCCCGCAGGCCGGGCCCGGCCGGTTCGGCCGGGCCCGGCGGTCACCGGTCGTGCTGCAGCGTGGCCCACAGGCCGTAGCCGTGCATGGCCTGGACGTCGCGTTCCATCTCCTCGCGGCTGCCGCTGGAGACGACGGCCCGGCCCTTGTGGTGCACGTCGAGCATGAGCTCGCGGGCCTTCTCCTTGGGGTAGCCGAAGTACGACTGGAAGACGTACACGACGTAGCTCATGAGGTTGACGGGGTCGTTGTGCACGATCGTCACCCAGGGGGTGTCGGGCTCCGGGACCGCGGCGGAGGCCGACTCCGACTCGGTGCGCTCGATCTCGACCGGCGCGACGCTCACGACTGCGTCCCCTTCGCTGCTTGCACGCGCACCCGCACTCGGGCGCGTCCCCACAGGGACCATGCTGCCATCCGGGCGCCCCCGTTGCGATCCCGGCCCTCGCCCGGGGCGCGTCCGGCGCGGGTCCGGGGCGCGTCCGGCCCGCGACGGGGCGCCCCTCCCGTGCTCCCCCGCACGTCCGGCGCGCTCCCGGTGTGCCAGGGAACACCGCACCCCCTAAATCGTCAAAGTGACGCTAAGGGGGTAGCATCCCCGGTATGGACGTCACGGACGCATCCGGCGCCGACCGCGCCCCCGGCGCACCCTCCACGGCGCTGCTCACCGACCACTACGAGCTCACCATGCTGCAGGCCGCGCTCCGCAGCGGCGCCGCGCACCGGCGCTCGGTGTTCGAGGTCTTCACCCGCCGCCTGCCCGAGGGCCGCCGGTACGGCGTCGTCGCGGGCACCGGCCGGGTGCTCGACGCCGTGGAGTCCTTCCGGTTCGACGGCGCGCGGCTGGACTGGCTGTCGGACAACGGCGTGGTGGACGAGGCGACCCTGCGCTGGCTGGCCGACTACCGGTTCCGGGGCGACATCAGCGGCTACCCGGAGGGCGAGGTGTACTTCCCGGGGTCGCCGGTCCTCACCGTCGAGGGCAGCTTCGCCGAGGCGGTGGTGCTGGAGACGGTGGTGCTGTCGATCCTCAACCACGACTCGGCGGTGGCGGCCGCGGCCTCCCGGATGACGGCGGCGGCCGGGGACCGGCCGTGCGTCGAAATGGGGGCGCGCCGCACCCACGAGCGGTCCGCGACGGCGGCCGCCCGCGCCGCGTACGTGGCCGGGTTCGGCTCCACCTCCGACCTGGAGGCGGGCTTCCGGTACGGGATCCCCACGGTCGGGACCAGCGCGCACGCCTTCACGCTGCTGCACGACACCGAGCGGGACGCCTTCACCGCCCAGGTCGCCTCCATGGGCCGCGGCACGACGCTGCTCGTGGACACCTACGATCTGGAGGAGGCGGTGCGCACGGCCGTGGAGGTCGCCGGGCCGGAGCTGGGCGCGGTGCGGATCGACTCCGGCGACCTGCTGCTGCTCGCGCACCGGGTGCGCCGCCAGCTGGACGAGCTGGGCGCGACGAAGACGCGGATCCTGGTCACCTCGGACCTGGACGAGTACGCGATCGCGGCCCTGGCGGCGGCGCCGGTGGACGCCTACGGGGTCGGGACCTCGCTGGTCACCGGCAGCGGGCACCCGACGTGCGCGATGGTCTACAAGCTGGTGGCGCGGGCGTCGGGGACCGGCCCGGACGCGCCGCTGGTGCCGGTGGCCAAGCGGTCGGCGGGCGGCAAGACGAGCCGCGGCGGGCGCAAGTGGGCGGCGCGGCGGCTGGACGCGGACGGCGTGGCCGAGGCCGAGGTGGTCGGCACCGGCCCGGTGCCGGCGGCGCTGGCGGACCGGCTGCTGCAGGTGCCGCTGGTGCGCGGCGGCGAGGTGGTCGGGCGGGAGCCGCTGGCCGCCGCGCGGGCCCGGCACGCAGCGGCGCGGGCGGGGCTGCCGCTGTCGGCGACGCAGCTGTCGCGGGGCGAGCCGGTGCTGGTGACGGAGACGGCGGCGGCCCCGGGGGCGGGCACCGCAGGGGGGTGACGGCCGGGGCCGGTGGGCGGGCCGGTCAGCGGGCCGGCCGGGGTCGCCCGCGACGGCAGGGCCCGGCCCCGGCGCCGCGGAGGGCGGGCGGCGCGGGGCGCGGGACCGGTACGGGCGGCGCGGGGCGCGGGGCGCGGCGCCCGGGGCCCCCTCCCGCAGGCCGCCCGCGCTCCCTAGGCTCTACCTCATCAGGCCGCGGGACCGCCCCCGGTCCGCCGGCTCCGTCTGGTAAGCGAGGACCCATGCATCGGGCACTGATCGTCGTCGACGTGCAGAACGACTTCTGCGAGGGCGGCAGCCTGGCCGTCCCGGGCGGGTCCGAGGTGGCCGCGGCGATCACCGACCTGGTCGCCGAGAGCGCGAGCGCGGCGGGCTACGCGCACGTCGTGGCCACCCGGGACAACCACCTGGACCCCGGCGACCACTTCTCCGACCACCCGGACTTCGTGCACAGCTGGCCGGTCCACTGCGTGGCGGGCACCGAGGGGGTGGGCTTCCACCCGAACTTCGCGCCCGCCGTGATCTCCGGCGCGGTCGAGGCCGTCTTCGACAAGGGCGCCCGCGCGGCGGCGTACAGCGGCTTCGAGGGCCGGGACGAGAACGGCGTGCCCCTGGCGGTCTGGCTGCGCTCGCGCGGCGTGGAGGAGGTGGACGTGGTGGGCATCGCCACGGACCACTGCGTGCGGGCCACGGCGCTGGACGCCGCCCGGGAGGGGTTCCGCACCCGGGTGCTGCTGGACCTGACGGCGGGCGTGGCGGCGGGGACCACGGAGCGGGCGCTGGAGCAGCTGCGCGCCGCAGGCGTCGCCCTCAGCGGCACCCCGGTGGTGGCCGCCGGCTGAGCCCGGACGGGCGGCCCCGTCGGGCCCGGCCGGCGGCCGGGGCCGGGGCCCGACGCGCGGGCGGACCGGAGGGGCCGCGCGGACCGGCCGGGCCGGGCGGACCGCGCGGACCCGGCGGGTCAGCGTGCCTTGACCTTGAGGGACGTCATCATGCCCAGGTCCTCGTGCTGGGCCATGTGGCAGTGGAGCATGTACGTGTACTTCTCCGAGGCGAAGTCGGTGAAGCGCACCGCGATGCGGATGCTGCTGCCCTGGGGGACCGCCACGGTGTCGCGCCAGCCGAGTTCGGCGCCCCGCGGCTTGCGCCCGCCGACCGAGACCAGCTGGAACGGCACGTCGTGGATGTGGAAGGAGTGGTCCCGCGGGGAGCGGTTGACCACCTCCCACAGCTCCAGGACGTCCTTGCGGACCGTGATGGTGGCGCGGTCCATCGCCTCCATGGTGGTGCCGGACACGCCGTCGATGCCGAGCAGGCCGCCGTTCTCGGTGAGGGCGATCCGCCGCGGCCTGAGGCGGGAGGTGTCGAAGCGGCGGATGGTGTTGAGCCGGGACGGCAGCGCCCTGGGCCGGGGGGCGCCCCTGGCGGGGAGCAGCCGCAGGAAGTCGTGGCTGCCGTCGCGGCGGCGTCCGACCCGGGTCCGGACGGCCGCGCGGAGGGTGACCGACCGGTCGACGTCGACGACGACCTCGGCGCGGCAGCCGGCGGGCAGCCGGACCGCGCCGGTGCTGAGGGGGCCGGGGAGGAGCGCGGACTCGGTGGCGACCTGGACGAGGGGGCGGCCGTCGGTGCGGGTGACGACGAGCTCCTCGGCGAGGCAGGCGTTGAGCAGGCGCAGGCGCACGCGCCCCCGGGTGGCGGTGAAGTCCAGCGGCGCGCCGTCGAGGGGTGCGCCGTTGACGACGAAGGGGAAGGAGACGTCGCGGTCGGCGAACCCGTCCGCGTCGTACCTGATGCCGCCGTCGTCGCCCACGGCGACGCTCTGCAGGATCACCGGGACGTCGTCGGTGCCGTAGGCGCCGGGCAGGGCTGCGGAGCCGGCCGAGGCGTCGTCGACGATGAGCAGGCCGGCCAGGCCCCAGGAGATCTGGCGGGCGGTGCGGTCCATGGTGTGGGGGTGGTACCAGAGGGTCGCGGCCTCCTGCTTCACCGTGAACTCGGGCGACCAGGTCTCACCGGGGGCGAAGGCGGAGTGCACGCCGCCGTCGGCCTCGGGCGGGACGTGGGCGCCGTGCCAGTGGACGGCCAGGTCCTCGTCGAGGTCGTTGGTGACCTCGAAGCGGACCTTCTGCCCGTTGCGCACCCGGAGGGTGGGGCCGAGGTAGGAGCCGTTGAACCCGGCGCTGCTGCTCCGGACCCCGGGCAGCAGCTCGTGCGTGCCGAAGGCGGCGCGCAGGGGGAAGACCCAGGCGCCGTTGCGGCGGGTGGGGACCAGCATCTCGGGTATCGGGAGCCGGGTGGCGGCGGCCGCCCTGCCTGCCGGCAGTACGAGTCCGGTGGTGCCGAGCGCCGCGGAGGCGGCGCAGGCGAGGCCCGCCATGAAGCGTCGCCGGGAGATGCCCGGCCGCCCGGGGAGGTGTGCGGGCGGAGCGATGTCGTCCATACCTCAGGACGCTAACCAGACTATTTATGTGATTAACGGATCATTAGACTGCTCCACTCGAACAGCGGCAGACGGGCCCCCGGAGAGGGACGGCGGGCCACGGGAAGGCGCAGCCGGGGGTCGTGTCCGACCGTCAGCAGCGGTCTCCCCCGGCACCGGAGGCCGGGGCGGCGGACCCGCGGGGAGAGGGACGCGGCACCGGCGGCGAGCCGGACGGAAGGGGACGGCGGGTGCAGGACGGGCACGGCGGCGGCCCCTCATCCGTGGTCCGCCACCAGCCGCACCGGGTCCAGGCCGCCCGCCGCCAGCGCCGTCCGCAGCTCCTCCTCCACCGCCGCCGGCTCCGACACCAACCGCTCCGACGCCAGGTAGACCACCCGCACCCCCAGGTGCTCCATCCGGTGCTGGCAGGCGCGCACCCACGCCGACTCCCCCTCGCTGACGCAGCGGACGTCCGAGTCCAGCTCCACCGCCACACCGCGCCCCGGCCAGAACACGTCCGGCACCGCGACGAAGGTCCCGCCCCGCATCCGCAGTTCCACGCCGCAGACCGGCTCCGGCAGCAGCCACCCTGCCAGCAGCCCGCGCAGGGTCTCCCGGGCCCCCTCCCGGACGGCCGCCAGCACCTCGTCCAGCGCCGCCCGCACCGGCACCGCCGCGAGCAGCCCCGCGTCGCGCAGCTCGGCCGCCAGCTCGCGCACCGGGCAGCCGCGCTCCGCGACCGCCTCCCGCAGCAGCGCCCGGACCGCACCCGGGCGGGACACCACGTCCGACGAGGCCAGCGTGTCGGCCACCGCCCGCGCCATCGGCGCACACGCCAGGCCGTGCACCAGGCGGGCCTCCAGCGACCGGTCGGTGCGCAGGATCCGCACCTCCCCCGCGTCGCGCAGCCGCCGCTGACGCGGCACCAGCACGTCCACCCCGTACACGGCCGGCAGCCGGGGCACCGAGGTGAAGCCGTACAGGGCCAGCGCCGCCGCCCCGGTGATCACCGGTGCGCCGCGGCGCTCCGCCATGCCGTTCTGCGCGGCGTACAGCAGCGCCGCCCACATCCGCTGCTCGGGCGTCGGAGGGTCGGGCTGGAGCACGAAGACACGGGGCAGGATCCGCTGCCAGGGGCCGCCGTGGCGGCAGTGCTCGGTGATGGTGCGGGCCGGAACGCCCCGCGAGCGGAGCTGACTGGCCGTCACCACGTTGCACTGCAGACGGGCGAGGTCGTCGAGGGAGGGGACCGGAGAGGGGGTCTGGTGGTTCATGGCCCCACCATCCCCGGACGCCGCCGTCGGCTCCCCCGAAAACGGCCGCTGTTACAGGCCCGTCGACGACCCGGGACGCACCGGGGCTAAAGTCCGCCTACCCTCACCCGAACAGACCACGAACGACCGTGCCCCGCTTCACCCGTGCGGAGCAACCGCAGGTGCGGGGCCCTTCGGGCCGGACGCCCCGGGGACCGGACGGGCCGCCCACCCCCGGGCGGCCCACCGGTCACCCTGGGTCACTGCCGGTAGGGGTCGGGCTGCTGGTACGGGTTCTGCTGGGGCTGGCTCTGCGGCTGGTGCGGCTGCGCCTGGTGCTGCGGGGGAAGGCCGGGCTGCGCGTAGGGGTTGGGCTGGGACGGCTGCGGCGGGTACGCCTGGCCGTACGGCTGCGGCGCGCCCCACGCCGGGCCCGGCACCTGGCCCTGGCCCTGGCCCTGCGGGTGGGCCTGCTGCCCCTGGTACGGGGGCTGCCAGGGCTGCGGACGCCCGCCGGGGCCTCCCCCGCCCGGGCCGCCCGGACCGCCCGGGCCGCGCCCGCGCCGCCGCACCACGAGGACGGCGCCGACCACGGCCGCCAGCACCACCACGCCGCCGGCCGCCGGCACCCACGGCGGCACCCCGCCGCCGTCCGCGGCCGGGCGCGCGGCGGAGTCGCCGCCGGCCGCAGCCGTCGCCGAGGCGTCCGGATCGGCCTGCGACTCGGGACGGTCCAGCAGCGGGTTCCCCTTCGGCGCGGACGGCAGGTCCATGGTCAGCGCCCGCTTGGGGCTGGCGATGCCGTAGCCGTACCGGGGGTTGGGCACGCTGCTCCCGTCGGGCGGGGCCACCGCCGACCTGATCAGCCGGGTGATCACCTGTCCCGCCGTCAGCTGCGGGTACTTCGCCCGCACCAGCGCGGCGACGGCGGAGACGTACGCGGTGGCGTCGGAGGTGCCGCTGCCCATGTTGTAGGCGGCCGGACCGGTGTTCTTGGCGTGCGGCACATGGACGCCGGGGGCGACCAGCGTGACCTCGGAGCCGCGGTTCGACTTCTCCCAGACGTCTCCGCGGACGTCGACGGCGCCGACGGCGACGACCCCGGGAACGGCCGCCGGGTACTCGACTCGGTCGAAGCCGTTGTTGCCGGTGGACGCCACCAGGACGACGTCGTGGTCCACGGCGTAGCGGACGGCGGCGCGCTCGTCGCTGCCGCCCCCGGCTCCGCCGAGCGACATGTTGACGACCTTGGCACCGTGGTCGACCGCGTACCGGATGGCGTCGGCCACCCGCGTGTCCTGGGAGGAGAGGTCCAGGGTGTCCTTGGCCAGGTGCACCTTCACAGGAAGGATCTTCGCCCTGGGCGCGAGGCCCATCACACCGTCCCGGCCGCCGGGGCCGTGGCCGTGGCCGGCGATCAGGCCCGCCATCTCGGTGCCGTGGCCGAGTTCGTCGGTGCGGCCGTCCGACGAACCGCCGGAGAGGTCGGCGCCCGGCAGGATCTGCCCGGTCAGGTCCTGGTGGCCGGCCTCCACCCCGCTGTCGATGAGGCCGACGACCACGCCCTGGCCCTGGCTGACGGGCCAGACGTCCTTGGCCGCGCTGTACTTGAAGAGGGGCCACTGGGCGTCGCGCACCTGGTCGGCGGCGGCGCCGCCCGCTCCTCCTGCCAGCAGGAGGGCTGCTGCGGCCGCCACGGCCGCGACGCGTCCTCGTGCTCCGATCCTCACCAGCGGCCACCTCGCTCGATCATGCGACCGCCCCGCGGTCCTGCGCGCGGGGCGGTCGTCCTGGACGGTCATTCCACCACGTGGGGATTGGGGACGGCCCCGTCGACCCAGGTGTCCTCGTCCTCGACGAGGTAGTCGGGCCGGTCGCCGTGCCGGTCCTCCTCGCGCCTGCGTCCGCCGTGCACGGCACCGCCGGGCATCGCGGCACGGCCTCCGCCGGATGCCCCTGCCCGGCGGCCGGGGCGGCCGCCGCCGGGCTGTCCGGCCCGCAGGCGGCTGCCGAGCCCGGTGCCGCCCTCGGTGAAGGTGCCGGCGCCGTGCCCGCCCGGGACGCTCTCGCCGACGACGCCTCCGGAGCGGCCGGTCAGCCGGGAGCCGCGTCCGGCGTCACTGCGGGCACCGCCCGACACGCCTCCGGCGGCCCCGGCGCCGTAGCCGCCCATGCCACGGCCGCCGCCGGGTCCGGCAGCCGCCTCCCCGGAGGCCCCGGAGGCCCCGGCGGCAAGCGGCGTACGGCCCCCGGCAGTTGTCCGACCGACCCCGGCCGGGGCCTCACCGCCGGAGTCCGCGAGGACGCCCCGGCCGGAACCGGGGGCGAGCCCCCCGGAAGAACGGACACCTCCGGCGCGGCCGCCGGCGATGAGGCCACCACCGGCGCGCCCGCCGCCGATGAGGCCGCCGCCGGTCGCAGGAGCACCTCCACCGGGTCCCGGTGCGGGGCGGCCGCCCCCGGTGACGGCCGGTCCGGCTCCGCCGACGGCGGGCCCGGCAGGGGGACCGGGGGCCCGGACGCCTCCCGCGATCCCCACGGAGCCGCCGGTGCCGACCGCTGCGCCGCCCGCCGGCCCCGGGGAGGCGGCGGCCGGCGGCACGGAGGTCGCCGTACCGCCGTGGACGCCCGCGTCGGTGGCCGGGGCGGCGTGCGCGACACCTCCCCCGGGGCTGCCCTGCAGCACCGAACCAGGAGTCCTTCGCGCCCGGTCGTCGGCGCCGCCGCCTCCCGAGGCGCCGGCAGCCCCTCCCAGGCCCGCACCGATGATGACGCCGCTGATCGCCCCCGCTCCCGTCGGGTCGTCCGGCGGAGGAGACCAGTTGTCCTCCTCGTCGTCGTCACCGGCCCTCGGCGGCCTCAGCACCGCGGCCGAGTTCTCGTAGCGCTGCGCCAGGGTGCGCATGACGGCGACGGCCTGCTGCTTGCGGGCGGCGGCCTCGCTCCGCCGGGTGTCGGCGTCGTCGGCGCCGAAGAGGCCGGAGACCTTGTCGTCCACCCAGTCGGTCGCGCTGTCCCAGCCCGACGGCTCGTCGGGCATGGCGGCCTTGGCCTCGGCGATCGAGTCGGAGACGATCTCCAGGGTGACAGCCGTGTCGTTGGCGTACTCGGCGGTGTTGTTGACGCGGTCGGCCAGCCTGTCCATGTTCGCGTGGAAGGCGTCGCTGGCCCGGCCCTCCCAACCGGTGGTGGCCTGGCCGGCGTAGGACTGCAAGGCCGTGCGGACGCCCTTGAGGGTGTCGTAGGCGCGCCGCCAGGGGTCGGCGGCGCGCATCACGGCGCCGGGGTCGAGGGCGTCGACCATGGCCTTGAGCTGGCCGTGGCTGTAGCTGTCGAAGTCGGTGGCGGCGTCACCCATGGCGGTCCTCTCCGTTCCCCGTCACCACGTGCCGCCCTGCTGCGCCTCGGCCGGGGTCGGCGGCGCGTCCTGGGACGACGGGGAGGGGTCCGCGGCGGCCCGGCGCATCGCGGCGGCGGTGCCGTGCTCCTGCTCTTCGTAGTTGCGGGCCGTGGCTTCGGCGTTGCGCTGGGCCTCGCCGAGGGCCTGGTGGAGCGTGTCGAGGACGTCGCGGAGCGCGTCGCGCATGATGCCGTACCGCTCGTCGAGCCTCCGGGCCTCCGGGAAGAGGCCGAAGCTGGAGGCGGCGACCCCGCTGCCGGCGTGGACCCGGTCCCCGCCCGCGCCGGCCTCGAACTCGGCGAGCAGCCCGCGCACCCGGGCGGCGAACTCCCGCAGGTTGTCGATCTTCACCTGGTAGCCCGTACCGGCCACAGCCTGCCTCCCCCTCGGCCCTCCGGCGACACAGCGCATCCATGTCTAACACACGGCCGTCCGTCCGGGAACGCGGCACCGCCCCCGACGGCTGCGCACCGGGCGGCGGGGCGAGGGGGCGGGCCGGCGGCTCCCGGAGGTGTCAGTACGTCAGGAAGCCGGTGGTGTCGACGGTCCAGGGGCCGACCGGGACGTGGTCGCCGAAGACGTGGTCGTGGCGGGCCCGGTAGCGGGGCTGCCCGTCGGGGCCGGGGCCGGGGCCGGGATCGGAGAGGACGGAGAGGGTGCCCGTGCGGGGGTCCACGATGAGGTAGAGGGGGATGCCCATGGCGGGGTAGTCGCGGGTCTTCTGCGTGTAGTCGTTGTCGGGGTTGGACGCGGAGACGACCTCCGCCACCAGGAGCACGTCGGCAGGGTCGACGAAGGCGTCCTCCTCCTCCAGGACGGCCTCCGGGAGGACGACGAGGTCGGGACGGCGCATCCGGCCCAGCGGTACCGACTCGATCTCCGGACCGCTGTGGGCGATCACGCCGGGGCGGGTCCGGGCGAGCTGGTCGTTGAGCTGGCGCCCCAGACGGAAGGTGATGAGCTCGTGCCGCTTGACCGGGCTCATCATCATGACGATGCCCTCGGCGCCGATCTCCACGGCCCAGACGGGCGGGGTCACGGGCAGCTCGTCGGCGATGGCCCGGAGGCGCGCGTAGAGCGAGGGGTCCATGGGGGGCTCCGCAGGTCGGGTGTACCGATTCTACGAGCCGTCCCGCAGGGCGGCGGCCAGGGCGCGGCGGCACAGGGAGTCGGCCCGGCGGGTGGTCTCGGGCAGCCGGTAGCGGGGGGTGAGGCGCAGGGTGTGGGCGCAGGCGCGGTCGAGGGAGACGCCGTGGCCGACGGAGACGTGGACGGGCTTGACCCCTTCTCGGGTGCGCAGGGCGCGGCCGACCTCCTCACCGCCGTCGAGGAGGGGGCTGTGGTCGCCGCGGCGGGGTCCGGGGGGCTCGCAGGTGAAGGTGAAGGTGAAGGTGGTCTTGGCGACGCCGAAGGAGGGGATGCCGGTGAGCAGGCCGAGGTGGCTGGCGAGGCCGAGGCGCCGGGGGTGGGCGACGCCGTAGCCGTCGCAGACGACGAGGCCGGGCCGGACGGTGAGGCGGTCCAGGGCGTCGAGGACGGCGGGCAGTTCGCGGAAGGCGAGGAGGCCGGGGACGTAGGGGAAGGCGACGCGGCCGACGGCGGTGGCCCGGTCGACGACCGCGAGGGTGGCGGCGTCGAGGACGACGGCCGCGGCGGCGACGAGGTCGTGTGCGTCGTCGTAGGCGACGTCGACGCCGGCGACGGTGCCGCCGGCGGCGGGGTCGGGGCCGGGGCCGAGGCGGTCGACGAGGGGGCGGAGCCGCTCCTGTTCGGCGACGGCCTCGGCTTCGGTGCGGGGCAGGGCGGCGGGAGTGCTCACCCCGGGGAGGCTACCGGGGCGGGGCCGCCGCCGGGCCCCGGGAGGGTCGGGCGGGGGCGGGCGGAGGGCGCCGGGGCGGGCGGGGCACAGGGGCCCGGGGCGGGGCTGGGGAAGGCCCCGGCCCAAGGGCCCGGCAAAGGGCCCGACAAAGGGCCCGGCAAAGGGCCCGGCCCGCCCCGAACGTGTCGGGGCGGGCCGGGCGCGGGTGGTGCGGGGTGTTACTTGACCGGCTTCACGCGGACGACGGACTCGAGCTTGTCGGGGCTCTCGTACACGACCTCGATGCTGGTCCTGGTGTCCGGCACCTGAACGCTGCTGTACGGGTTGTCGGCGTACCAGTAGGTGCCCGTGTGGTCGTTGAAGACCGGGACGCCCTTCTGGGACGGGACGGTGGTGGCCGCGTCGGCCCTGTGCAGGGTCAGGGAGTCGGTCTTGTCCAGGCCGAAGGCGGAGTCGTAGCTCTGCATGCGCGGGCGCATGAGGGCGCCGTCGGCCCAGTGGAGGGGCTTGGCGTGGGCGTCGACCGGGAGGACGAGGCCCTTGCCGGGGTGGTCGCTGACGTTGTTGTCGGTCTGCGAGCCGTCCCAGTACCAGACGACGAGGCCGTTCTGGTACGGGTAGTGCTCCACCCAGTCCGGCTTCGAGGCGAAGCCGAAGTTGTACGGGCCGGTCTTCAGCGTGGTGTCGTAGGACACGTACTGCCGGTTCTCGGCCAGGTAGTACTGCGGGTACTCGTTGGTGACGGACCCGGTGATGCGCTGGAAGCCGTCGGCCGCCCAGCCGTTGTCGCCGTTCTCCACGCCGTCGCTGAAGACGGTGGAGCCGTCGGCGGTCACCGCGATGTCGTCGAGGGCGAGGCCCTTGTAGTGCAGGCCGCCGTCGGTGACGTAGTGGAACCGGACCTTGACGGCCTTGCCCGCGTAGGCGTCCAGCGGGTAGGCCAGGTCGCCCCAGACGGCCTTGTTGCCGGTGAGGCCGGCCTTGCCGCTCTCGTTGTGCGGGATCGGCTCGCCGTTGAAGGTTCCGTCGAGGACGGTCCAGTTGGCGCCGCCGTCGGTGGAGACCTCGGCGTAGCCGTAGTCGTAGTCCTGCTCGATGTCGTACCAGCCCTTGGCGGTGAGGGTCGCCGAGGACTTCCCGGTCAGGTCGACGTCACGGGCCAGCGAGACGTTGAGGTCGTCCGCGCTGCCGCTCCACCACTCGTAGGAGCCGTCCGCCGGGGTGTTGATGGCGGTGGTCACCGACTTCTTGGGGAGCTCGACGACGAGGCCCTGGGCCTGGGCGGTGTTGTACTCCGCCGGGCCGAGGCGGTGGCGGCTGGACTCGCCGACCTTGGCGGTGTCGTACTTGAGCCAGCCGAGCTGCAGCTTGCTCCACACGTCCATGTCGTCCGGCAGGTCGCCGATGGCGTCCTGGCCCTTGCCCATCCAGGAGCCGGAGGACATCAGGGACCAGAAGCCGATCGAGTTGTCCTGCGGGCCGACCGTGTCGTACAGGTCGGGCAGGCCCAGGTCGTGGCCGTACTCGTGGGCGAAGACGCCGAGGCCGCCGTTCTCCGGCTGCATCGTGTAGTCGCCGACCCAGATGCCGGTGTCGCCGGCCTGGGTGCCGCCGAGCTTGTTGAAGTCGGGGCCCGAGGTGCCCTGGCCGGTGGCGTAGGCGTACGAGCGGTGGGCCCACAGGGCGTCGGTGCCCTGGACGCCGCCGCCCGCCGACTGGTCCTCGCCGGCGTGCACGATCTGGAAGTGGTCGATGTAGCCGTCGGGCTCGTTGAAGTTGCCGTCGCCGTCGTAGTCGTACCGGTCCCACTGGTCGTAGGACGCGAGCTCGGCCTTGATGTCGGCGGTGGTGCGGCCCTTCGCCTGCTGGTCGGCGACCCAGGTGTTGACGCCGTCACGGATCAGCTGCTGCGCGTTGGCGCAGACGTGCGCGCCGCAGTAGTCGCTGCCGTAGCGGGCCTCGTTCCACGGGACCTTGACCCAGTCGGTGACGTCGCCGTCGACCGAGTAGCGGCCCGAGGACTGCTTCTCGTAGTAGGTCTTGAGCGAGTCGCCGGCCTTGCTGAAGTACATGTCCTGGTAGTGCTGCTGGTTGTAGTCCGGCAGCCAGTCCGTGGAGTTGTCCTTCGTGCGGTCCGGGGCGGCGATCGTGTTGTGCGCCGGGCCGGGCTGGCCGCCGTACTTGACGACGGCGGGCTTGGGCCCGCTGCCGTCGGGGTCGTACATGGTGGTGTTGTCCACCTGGTCGCCGAACTCGACCAGGATGGTGAAGATCTTGTCCGTACGCTCACGGCCGAGCTCGACGTACTTGTCCCGGGCGAGCTTCACGGTCTCGCTGCCGTTGCGGTTCTCGACCTTGGCGGTGCCGTCGAGGACCTTCTCCAGGGCGGCCTTGCGCTCGGCCTGCTGCTTGACGCCCATCGGGCCCGGCAGGTCGTGGTCGACCTTCTGGACCTGGGTGTCTGCCGGGTCGTGGCTCACCGGGGCGGCGTCCTGACCGGCGGCGGAGGCCGTGCCGGGCAGCGCCGCAGCGGCGAGCGCGGCTATGAGCGCCGCGGTCGCGGTACCCGCGACGGCTCTCTTGGTCGTCTTCAACGTGGTGACGTCCTCCCCATGACTGCCTGGTCCCTGGAGTCTGGCGGTGGCCGCCCAGTGAACCAGTGAGTACCAAGTGGAGGACATTTGATCGGACCGGTACGACAAAAGAAAGACCTTGACCCGCACATGACTTTGGCTTTAGGCTCCGCGCCCGCGTGCGCCCCTGACGGCACGTCACGGATGCACCCGTTGCGTGACGACTGCCACAGCCCGTCCACCGGGAGGTGAGCCCGTGCGCCCCCCGTGCACCCCTCCACGGGGGTTAGTCTGGTCTCACCAGCACATGCACCGGGTATCTGCACAGCGGATCTGCTGACGTCCCGACCGCCGTCCGCGCATCGCGCAGCACACGCACGGGAGGCACGGGCGGGGGGCCGGCCGATCCCACCCCGCCCCGCACACCCCCGATGCGAAGGACGGAACCGCCATGCCCCGCCCCACCCCCGCCCAGATCTGCTGGGGAACCCTCGCCGTCGTCTCCGCCACTACGGTGCTGCTCGCCGTGTCCGGCGCCGACAGCGTCCCCGCCGTCACCGTCCTGGTGGTCTTCGGACTCGCCCTGGGCACCCTCGCCACCGCGCTCCTCGTCCCCGGCCGCGCCCCCCGGGACAGCCGGGACGTCGCCCCGGGCGCCGTGCCCGGCGCAGCGCCCGGCGTACCGGGCCGGCGGATCCCGGCCGCCGCGGAGCGCGAGTACGCCGAACCGTCACCCGGGCGCCGCTGAGGCACGGCCGGAAGGGCTCCGGACGCCGCGCCCGGCGCGGCGCGGATGCCCGGAGTACCGGCGCACCCGCGGTCCTGCACGAAGCCGACCGGGCGTCAAGACGTGAAAGCGCCATGTCGACACGTCACCGGTCCGCCGCAGGGACGGGCGGACCGCACCGGTGCACCGCCGGGCGGTCGGGCCGCCGGTCCGCCGGGCCGCCGGCTCACGGGGCGGTGGAGACCACCACGGTCCGCACCGCCTTGTCGTGCACGCACTGCCGGTAGGGCTGGTCGAAGAGGCACAGTCCTCCGTCGACGACCACCCACAGGCCGCAGCACAGCATCGAGGGCAGGGTGTAGACGGCCGCCCTGCCCCACGCCTCCCCCGGGGTGGGCACGGCGCCGTCCGCGAGCCGGGCCACCCGCACCTTGACCGCCTTCTTGCCCAGCGTCTGGCCGTCGCGCGACAGCATCAGGCTCTCGTAGACCCAGTAGACGAGGCCGAAGACGAGGGAGAGGGCCACCTCGCCGCTCCGGGTGCCCCAGTCGAAGAACCATCCGAAGAGCAGGCCGCAGACGACGCTCACCAGGACGGCGTCGATGATGCGGGCCAGCAGCCGCCTGCCGCGGTTGCCGAGCGGCGGCATCCCCGGCACCGGGCCGCCGCCGGGCTCGCCGTGGGGCGGGGCCTGGCCGTAGGGCGGGGGCGGCGCCTGGCCGTAGGGGGACCCCTGGCCCTGCGGGGGCCACTGCCCCGGCGGGGGCTGGCCGCCCGGCGGGGGCTGCTGCCCGTACCGGGGCTCGCCGCCCGGGGGCGGCGGGGGCGCGGCGCCGGGCGGGGGCGGCTGCTTGTCGAACGACGGCGGGCCGGAGCCCTCCTGCTCGGGGCCCGGTCCGGGCGGCTCCTGGGTGCTCATGGTCCGAGTAGAACACCGGGGGAACGCCGCCATCCGGACACGGACGCGCCGATACGGCCAAGCGGGTCAACGGGTCTCAGTCGTCCGCCGCGACGAAGGTCCCGCCCGCCTTGTCGTGCCAGCACTGGCGGAGCGGGCGGTCGAAGAGGCACCACAGCGAGTCCAGGAAGCCGCCGAGCAGCACCGCGCCCAGCAGCTGCTGCACCAGCCAGCGGCGCACCGAGGCGCCGAGGCCCGGAGGCCGGCGGGACTCCGTGTCCAGCACCCGCACCCGCAGCAGGCGCTTGCCCGGAGTGCGGCCCCAGCGGGCCGTGGGGACGGCCTCGTAGAGGAAGCCGATGCAGAGGACCACCAGCAGGAACAGGCCCGCCTTGCCGAGCACCGTCGGATCGATGAGCCACACCCGCACGGACCGGCCGGACGCCTTGGCGGCGTCGATCTTCTCCTGCAGGTGGTGCACGGCGGAGGACGCGAGCGGGATGCCCACGGCGGCGGCGAGGGCCGCGACGACGAGGGTGTCGACCGCGCGGGCGCACAGGCGCCTGGCGTACCCGGCCGGCCGGGCCCTGCGGCGCTCCTCGGCGGCCGCCTGGCGGCGGGCCGCGGCCTGCGACGGCGCGGGGCGCGGGGCGGCCGGCGCCGCGTCGGCGGCAAGGGTCCCGGGGGCCTTCGGCGGCGCGGCGTCGGAGGGGCGGGGGGCGGCGTCGCGGGTGGGGATCCTCGTCCGGGTCGCCTGGTCGGCGGGGGCGAGGGCCGGGGCGGGGGCCGGAGCGGGAGCGGGGGCGGGGGCGGGGACGGCGGAGGGCCGGGTGCCGGAGGAGCGGTCGCAGGGCGCGGCGGGGGAAGGCCGGTCGGCCGCGCTGGCAGCGCCGGCGCTGCCGGCGGCGGGCTTCCCCGACGCCGGGGCGGTCGGGTTCGCGGACGCCGCGGGTGCGGGCGCGTCGGTCCCGGCGGACGCCCCGGCCAGGCCGGATGCGGGCTTCCCCGGCGCGGCGGGGGCAGCGGCGGCGGCCGACGCGTCCTCGGTCCGGGGGGCGGCAGGGCGGCCGGTCCCGGCGTCGGCGACCCCCCAGGAGACCCACCGGGGCTCCGCCTCGGACTCCATCAGTCCGCGCTGTCTCAGCGCGTCCGCCTGCCAGCCGGACCGGGCGTCCCGCCCCTCCGGGGAGCCCTGCGCACCGGCCGGGGGCCCCGGTTCGGCCCGGTCGGTGGCGGGGGCCGCCGCTCCGGCCGGGGTCGGGGGCACGGCTGCGACCGCGGCCGCGGTGTCGTGCCGGGCGGGGCCGCCGGGGGCCGGGGACGGCTCGGGGGTGGCGGCCCGGGACCGGGGGGTGTCCGCGGCCGGGGACGCCGGGGCCGCCGCGGCGGGGGACGCCTCCGGCAGCGCGGGCCGGGCGGCGGGGGGCGCCGCGGCCTCCGGGACGCCGGCCCGAGGGGCGTCGGACCGGGGGGCGTCGGCCGGTGCGGGCCCCGGCTCCTGGACCTGCACGGGGGCCGGGCGGCGGACGACGGGGTGGGCGGGGGTCGCCCAGGGGCTCTGCTTGCGGTCGTGGGCCGGGAACGGCGAGGCCGGGGCGCCCGACGGGAGCGCGGCCGGGACGGGCCCGGTGCCGGGGCCGGTCGTGAACGACGTGCCGCCGGTGGTCTCGTCGAAGAAGACGGGGCCGGACTCGTCGAGCCGGGCCGGTCCGGCCCAGCCGCGGGCGGGGCCGGGCGGCAGGGCGGTCCGCTCGGCGGCGGGACCGGCCGGGGAGGCCGCCCGGGGGCCGGAGGACGCCGCCGGCGCCGCCGCCCCCTCGACCGTCGGGGGGTCTGCGGGCTCCCCCGGGCCAGGGGGCTCGGCGGCGGCCGGGGGTGCAGCGCCGCCCCTGGGCTCCGCGGCGGCCGGGGGCTCCGCGGCGGCCGGGGCGCCCTCCTGCGCGGCCCCGCCCTCCGTCCCGCCGGGGACCGCCGGGGGCGGGACGGGCCGCGCCGTCGGCACCTGCCGCCGCGCCACCACGCGGGGCGGGGCGAGGACCTCCCCCGGCCGGGGCGCCGGCCGGGTGGTGCCCGGGGCCCAGCCGTGCCCGTCCCAGTAGCGGACGAAGCCGGGGATGGACGGGTCCGGGTAGTAGCCGGGCACCGGCGCCCCGGCCGTGGTGCCGGAAGAGGGTCGGTCCGTCATCTGTCCCCTGTCCCGTGGTCCGCTCTGGCTGTCGGGTGGTGGCCCCGCTCCTGGTACGCCCTCCCCCCGCCGCGGGTTCGAGGGCGGCGGCGGGACGCGGGGACCGCCCGGGCACGCATCGGTACAGGACGCACCCGAGCAGTGACAAAGCGTAGTACCCGCACGCCTCCCGGTGGGGCCGTTGCCGAAGGAAGACCCGGTCGGGGGGCCCGCCGCGCCCCCGGTGGACGGCGGCCGTCCGGCGCGGCCCCGCCGGACAGGGGAGGTACCGGACGGCGGAAGGCGTGTAAGAGTGCTCCGTCCGGGGGCTCTCACGTATCACGGACCGGTGGCGGGGCAGACGCGTCATGCCGCCGGGAGGCTCCGGTGCAGAGAGGAAGTCACCCCATGGAGACCTTGGTCGAGCACGAGCTCGAGCTGAACCTCGTGCTCTCGCCCGAGCGGAGTGTCCCCGTGCCCGCCCGCCTGTCGTACGGCGCGCACGACCCCTACGCCGTCCACATCACCTTCCACCTCGGCTCGGAGACCCCGGTGACCTGGGTGTTCGCCCGGGAGCTGCTGGCCGAGGGGACCTTCCGGCCGTGCGGGCAGGGCGACGTCCGGGTGTGGCCGGGCCGCGCCGACGGGCGGGGGGTGCTCAACATGGGGCTGAGCTCCCCGGCGGGCGACGCGCTGCTGGAGGCGCCGCTGGCGGCGGTCACGGCGTGGCTGGAGCGCACGCACCGGCTGGTGCCGCCCGGCAGCGAGGGCGACACGCTGGACCTCGACACGGGGCTGGCGCAGCTGCTGGCCTGACCTGCGGGACGGCCGGGGCCCGCAGGACGGGCCCCGGGCTGCGGCGTGCGGCGGCCCGGTCCCGGCCGCGCCGCCGTCAGCGGACGGGGGCGGTCTCGCGGCGCACGCCCGGCCGCTGGGCGGGCAGCGTCGCCGGGGTGCGGCGCAGGGCGGCCCGGCGGCTGCGGACGCGGGCCGCCGCGAGGGCGAGCACGGCGAGGCCGAGCAGCGGGTAGAGGGCGGCCGGGACCTGCTGCCAGACCGGCAGGTCCAGGTCGCGCGGCCCGTGGTGCGGCACCAGCCACATGCCGTAGGAGCAGAAGCCGAGGAGGACGACGCCCAGGATCGGGCGCCACCGGAGCCTGCGGACGGCCTCCGGCCGGGACCTCTCGTGGGCGGCCTCGGCGCCGAGCAGGACGGCGAGCGGCACGCACCACACCCAGTGGTGGGTCCAGCTGATCGGGGAGACCAGCAGGGCGGTGACCGCGGTGCAGACGACGCCCCAGGCCTCGGCGCGCGGCAGGTGCGGCGCGCTGCGCCCCGCCCACGCGGCGACGGCGAGGCCGAGGACCGCCGCCGCGGCGCCGGCCGCGAGGCCCGCGGTGCCGGGCTCGGCGGTGTGCAGGAGGCGGGCGACGGCGCCGCGCACGGACTGGTTGTCGACGATCTCGGTCTTGCCGACCCGGCTGGAGTCGAAGAGGTAGGTGGTCCAGAAGCCGTGGGAGGCCGCGGGGAGGGCGGTCCAGCCGATCGCGACGGTGACGAGGTAGGCGCCGAAGGCGGTGAAGGCGGCCCGGACCCGGCCGGTGAGCAGCAGGTACACGGCGAAGAGGCCGGGGGTGAGCTTGATGCCGGCGGCGATGCCGATGCCGACGCCCTTGGCGCGGCCGGCGTCGGACCGGGTGAGGTCCCACAGGATCAGGCAGAGCAGGGCGAGGTTGACCTGCCCGTAGCGCAGGGTGGTCCAGACGGGCTCCAGCCACACGCCGAAGCCGGTGGTGAGCAGGACGGCGGCCGGGCGCAGCTCGCGGCGCGGCCAGCCGGCCAGCCGGCAGGAGAGCCAGGCGGCGGTGCCGAGGAGGAGGGCGTTGCCGCCGGTGACGAGGAGGCGCAGCAGGCCGACGCCCGCCCACGCTGTCGGCACGAAGAGCATCGCGGCGAACGGCGGGTAGGTGGCGGGGAGGTCCCACTGGGAGACGCGGATGGTGTAGAGGTCCGTGCCGTCGAGCACGGCCCGGCCCTCCGCCCGGTAGACCAGCATGTCGATCATGGAGGTGCCGACGAGGTGCCGCACCACGGCGTACAGCGTCAGGGAGAGCGCCGCGGCGGCCGCGGCGGCCAGTGTGGGGCGGCGCGGCGCCTCGCGCAGCGCCCGGAGGAACGCCGGACCACCGCCCGCACGTCCCGCTCCGGCCGTCCCTGCCGGCCGTTCCTGCTCCACCACTGCCACGTCCGCACTCCGTTCCCACGTCGAACCCCGCGACCCTACCCGATGGCTCCGGCGCACCCCGGGGCCCGTGGGGAGGACGGACCGGCCCCGCGGCCCGGTTCCGGGGCACGTCCGGGGCGCCTGCCCCGGGGCGGCGGGACGCACACGGCGCCGGACGCGGCGGGCGGGTACCGGAACGGGGTGCCGGTACCCGCGGGCCCCGGCCTGCGGGCGGGCACGGGCCGGCGCGGGCCGGCGCGGGCCAGGCCGGTGCGGGTCCGCGCGGGCCGGCGGACCCGGTGCGGGTCCGCGCGGGCCGGGCCGGTGCGGGCGGGTCAGCGGCGGGAGGCGGCCCGGGCGCCGCCGCGGCGGCGGGAGGCGGGGCGGCGGGCGCGGGCCAGGCGGCGGCTGAGGCCCTCGGTGCGGGCCTCGGCGCGGGTCCGGAGCCGCAGCCGGATCTCGGTGCCGCCGAGCAGGGCGGACCGCCCCACGGCCATGTCGCCGCCGGTGGCCTCGGCCATCTTGCGCACGATGTCGAGCCCCAGGCCGGTGGAGCCCTCGCCGCCCTGCCCCTCGCCGCGGCGGAGCGCGGCCTCGGGGTCGGCGATGCCGGGTCCGGCGTCGGAGACCATGAGGATGACGGCCTCGTCGCCGGTGTGCACGTCGACGGAGAAGGCGGTGCCCTCCTTGGTGTGCCGGAAGACGTTGCCGAGGAGCGCGTCGACGGCGGCGGCGAAGTCGCCGCGCTGCACGGGGACCACGGCGGGGGCGTCGGCCCCGGCGAGCTGCCAGGCGCGGCCCTCGTCCTCGGCGAGCGCGGACCAGAAGCCGACCCGCTCGCGGATGACCTCGGCCGCGTCGCAGCCCACCGAGACGGCGGGCTGGTCGTCGACGGTGCGCCGGGCGGCGCGGATGATCTGGTCGACCTCCCGCTCCAGCTGGGCGACGGCGTGCCGGGTGGCCTCGGCGGCGTCGCCCTCGCCCAGGGAGGCGGCGTTGAGCCGCAGCACCGTGAGGGGGGTGCGCAGGCGGTGGGAGAGGTCGGCGGCCATCTCCCGCTCGGCGGCGAGGAGGTGGACGACGCGGTCGGCCATGGCGTTGAAGGCGACGGCGGCCTCCCGCAGCTCCTGCGGGGTGCCCTCGGCGCGGCGGCCCTCCACCGGCACCCGCACGGCGAGGTTGCCGGAGCCGAGCGAGCGGGCGGCGGCGGCCAGGCGGCGGGCGGAGGAGACGATGCGGGCGCCCATCCGGTCGGCGACGGCGACGGAGATGGCGACCAGGGCGAGCGCGACGAGGCTGAGGACGATCCAGGCGGTGGCGACGCCGCGGGTGAGGTCGTCCTCGGGGACGAACACCTCCACGACGGCCTTGCGGTTGATGTCGACCGCGATGGGCTGGAGGAGGGTGAAGCCGCCGGGCACCCGGACGGTGAAGGAGCGGCCGCGGCGGATCGCGGTGGCCAGGTCGCCCTCGGCCGCGCGGGCGGTGCCGACGGTGGAGAGCGCCTGCGGGGCGACCGTGCCGCTGGGCGGGGGGATGTGGACGGCGACGCGGCGGTCGGCCCCGGCCTGGGTGGAGGCGACGGCGCGCTGGAGGGCCTCGCGGTCGGTGGTGATGGCGAGCGCGGGGCCGAGCGCGGCGGCCTGCCGCTCGGCCGCGGCGAACGCCCGGTCGCGGGCCGTCTCACGGACCATCAGGCCCAGCGGGATGAGGAAGGCGAGCGCCACCATGGTGGTGCCGGCGATGGCGGCCTTCACCAGGGCCCATCTCACCGGTGGTGCCCCCAGGCGGTGTCGGCGGGGGCGTGGGGGGCGTGCGGGACGGCGTCCGACGGGGCCTCCAGGCGGACGCCGACGCCGCGCACGGTGTGCAGGTAGCGGGGGCGGGAGGCGGTCTCGCCGAGCTTGCGGCGCAGCCAGGACAGGTGCACGTCGATGGTCTGGTCGCCGCCGTAGGTCTGCCGCCACACCTCGGCGAGCAGCTCCTTGCGGGGGACGACGACGCCGGGCCGGGCGGCGAGGAAGGCCAGCAGGTCGAACTCACGGCGCGTCAGGTCGAGCATCGCGCCGTCGAGGGCGGCCTCGCGCCGCTGGAGGTCGATGTAGAGGCCGCCGACGCGGAGCAGCTGCGCGGTGGGCGACGCCCCGGCCCCGGCGCGGCGCAGCACGGCGGCCATGCGGGCGGAGAGGTGCTCGCCGGAGAAGGGCTTGGTGAGGTAGTCGTCGGCGCCGTCGTTGAGCAGCCGGACGATCTCCGCCTCGTCGTCGCGGGCGGTGGAGATGATGACGGGGACGTTGGTGAGTCCGCGGATCATCTTGAGGGCCTCGCTGCCGTCGAGGTCGGGCAGTCCGAGGTCCAGGATGACCAGGTCGCAGCCGACCTGGGCGACCTCCCTCAGCGCCTCCAGTGCGGTGCCCACGCTGCGGACGGCGTGGCCGGCGTCGGAGAGGTGCCGGATGAGGGCGGAGCGCACGAACGGGTCGTCCTCGACCACGAGCACAGTTGCCATGGCCCGCACCGTACGCCATACGGGTGATTCGCGTGCATGACATCGCGAGGCTCGCGATACGGCAGTATTGCGACGGTGCGGAGAGGGATCCTGCAGACCGGCGCGTGGGCGGCGGCCACCGGCGCGGCGGTGTCGCTGTCCTGGCTCGGTGTGCACGCGGTGCTGTCGGACGGCGCGTTCGACCCGCCGCGGACCCCGGCCGTCCCGGCGCCCGGCGCCCCGGACGGTCCTGACGCGTCGTCGACCCGGCTGCCGGAGGGCGAGCTGGGGCCCGCCACGGCGCGGGCGCCGCAGCCGTCGCGGACACCGCAGGCGCGCTCCTCCCCCTCGCTCGGGCGGGCGGGGAGGGTGCCCGGTCCGCGGCGGCCGGACGCCCCGCCGTCCGCGGGGGGCGCCTCCCCGGGGGTGCCCGGCGGCGACGTGCGGAGCGTGTCGGTGGACGGCGAGCGGGTGGCGGTGGAGTTCCACCCCGACTCGGCGGAGCTGGTGTCGGCGGCGCCCGAGCCGGGGTGGGAGATGCAGGTGTGGCACGGCGACGGGTGGCTGCGGGTGGACTTCTCCCGGGACGGCGTCACCGACTCGGTCTTCGTCACCTGGAACGGCCACCCGCCGGCGGTGCAGACCGTGGAGGGGTGACGGACCGTCGGTTCCCCGTGAGCCCCGGGCGCCCCGGGCGCCCCGGGCGCCCCGGGCGCCCCGGGCGCCCCGGGCGGGCCGGGCGGGCCGGGCGGGCCGGGCGGGCCGGGCGGGCCGGGCGGGCCGGGCGGGCCGTACCGCCTCGCCGGCCCGGCCGACGGGGCGTCAGACGACCTTGCCGGGGTTGAGCAGGCCGAGCGGGTCGAAGACGGAGCGGATGCCGCGCTGGAGCTCCAGGCCGACCGGGCCCAGCTCGCGGGCCAGCCACTCCTTCTTCAGCAGGCCGACGCCGTGCTCCCCGGTGATGGTGCCGCCCAGCTCCAGGCCGAGGGCCATGATGGCGTCGAAGGACTCCCGGGCGCGGGCGGCCTCGGCCGGGTCGGCGGCGTCGAAGACGACCACGGGGTGGGTGTTGCCGTCCCCGGCGTGGGCGCAGACGCCGATGGTCAGGCCGTGGCGGTCGGCGATCGCGGCGACGCCGTCGATCATCTCCGCGAGCCGGGAGCGGGGCACGGCCACGTCGTCGATCATGGTGGTGCCGAGCCTCTCCATGGCGGGCAGCGCCTGGCGACGGGCCTCCAGCAGCAGGTCCGACTCGGCGGCGTCGGCGGCCGGCACGACCTCGGTGGCGCCCGCCGCCCGGCACAGCTCCCCGACCGCGTCGAGGTCGGCGGCCGGGTCCGGGGTGTCGAACGCGACCAGCAGCAGCGCCTCGGTGGTCTCCGGCAGGCCCATCCGGGTCATGGCGTTGACGGCCCGTACGGTCGTGCGGTCCATCAGCTCCATCAGCGACGGGGTGTGCCCGGAGGCCATCACCGCGCAGACCGCGTCGCAGGCGGACCCGGTGGAGGGGAACTCGGCGGCCAGGACGAGCTGCGGCGCCGGGGCGGGCCGCAGCGCGAGGACCGCCCGGACGACGATCCCGAGGGTGCCCTCGGCGCCGACGAAGAGGCGGGTCAGGTCGTAGCCGGCGACGCCCTTGGCGGTGCGGCGGCCGGTGCGCAGCAGGCGCCCGTCGGCGAGGACGACGTCCAGGCCGAGGACGTACTCGGCGGTGACGCCGTACTTCACGCAGCACAGGCCGCCGGAGCCGGTGCCGATGTTGCCGCCGATCGTGCACGACTCCCAGCTGGAGGGGTCCGGCGGGTAGGCGAGGCCGTGCGCGGCGACGGCGCGGGAGAGGACGGCGTTGACGACGCCCGGCTCGACGGTGGCCGTGCGGTCGACGGGGTCGATGTCGAGGATGCGGTCCATCTTCGTGAGGGAGAGGACGATGCAGCCGTCGACGGCGTTGGCCGCGCCGGACAGGCCGGTGCGGGCGCCCTGCGGGACGACGGGCACCCGCAGCCGGGTCGCGGTGCGCATCACGTGCTGCACCTGCTCGACGGTGGCGGGGTGGACGACGACGGCGGGTGCGCCGGCGTCGCAGAAGCCCGCCATGTCGCGGCGGTAGGCGGCGGTGACGTCGGGGTCGGTGGCGACCGCGTCGGGCGGAAGGCCCTCGAGGAGCAGTTCGACCAGGTCGCTCATGGGTGCGTCGCCTCCCGGGCGCGGTGCGTGGGTGTCCCGGAGATCCACTCTTCCGTGCACGGCGGGTCCGGACAAGCCCCCCGGGTGGGCGGCGGGGCCCGGCGGTGTTCCGCCGGGCCCCGCCGCAGGCCGCTCGCGCGCCAGCAGCCGGCCAGAGGCCGCCGCGCCGACTCCGGCCGCTCGCGCGCGAGCAGCCGGCTAGAGGTTGCCGCGCCTTTCCTGCTCGCGCTCGATGGCCTCGAACAGCGCCTTGAAGTTGCCCTTGCCGAAGCCCATGGAGCCGTGCCGCTCGATCATCTCGAAGAAGACCGTCGGCCGGTCCTGGACCGGCTTGGTGAAGATCTGCAGCAGGTAGCCGTCCTCGTCCCGGTCGGCGAGGATCTTCAGCTCGCGCAGCTGCTCCAGCGGCACGCGGGTCTCGCCGACCCACTCCCCCAGGGTGTCGTAGTAGCTGTCGGGGGTGTCGAGGAACTCCACGCCCGCCTCGCGCATGGCCCGGACGGAGGCGACGATGTCGTTGGTGGCGAGGGCGATGTGCTGCACGCCGGGGCCGCCGTAGAACTCCAGGTACTCGTCGATCTGCGACTTCTTCTTCGCGACGGCCGGCTCGTTGAGCGGGAACTTCACCTTGCGGGTGCCGTCGGCGACCACCTTGGACATCAGTGCGGAGTACTCGGTGGCGATGTCGTCGCCCACGAACTCCTTCATGTTGGTGAAGCCCATGACCCGGTTGTAGAAGGACACCCACTCGTCCATGCGGCCGAGCTCGACGTTGCCCACGCAGTGGTCGATCGCCTGGAAGAACCGCTTGGCGGGCGGCGCGGCGATCGGCCCGCGGGCGGTGTAGCCGGGCAGGTACGGGCCGTCGTAGCCGGAGCGGTCGACCAGGGTGTGCCGCGTCTGGCCGTAGGTGGCGATGGCGGCGAGGACGACCGTGCCGTGCTCGTCCTTGAGCTCGTACGGCTCCTCCAGGGAGGTGGCGCCGTGCTCGACCGCGTAGGCGTGGGCGGCGCGGACGTCGGGGACCTCGATGGCGAGGTCGACGACGCCGTCGCCGTGGGCGGCGACGTGCTCGGCGAGGAACCGGCCGTGGTCGGTGTCCGGCTTGATCACCGAGGTGAGGACGAACCGGGCGCCGCCGGACTCCAGCACGTAGGAGGCGGTCTCGCGGGTGCCGGTCTCCGGGCCCGCGTAGGCGGTGCAGCGCATGCCGAAGGCGGTGGAGTAGTAGTGGGCGGCCTGCTTGGCGTTGCCGACGGCGAAGACCACCGCGTCCATGCCCCGCACCGGGAAGGGGTCGGCCTGGCCGGCGTGCGAGGGGCTGGTGAGCGGAGTGGTGTCGGTCATGGCGGCCTCCCTGTGGGGCGTACGCGTTCCGGTACCCGGGTTGTGCAGCTGTGTGCGCTCACCGTGGCGCCGCTCACACGGTTGCGCAACCGTTCGCCGGAGGGCTGGTCAGTCTGTACAGCGGTACTGCGGCCGGTGCAGCATTCCTGTACAGGTTGCGCACCGACGGGAGACGCCGTGGACGACACCCCTCTGGACGGCCTCGACGGCCGCCTCATCACCCTGCTCGCCGAGGAGCCCCGGATCGGGGTGCTGGAGTGCTCCCGGCGGCTCGGCGTGGCCCGCGGCACCGTGCAGGCGCGGCTGGACCGGCTGCGGGCCCGGGGGGTGATCCGCGGTTTCGGCCCGGAGCTGGAGCCGGCGGCGCTGGGCTACCCGGTGACGGCGTTCGCGACGCTGGAGATCGCCCAGGGGCAGGGCCGGGCGATCCGGGCCCACCTGGCGTCGGTGCCGGAGGTGCTGGAGCTGCACACCATCACCGGGCAGGGGGACATGCTCTGCCGGATCGTGGCCCGCTCGAACGCCGACCTGCAGCGGGTGATCGACCGGGTCGTGGGGTTCGACGGCATCGTGCGCGCCTCCACGGCGATCGCCCTGGAGAACCCGGTGCCGTACCGGGTGCTGCCGCTGGTGGCGCAGGCGTCCGGCACCGGCTGAGGGCCGGAAGGCCGGGGGCCGGAGGAAAGCGCCGGAGGGTCAGCAGGAAGGGACGGGGCCGCCGTTCCGCAGCGCCGCGAGGGCCTTCAGGGCGCCGTCCAGGGTGTCGACCGGGACCAGCCGCAGCCCCTTCGGGGTGTCCACCTTGGCGTCGGAGCACTCGGCGCGCGGGACGAGGAAGACGGTGGCGCCGTCGCGGGCGGCGGCCCGGGTCTTCAGCGCCACCCCGCCGACGGGTCCGACCCGGCCGGCCTCGTCGATGGTGCCGGTGCCCGCGACCACCCGGCCGCCGGTGAGGTCGCCGCCGTGGCCGTCGCCGTCGAGCCTGTCGATGATGCCGAGGGTGAAGAGCAGGCCGGCGCTGGGGCCGCCGACGTCGGCGAGGTCGAGGGAGACCTTCACCCGGCCGGGTGCCAGGTGCAGGTGGCGCAGGGCCACGGCGGTGGCCGCGTCCTGGGACTGCCGCATGTCGGCGGTGTTCTGCTTCTCCACCTCCTCGGTGGAGCGGCCGGAGGGGTAGACGGCCTCGCTGGGCACCACGGCGCGGGCCGGGTCGGGCCACGCGGCGAGGGCGTCGGTGAGGCTGATCTCCTCGCCCGGCGCGGTGGCGGCGATGGTGGTCATGCGGAGCTGCCCGCTGGTGCTGCGCACGGGGGCGCCGGTGATGGTGATCACCTGCTTGCCCCGGTACCGGCCGAGGGTGTCGGCGGTGATGCCGGGCTGCATGATCGTGTACGGCAGCGGGGCGAGCGCCGCGACGGCGTACAGCGCGGCGAGCAGCAGGGCGCAGAGGGCGAGGGCACGGACGCGGGGGGAGGGCAGGGCTGCAGGCACGTCCGGCATCAAAACACAGCCGGCGCGGGAGTGTGCACGCGGACCGCCCGGCTCGCCGGTCACGGCGGGGCCCGGCGGACGGCCGGGCGGCCGGGCAGTCGTGCAGGCGGGCGGCCGTGCAGTCGGTCGTGCAGGCGGGTGGCGGCCGGCCGGGCAGGCGGCCGGGCGCACCCCGGGCGGGCCGGCACCCTGCAGGCCCGGGGGCCCGGCGCGGGCGGCCCTGCGGGGGCCGGCGCCGGTCCGGGGCCCTGGTGCGGCCCGCGGCGGTGCGGGACGGCCCGGGGCCGGCCCGGGGCCTCAGCGCAGGGCGTCCGCGACCTCGGTGGCGGCCTCGACGACGCGCGGGCCGACGCGCTCGGGGACGAGCCCGCTCAGCATGACCACGCCGACGCTGCCCTCGATGCCGCTGAGCCCCACCAGGGCGGCGGCCGCACCGCAGGCGCCGGACTGCTCCTCGGCCCGGGTGATGACGAACCCCGGGTCGGGCCGGTGCCCGTTGCCGGTGGCGCGGGCGGCGAGGATGGCGCGGCCGGCGGCGCTGTCGTCGAGGGCGTGGCGCAGGCCGGTGCGGTACGCGACGTGGAAGTCGGTCCAGCTGGGCTCGACGACGGCGACGGCGAGCGCCTCGCTGCCGTCGACGAGGGTGAGGTGGGCGGTGGCGCCGAGGTCCTCGGCGAGGCTGCGCAGGGCGGGCAGTGCGGCCTCGCGCAGCAGGGGGTGCACGCGGTGGGCGAGCCGCAGCACGCCGAGGCCGACACGGGCGCGGCCGCCGATGTCGCGGCGGACGAGGCCGTGCTGCTCCAGGGTGGCGAGGAGCCGGTAGACCACGGTGCGGTTGACGCTGAGTCGGCCGGCCAGCTCGGTCACGGTCAGGCCGCGCTCGGAGTCGGCGAGGAGCTTGAGGACTCTGACGCCCCTGTCGAGGGTCTGGGAGGTCTCGGCGGTCACGACGCTCGTTCCTTTCCGCGGCGGTCACCGGTCCCGACGGAGGGACGGGCTCCGTTCGGACGCGCAGGGGCAGGCGACGGCGTCGTCGGCGTCGTCGGCCCCGCGGCGCTTCCCCCGTGGAAGCGTGCACGAAAGGTAGTGAGCCGGAAGCACTCAGCGGAAGTGGTTGTCCAAAATTCGGTCATGATCGTGACACCGCAGCGGTTCCATCACGGACATCCCGGTCGAAACGTCCGGTCACCGAGACCTTTCCGTGTCCTGGAGCGGCCCGGGGTCCGGAGTCCGGACACGCACCGTCTGCGGCACGGCCGGCGGGAGGCGGGGACCCGGTCCGCCGGGGTGCGGGCTCAGAGCAGGTTGCGGAGGACCGTCCAGGCGGCCGCGGCGCCCAGGACGCCGAGGGTGCCGGTCCGGCCGAGCCGCGGCCGGTACCGGCGCCCGCGCAGGCCGTGCCCGAGCCACCGCCCGTACAGGAGGGCGACGGCCGGCAGGGCGGCCAGCAGCGCGGCGTTGTCGTGCCAGGCGGCGGCACCGTGACCGTGCATCAGGTCGTAGGCCATCCGGGTGCCGCCGCAGCCGGGGCACAGCAGGCCGGTGACGAGGTGCCAGGGGCAGGGCGGCAGGAGCTGCCCGGGGCGGTGGGGGTCGCGGCTCCAGAGGTACGCCGCGCCGGCCGCGGCAGCGGCGAGCACGCCGAGCGGCCCGGCGGCGGGGTGGGGCCGCCGGGCCGCTCGGGGGCGCCCCCCGCCCGGCGGGCCGGGAGGGGGCGCGGAGGTGCCGGACACCGGGTCAGCCGCGCAGCACGCGGCCCTGGGCGTCGGTGCGGTCGTTGCTGACGAGGAAGAGGACACCGTCGATCAGCGCCCAGACGCCGAGCCCGCCGCAGGTGAGCAGCTGGGCGATGCCCATGCCCACGTGGCCGGTGTAGAAGCGGCCCACTCCGAAGCCGCCCAGGAAGAGCTGCAGCACGCCCGCGACGATCTTCGACTTGTCGGAGAGCGGGCGGCCGTTGGCGTCGACGGGCTGGGGGGCGCCGGGGGCGGTGGGGTGGGACACGGGGTTCTGGTCTCCTCGGGGTGGGCAGCACGGAGCACCGGACGCGGGGTCCGGGCTCCGGGAAGGGTCGTGCCGCGTGGCGGCGAGCGGCACACTAGCCGATCATCGGACCGGCTGTCTCCGCCGTTTCTCCCCCGGTTCCGCGCAGTCCCGCACACGGGCGCTCCGCCGCGCACCCGCTCCCGCCCCCGTCCCCGGTCACCGCGCGGCGGAGGCCCACTCGCGGATCTTGGCGATGCGCCCCTTGAGCTGGCCGGCCGTCGCCTGCGCCGTCAGCGGCCCGCCGCACACCCGCCGCAGCTCGTTGTGGATGGTGCCGTGGGGCTGGCCGGTGCGGTGGTGCCAGGCGGCGACCAGGGTGTTGAGCTCCTTGCGCAGCTCGCGCAGCTCCTGGTGGGTGACGACGGGCCGGTTCTCGGCGGGCACCTCCAGGAGGTCGGCCTCCTCGGCCGGCTTCGCCTTGCTGCGCTGGATCTGCCGGTGCTGCCGCTTCTGCAGCAGCATCTGGACCTGGTCGGGCTCCAGCAGGCCGGGGATGCCGAGGTACTCCTCCTCCTCCTCGCTCCCGGGGTGGGCCTGCATGCCGAACTCCATGCTGTTGTACAGCACCCGGTCGAAGACCGCGTCCGACTCCAGCGCCTCGAAGGAGAACCCCTCCTGCTGGCCGTCCGGCTCGTCCTTGGCCTGGTTGGCCTGGGCGACGAGGGCGTCCTCCTCGTCGAAGAGCCCCTCGCTCTCCTTCTTGGGCCGGTCCAGGACGTGGTCGCGCTGGAGCTCCATCTCGTTGGCGAAGCCCAGCAGCATCGGCACCGACGGCAGGAAGACCGAGGCGGTCTCGCCGCGCTTGCGGGCGCGGACGAAGCGGCCGACGGCCTGGGCGAAGAAGAGCGGGGTGGAGATGGAGGTGGCGTACACGCCGACCGCGAGCCGGGGCACGTCGACGCCCTCGGAGACCATGCGGACGGCGACCATCCACCGGTCGTCGCTCTCCGCGAAGTCGGAGATCCGCTGGGACGCCTCGGCCTCGTCGGAGAGGACGAGGGTGGCGCGGTGGCCGGTGAGCTCGCGGATCATCTTGGCGTAGGCGCGGGCGGCGGTCTGGTCGGAGGCGATGACGAGGCCGCCCGCGTCGGGGACGGCCTTGCGGACCTCGGTGAGGCGCCGGTCGGCGGCGCGCAGCACGTTGGGCATCCACTCGCCCTGCGGGGACAGGGCGGTGCGCCAGGCCTGGGCGATGGCGTCCTTGGTCATGGGCTCGCCGAGCCGCGCCTCGACCTCGTCGCCGGCCTTGGTGCGCCAGCGCATGTTGCCGCTGTAGGAGAGGAAGATCACCGGCCGCACGACGTGGTCGGCGAGGGCGTGCCCGTAGCCGTAGGTGTAGTCGGCGACGCTCTTGCGGATGCCGTCGGAGCCCGCCTCGTAGCTGACGAACGGGATGGGGTTGGTGTCCGAGCGGAAGGGCGTGCCGGTGAGGGCGAGCCGCCGGGTGGCGGGCTCGAACGCCTCGAAGCACGCCTCGCCCCAGGACTTGCTGTCGCCCGCGTGGTGGATCTCGTCCATGATCACCAGGGTCTTGCGGCCCTCGGTGCGGTTGCGGTGCAGCATCGGGTTGACGCCGACGCCCGCGTAGGTGACGACGATGCCGTGGTAGTCCCGGGAGAGCGGCCCGGAGGAGTACGCCGGGTCGAGCCGGATCCCTATCCGCGCCGCCGCCTCGGCCCACTGCTTCTTCAGGTGCTCGGTCGGGGCGACCACCGTCACCTGCTGCACCAGGTGGTTGTGGAGCAGGTACGACGCCAGCGTCAGCGCGAACGTCGTCTTGCCGGCGCCGGGCGTCGCGACCGCGAGGAAGTCGCGCGGCTGGGTCTCGACGTACTTGTCCAGGGCCCCCTGCTGCCAGGCGCGGAGCTTCCCCGCCGTGCCCCACGGGGCGCGTCCGGGGAAGGCCGGGGAGAGGTGGTGGGAAGTGGTCGCGGTACTCACGGTCTCCGAGGGGTTCGTCGGGCATCGCCCCAGGTCAGAGGCGCAACACCCAGCCGGTCTGTCGTCGGACAACCCGCCAAGACTACCGGCCCCGCGGGCGTCGGGTGCCCGTCACACCCCGTCGGGCGCCTCCGGGGACGGCGGCTCCGCCGGCGCACCGGCGGGCGTGCCGGGCACCGCACGGGCCGCCGCCGGGCGGGTGCGGCCGGAGAGCGCCGCGCCGAGCAGCGCGACCGCCGTCATCACGGCGAACACCACGGCGAAGCCGCCGGTGCTGCCCGTGCCCGCCCCCGCGCCCCCGGCGGTCGCGGCGGCCTGGGCGGCGCCGCCGAGCGCGGAGAAGAGCACCCCGGCGAGGCCGACCAGCAGGATGTTGCCGAGGGCGTCGCAGACCTGGAGGGAGGCCGAGTTGGCGCCCGCCTCGTCCGGGGCGGACAGGCTCATCATGAGGACGCTGATCGACGAGACCGCCATCCCCATGCCGATGCCGCCCACCGCCCAGGCGGCGGCGACCACCGCCGCCGGCACCGCCGGGACCAGGGCCAGGGCGGCGCCGGCGATGGCGGCCGCGGTCAGCGCGAACCCGGCCCGGATCATCGCGTGGCGGTGCCGCTGGGCGGCGGGGCGGCCCTGCAGCCAGGAGCCCAGCGCCCAGGTCAGGCCGCCGCTGGTGAGGGAGAGCCCGGCCAGGGTCGGTGTCAGGTGCCGCTCGGTGACCAGCATGAGCGGGATGAACGCCTCGGCCGCGAAGAACGCCCCCGCCGCCACGCCGCGCATCAGGATCACGGTGGGCAGCCCGCGGGCCGCCCGCAGGGTGCCGGGCGGCAGCAGCCGGGTCACGGCGGGCAGGAGCAGCGCGGCGCCCGCGGCGGCGGGCAGCAGTGCGAGCGCGTCCAGGCGCTGCCCGGCGTACTGGAGCAGCCCGGCGCCGACCGAGACGGCGAGGGCGAGGCGGATGCGGCGGCGGTCGAGGTCCCAGGAGGGCGGGGGCGCGTCGCCGCGCTCCCGCCCGGCCCGCTCGGCTCGGCGCAGTGCCGGGCCCATCACGGCGAGGGGCAGCAGCACGAGCACGGGGATGGCGAGGAAGACCCAGCGCCACCCGAGGTTCTCGGTGACGGTGCCGGCGACCGCCGGGCCGACGATCGAGGGCAGCACCCAGGAGGCCGAGAAGGCCGCGAAGACCGAGGGCCGCAGCCGCTCGGGGTAGGCGCGGCCGACCACCACGTACAGGGCGACGATCACCAGCCCGGCGCCGAGGCCCTGCACCGCGCGGCCGGCCACGAAGGGCCACATGCCGACGGCGGTGCCGGCGACCAGCAGCCCGGCGGCGAAGACGGCGATGCCGGTGAAGAGCGGCGCCATGGGGCCGCGCCGGTCGCACCACTCCCCCGACACCACCATGGCGAGCAGGCTCGTGGTGAAGAAGCCGGAGAAGGCGAGGGCGTACAGGCCGAGGCCGTGCAGGTGCTGCGCGGCGACCGGCATGGCGGTGTTGACGGCCGTGGCCTCGAAGGCGATCAGCAGGACCACGGAGACGATGCCGAGGGTGAGGGCCCGGTAGGGGCCGGAGAGCACCCCGCCGGCCTCCGCCTCCGGTTCCGCCGCTGTGCCGGGGCCGCCGGAGGGGTCGTCGGGTCGGCGTCCGGTGCGCGGGGAGGAGGCGGTGGTCATGGGGAAAAGGGTAAGGCCTCACTGCACCTTTTGCTCCTGACCTTTGGTCCGGTCGGCTGTCGGCCCGCGGTCCTGGTCCCCCGGGCCGCGTCGGACCGGGACGGGCGGGGAAGACGAGGTCACATGACCACGGAGCGCTACGCGTCGTACGACGGCACCTCCCTCGCCTACCGCGTGCTGGGCCCCGGGCCCGACGACGGCCCGCACGGCGGCACGGGGGACGGCGGCGGGGGCGCCGCACCGGTCCTGGTGTGCCTGGCGGGCGGCCCCGGGCGGGACGCCGCCTACCTGGAGGACCTCGGCGGACTGGACCGGGCGCTGACGCTGGTCGTGCCCGACCTGCGGGGCACCGGCGAGTCCCAGGTCGGCGTCGACCCGGCCGGCTACTCCTTCCCCCGGCTGGCCGAGGACGTCGAGGCGCTGCGGGCGCACCTGGGCCTGGAGCGGATCGCCCTGCTCGGCCACTCCGCCGCCGCCGTGGTCGCGCAGGCCTACGCCGCCCGGCACCCGGAGCGGCTGAGCCGCCTCGTCCTGGTCACCCCCGGCACCCGGCTGCAGGACCGCCCGACCGCCGACGCGCAGGAGATCTTCCACAGCCGGTCGGACGAGCCCTGGTACCCGGAGGCGGTGGCGGCCCTGGAGAAGCTGGCGACCGCGCACGAGCTCGCCGAGATCAAGCGGCTGCTGACGCGGGTCGCGCCGGGGACGTACGGGCACTGGGGGCCCCGCCAGCAGGCGCACGCCGCCGCCGAGGGGGACCAGCTGCACCCGGTGCCGCGGGCCGCCTTCTGGCAGGGCGTCGACGACGCGGCGCGGCGCGCGGTCGCCGACGCCCTGGGCGGCCTGGCGGTCCCGGTGCTGGTGGTGACCGGCGACCGGGACGGCGCGAGCGGGGTCGCGGCGGGCGGGGTGGTGGCGGCCCAGTTCCCCGACGCCCGCCACACCACCCTGCCCGGCTGCGGCCACTACCCGTGGGTGGACGAGCCGGAGGCCTTCCGGCGGCTGGTCGCGGGGTTCGTCGCGGGCGGGTGAGCCGGGCGCGGGGCGGGTGCGGGGCGGGTGCGGGGCGGGCGCGGGGCGGGTGCGGAGGGCGGACGCGGCCGGTCCGCCGGGCCGCCGTCGAACCGGTGCGGGTCCGGCCGCGTACGTACGGGCAACGGTGTGGTGAAGCGACAGTCCCGCAGGGCGGCCGGCGCAACGGTCAGACGACGGCGTCCTGCGGCCGGACAGGAAGGCGGGTGACGGGCCGTCCCGTGGCAGCACGGACGGCGGCGGCCACGGCGGCCGGGGCGACCACGGCGGGTGCAGCCCCGACCGCCTTGGCCCCGAAGCTCGCCACCACGTCGCGCTCCTCCAGCAGCGCCGCGATCCGCACCTCGGGGGTGTCCAGCGCGGTCGGCAGCCGGTAGCCGGTGAAGGACGGGTTGACCAGGCGGCCGTCCTCGGCCTGCAGCTCCTCCAGGAGGGCCAGGCCCACGCCCTGGGTGACCCCGGCCTCGATCCGGGCCTCGATCTGGCGCGGGTTCAGAGCCCGGCCCACGTCCTGGGCCACCGTCACGTCGACCACGCGGACCGCGCCCAGCTCGATGTCCACGTCGACCACGGCCCGCATCGCGCAGAAGGCGACGGAGACGAAGGCGTCGCCCTGCCCCGCGTCGTCCAGGGGCTCGGTGGGGTGGGGGCGGCACTGGGCGGTGGCCCAGAGCTCCTTGCCCTCCAGCGCCTCGGAGACCGGCATGCCGAGCACCCCGTCGTACGAGGTGATCTTGCCGTCGGCGATCTGGAGCAGCTCCGGGGACATGCCGAAGTTGGCCGCGATGGGCTGGAGCAGCTGGTGGCGGACCATCAGGGCGGCCTTCTCCACCGCGCCGCCCGACACCCAGGTCTGGCGGCCGCGGGCGGTGGGCCCGGCGGCGGGCTGGTCGGTGTCGACGGGCGCGATCCACACGTCGGTGACGCCCAGCACGTCCTGCACGACCTGCCGGGCCAGCGTGGCGAAGCCCTGGCCCGCGTCGACGGCGGCGCAGATCACGGTGGCCTGCTCGCCGCTCACGCGGACGGTGGCGGTGGAGACCTCGTCGGCGCCCTCGGCGCCCAGCATGTGCACCATGCCCACGGCGTAGCCGATGCCGCGGCGCACCGCGGCCGGGTCGCCGGCGCCGTGCGGGCCGCCCGGCAGCAGCCACTCGGTGTCGGGCTCGTCCACCGGGAGCGGCGGCAGCGGCTCGGCGGCGACCGCGTCCAGCAGCGCGCCCACGGGGGCGGGGCAGGTGACGGCCTGTCCGGTGGGCATCAGGTCGCCGGTGGCCATGGCGTTGCGGCGGCGGATCTCCAGCGGGTCCACGCCCAGCTTGGCGGCGAGCTTGTCGAGCTGGGACTCGTAGGCGAAGCACGCCTGGAGCGCGCCCTCGCCGCGCATGCGGCCGGCGGGCGGGTTGTTGGTGCGCACGGCCCAGGCGTCGACGAAGACGTGGGGGACGACGTAGGGCCCGGCGGAGAAGGCGGCGGCCGCGGCCAGCGCCTCGCTGGAGACGTCGGCGTAGGCGCCGCCGTCCAGCAGGATCTGCGCCTCCACCTTGACCAGGTGGCCGAGGGAGTCGGCGTGGTGGCGGTAGCGCAGCAGCGCCGGGTGGCGGTGGGCGTGGGCGTGGAAGGACTCCTCGCGGCCGAGCGCCATCTTGACCGGGCGTCCGGTGCGCAGCGCCAGCAGGGCCAGGGTGACCTGGAAGGAGAGGTCCTCGCGGTCGGCGGTGGCGCCGGGCACGCCGGTGACGACCAGCCGCACCCGGTCGGGCTCCAGGCCCAGGCAGGCGGCGGCGCGGTCGCGGTCGCCGTGCGGGTCGGTGGAGGCGACGTGCAGCTCCACGCCGCCGTCGGGGCGGGGCACGGCCAGGCCCGCCTCGGCGCCGATCGGCGCGGGGTCCTGGCGGCCGACCTGGTACAGGCCCTCCACGACCACGTCGCCGACGGCGTCCGGGTCGCCGAAGCGCAGCGGCAGGTGGCGGAAGAGGTTGCCGTCCGGGTGCAGCGGACCGGCGTGGAAGGACTTCTCCGGGTCGGTGACCGGCTCCAGCACCTCGTACTCGACGGCGACGGCGGCCGCGGCCAGCCGGGCGGTGTCGGGGTGGTCGGCGGCGACGGCGGCGACCGGCTCGCCCTGGTGGCGGACGACCTCGGCGGCGAGCACCGGCCGGTCGGCGATCACCGGGCCGTGCGGGGCCCCGGCGGCGCGGCCCCCGTGGTCGGACGGCAGGTCGGCGGCGGTCACCACGGCGTGCACGCCGGGCAGGGCCAGGGCGGCCGTGGCGTCGACGGAGACGATGCGGGCGTGCGGGTGCGGGGAGCGCAGCACGGCGCCCCAGAGCAGCCCCTCGGCCCACAGGTCGGCGGCGTAGGGGTAGACGCCCAGGGCCTTGGGCAGGGCGTCCTGGCGGACCGGGGAGCTGCCGAGGCCGAACGGCTCCGGCTCCGGGGCGGCCTCCTCCGCCGCGGCGCCGGCCGCGGGTTCGGCCGGGGCGGCCGGGGCTCCGAACACGTTTCCGAGGACGCCGCCGGCCGCGCTGCCGGGCTCGGGGGCGGGTCCGGCGCCGGGGGCGCCTGACGCGGTGTCGGTGGGGGCGGTCATGCGCGGTCATCCTGGGGAGTGGGGGTCCCCCCGGCCGGGGGCCGGGGGAGGCTGCCGTCGGGGGCGGGGGTGCCGTACGGCGGCGTCCCGTGGTCGGGGTGCGCGCCGTACTGCGGTCCCAGCCCGTGCGCGGGATCGTAGGCCGCCTGGCCGTCCGGCGTGTAGAGGTCGGGCACGGGGGCGGTGTCCGCGCCGTGGCTCTGCCGGTAGGGGTCGGGGTGGTAGGCGCCGGCGTACGGCTCCTCGGCGTAGACGCCCGTGCCGTAGGGGTCGGGCGCGTAGGTGCCGTAGGCGGCGGGGGCGGGCTCGCCGGCCTGCGGGGCCGCGGCGGCCTCCAGGACGGCGTCGAGGGGGCCGAAGAGGGGGTCGACCTCGGCAGGGGGCGGCGGGGCGGCGGCCGGGCCGCCGGGGGCGGGCTCGAACCCCGGGTGGGGGACGTCCGCGTACACGGGCGGCTCGGCGCCGGGGTCCGGAAGGGGGGCCTCGGGGACGTCGGCCGCGGGGGCGGCCGGGTCCGCGGCCGCGGGGGCGGCCGGGTCCGCAGGCGCGGGGGCGGCCGGGGCCGCAGGCGCGGGGGCGGCCGGGGCCGGGTCCGCAGGCGCGGGGGCGGCCGGGCCGCCGTCGGCCTGCGCGGGCGCCTCGGACGCGGGGGCGGTGTGCTCCGGCTCGGCGGCGGCCGCGGCGCGCTCCCCGGCGACCGTGCGGACGGCCCGCAGAACGCCCTGGTAGCCGGTGCAGCGGCACAGGTTGCCGCAGAGCGCCTCCCGGGCCTCCACGTCGCTCGGCCGGTGGTTGCGCTGCAGCAGGTCGTGGACGGCCATGGCGAGGCCCGGCACGCAGTAGCCGCACTGCACGGCGCCGCTCTCCGCCAGCGCCCGCTGCACGTCGGAGGGCACGCCGTCGTCGACGAGCCCCTCGACGGTCTGGATGTCGCCGCCCGCGGCGAGGGCCGCGGGCACGAGGCAGGAGGCCACCAGCTGGCCGTCCACCTGCACCGAGCAGGCACCGCACTCACCCTGCTCGCAGCCGTCCTTGGCGCCGGCCAGGCCCAGCCGCTCGCGCAGCACGAAGAGCAGGCTCTCGCCGATCCAGGCGTCGGCCACCGGGCGGTCGGCGCCGTTGACCCGCAGCGTGTACGAGGCGCAGGGCCGCTCCGCGCCCCCCACCGGCGTCCCGTACGCGGGCGTGCCGTGCCCGCCGTGCTCCTCCGCGCCCGGCTCCTCCGCCCCGTAGGGGGTGTCGCCGTACGGGGTGTCGCCGTAGGGGGCGTCGCCGAACGGGGCGTCACCGAACGGGGGGGCGCCGTCGTACGGGCCGCCGGGGCCGGGCGTGCCGTACCCCTGCGCCGCGTCGGTGTCCTGCCCGCCGTCCGGGGTCGGGTGGTCCGTCACTTGAGCGCCCTCCCCAGTGCACGTCGGGCCAGAACCGCCACCGTACGCCGGAGCCGCTGGGCCGCGGCGGGCGGCCCCCCGGCGGGGGCCGGTCCGTCGCCCGCCCCGGGGGCGGGGCCGCCGGGGTCGGCCAGGGCCTGCGGGTCGGGCACGCAGGCGCCCGCGACGTACTCGCCGAAGGCGGTGAGGGCGGCCGGGTCGATGCCGCGCTCGCCGTCCCAGTCGATGCAGGTGGAGACCCACGCCTCGGCCTCCAGCGGCCGCAGCGGCACGGGGGCGACGGCTCCCACCGCGCAGCGGACGGCGCGGCGGGCCGGGTCGAGGACGAGGGCGACCGAGGCGGCGGCGCGGGCGGGCCCGCTGCGGCCGGTGGCCTTGAGGTAGACCTGCGGGGCGTGCAGCAGCGGCACCCGCACCCAGCCGAGGAGTTCGCCCGGGCGCATGGGGTCGAGGCCGGTGAGCAGGTGGCTGACCGGGACCTCGCGGGAGCCGGCGGGGCCGGTCAGGGTGACGGCGGCCTCCAGGGCGGCGAGCACGGGGAGGGTGTCGCCGGCCGGGTCGGCGGTGGCGATGTTGCCGCCGAGGGTGCCGGAGTTGCGGATCTGCGGGGGGCCGGCGGTGCGGGCGGCGTCGGCGAGGGCGGGGATGAGGGCGGCGAAGTCGGGGCGGCCCATGCGGGCGTGGGTGAGCCCGGCGCCGAGGACCGCGGTGCCGCCGTCCTCGTAGCGCCAGCCGCGCAGTTCGCTGATCCGGCCGAGGCCGACGAGGGCGGGCGGGCGGAGCAGCCCGGCGTTGACGGCGCCCATGAGGTCGGTGCCGCCGGCGACCGGGACGGCGGCCGGCGCGGCGGCCAGCGCCTCGACGGCCTCCTCCAGCGTGGCCGGCAGCATGATGGTCCGGTTCACCCTGTCCTCACCGCGCTCTGCTCGCTCACGAAGCCGCCCCTTCCCCGCCCGTACGGTACGTGCAAACCCTCCGGGCGGGGCAACTCTGGCACACAATGCACGGTGATCATTGACGGGGTGCGGGGGCGCTCCTCCGCGCCCGGCGCACGCCCGCGCACCAAAGCCCCCCAAGCCGGGCGGACCGGGCACGCCGGCGACCACACCCGTCCTGACGGACGGGCCGCGGCGGAGGTTCCCCGGGCGGGCGGCGCGCCGGTTGACGGCCGGTCGGCCGCGGACCCCCGGTCCCCTGGGCGGTCCCGGGGGCGGGCGGTGGCCCCGGCCCTCCGCGTCAGACGGCCGGGCGCCCCGCCTCCCCGGGCCGGTGCCGCCACGGGTGCGGGCCCCCGGGCGGCAGGCACTCCACGCCCATCGCGTCCAGGCGGGCCAGGTGGACCGCCAGGCGCCGCCCGAAGCCGTCGAGGTCGCGCTCGGCGGGGTCGGCCGGCAGCTGGGACCAGGCGACCTCGGCGAAGGCCGCGAGGCGGGGGAAGAGGAGGCGGTCCAGGTCGCGGGCGTCCCCGGCCGCCTCGTTCCACAGCTCGGCCCGCACGCCGACGACGCGCCGGGCGGCCTCCGGGTCGGCGCGCAGCTCCGGCGGGACCGGTTCGAGGCGGTAGACGTCGGCGACCGTCAGCACGCGGTCCGCCGTCCCGGGCGCGTCGCGGGCGCCGGACCGCGGGCGGTCGAGGCGCGCCTGCTCCGGGCACACCACCACGTCGCGCCCGGCGGCGGCCGCCGCGGCGGCCGCGGCCGCGGACCGCACCGGGACCGCGCCCCCCTCCCCGTCCGGCCACGACCCGCCGTCCCCGGGCGGGGGGCTCCCGCCGCCGGGGGCGGCGGGGTGCCCGAAGACCTCCCGGACCTCCTCCAGCGCCTCCGCGGCACAGCCGGGCCCCCCGGCGGGCGCGCCGCCCCCGTCCGCCCCCGGGGGGCCGGCCCCGGGCAGGCCGATGCCGGGGACGACGGCGATCTGCCGCTCGGCGGCGTACGCGGCGATCTCACGGAGGTCGTCACGGCTGTACCGGCCTCCGTGCGCCGGGCCTCCGCGCGACAGTCCGTCGCGGGCCCCGCCGGGACCGGCCGGGGCCCCCTCGGCCGGGGCGGCGACGGCGTCGGGGTGGAGGCGGAGCCGGAGCACGTTGAGCTTGTGGGCGGCCATCAGGTCGAGGTACCGCAGCACGTCGCGCCGGGGCAGGAAGCGGCGGGCGGCGTCGAGCAGCAGGCCGCGCCGGGCGAAGCGGGGCGCGTCCTGGATGCGGCAGATGGGCAGGTGCCAGGAGCGGCCGGCCAGCGGGGCGCGCCGGTAGGCGTCCGGGCCGAGGAGCTGCCGCAGGGTCTGGGCGCCCCAGAAGACCCCGGCGGGGCCGCCGCCGAAGACGTCGGCACCGTTGGGCGACACCATGACCTGGTAGCCCTCCGGTCCCAGCTCCTCGGTGACCAGCGGGTGGACGGCGAGCCTGACCGCGTGGGCGGGCCCGCCGGACCCGCCGGACGCCGCCTCCGGCGGGAGGAGCGGGAGGCCGGTGGCCGCGCCCAGCTCGGCGCGCAGCCACCGCTCGGCCCGCCCGGCGCCCGGCCCGGCCGACAGCGCGGTGCCGGGCCCGAGGGCGATGCACTGGCCGTCCCCGTACCGGTGGGCGTCGAGCGGGTCGGGTAGCAGGTCCATACGGCCATCCTGCCCCGCGGGGCACCGGACGGCAGGGCGGACCGTCAGCCCTTGCCGCCGCCCTTGCCGCCCTTGTCCTTGTCGCCGCCGCCGAGCGGCATCGACTCGAAGATCTCCTTGCACATCGGGCAGACCGGGTACTTCTTCGGGTCGCGGCCCGGGACCCAGACCTTGCCGCAGAGCGCGACCACCGGCGAACCGGAGAGCGCGCTCTCCATGATCTTGTCCTTCTGGACGTAGTGCGCGAAGCGCTCGTGGTCGCCGTCCCCGTTGGACACCTGGGGGGTCGGCTCCACAAGGGTGCCGGTGCCGTGGCCGCGCTCGGGCTCGAGAGTGCTCATACGACCCAAGTCTAGGTGCCGCACCCGGGGTCGCCGCCAGGCCGCCGGGCCGGTCGCGGGCGGATCCGGGGGAGTTCCGGGGAGGGTTCCGGGACGGGGCCCGGGAAGGGCGCCGAGGCGGGGGCGCGGACCGCGCGGGGCGGGGGCCGGCCGGTGCGGCCCCGGGGCGGCCGCTCAGTTCATCGTCGGGTCGTCCGGATAGGTGGCCATCATGGCCAGCTCGCCGCGCTGGCGGCGCAGCACCGAGCGCCAGAGCTGGTCCGGCTCGGGGCAGGAGACGTCGCCGGGCTCGCACTCCACCACGTACCAGGCGCCCTCGACCAGCTCGTCCTCCAGCTGGCCCGGGGACCAGCCGGCGTAGCCCGCGAAGACCCGCAGCGAGCCCAGCTCGGCGGCCAGCAGCTCGGGCGGCGCCTCCAGGTCCACCAGGCCGATGGCGCCGTGCACCCGCCGCCAGCCCAGGGGGTCCTCCTCGGCGGGCTCGCCCGGGACCACGGCGATCGCCAGGGCGGAGTCCAGCGACACCGGTCCCCCCTGGAAGACCACGGGGGGATCGCCCGCGAGCTCCGCCCAGGGCTCCAGGACGGCGGAGACGTCGACCGTGGTGGGCCGGTTCAGGACGACCCCCAGCGACCCCTCCTCGTCGTGGTCGAGGAGGAGCACCACGGCCCGCTCGAAGTTGGGGTCGGTCAGCGCGGGCGCCGCGACGAGCAGCCGCCCGGTGAGCGAGGAGACCTCGGTCATGGACCCATGATCCCGCATGGGACCGCCGCACGGATAGCCGACGCGGCCGGGGGTAGGTGCGGTCGGCCGGACTCCCCGCGGACGGGCCGGAGTGACATACCTCACATCCGATCCGTCCGCCCGGCGGGTTTCAACCGCCCCTCAGACCGTCCTCGCCACAGGGGAACCGGCCGGACGGCCATTACCATCTTCAGGAAGCGGAGGGCCCGGCCGGAGCCGCGGGCGCCCTCCCCGCCGAGGGCGGCACCTCCCCGCCCGCCGCCCCTCCGTGCGAGCATCACCCCGCACCGACCGCACACCCGGGAATGCGAGAGACATGACCGACGACGTCCTGCTTGTCCACGGCGGCACCCCGCTCGAGGGCGAGATCCGTGTCCGCGGCGCGAAGAACCTCGTGCCGAAGGCCATGGTCGCCGCCCTCCTCGGGCACGAGCCCAGCCGCCTGCGCAACGTCCCCGACATCCGGGACGTCAAGGTCGTCCGCGGCCTGCTGCAGCTGCACGGGGTCACCGTCCGCCAGGGCGAGGAGGAGGGCGAGCTGATCCTCGACCCCTCGCACGTGGAGAGCGCCAACGTCGCCGACATCGACGCCCACGCCGGCTCGTCGCGCATCCCGATCCTCTTCTGCGGCCCGCTGCTGCACCGCCTGGGCCACGCCTTCATCCCGGGCCTGGGCGGCTGCCACATCGGCGACCGGCCGGTCGACTTCCACCTGGACGTGCTGCGCCAGTTCGGCGCCGTGGTGGAGAAGAACGCCGAGGGCCTCTACCTCACCGCCCCGCAGCGCCTGCGCGGCACCAAGATCCGTCTGCCGTACCCGTCGGTCGGCGCCACCGAGCAGGTGCTGCTCACGGCCGTCCTGGCCGAGGGCATCACCGAGCTGAGCAACGCCGCGATCGAGCCGGAGATCGTCGACCTCATCTGCGTGCTGCAGAAGATGGGCGCCATCATCTCCATGGGCACCGACCGCACCATCCTCATCACCGGCGTGGACCGCCTCGGCGGGTACAACCACCGCGCCCTGCCGGACCGCCTGGAGTCCGCCTCCTGGGCCTGCGCCGCCCTCGCCACCCACGGCGACGTCTACGTCCGCGGCGCCCGCCAGCTGGAGATGATGACCTTCCTCAACACCTTCCGGAAGGTCGGCGGCGCCTTCGAGGTCGACGACGACGGCATCCGCTTCTGGCACCCCGGCGGCGAGCTCAACGCGATCGCCCTGGAGACCGACGTCCACCCCGGCTTCCAGACCGACTGGCAGCAGCCGCTGGTCGTCGCGCTCACCCAGGCCACGGGCCTGTCGATCGTCCACGAGACGGTGTACGAGTCGCGGCTGGGCTTCACCTCGGCGCTCAACAAGATGGGCGCCCACATCCAGCTCTACCGCGAGTGCCTGGGCGGCACCCCCTGCCGCTTCGGCCGCCGCAACTTCCAGCACTCCGCCGTCGTCTCGGGCCCGAGCCGGCTGCAGGGCGCCGACCTGGTCATCCCCGACCTGCGCGGCGGCTTCTCGTACCTGATCGCGGCGCTCGCCGCCGAGGGCACCTCCACCGTCCACGGCATCAGCCTGATCAACCGCGGCTACGAGAACTTCATGGAGAAGCTCCGCGCGCTCGGCGCCAAGGTCGAGACCCCGGCCGAGGCGGCCGCCGCGGTCTGACCCGCCCCGCACGCACGCCCCGCACGCACGCCGCGGCCGGGCCCCGGACACGCCGTCCGGGGCCCGGCCGCGCGTCGTCGGGGACCCGCCGGGGGACCGCTCGGCGCCGTACCCGCCGGAACGGCGCGCACGCCCGGCGGGCAGGTCGCCGGCCCAGCGGCCGCCGGTCGCGGAAGAAGCCGCCGCGGGGGCCGTCGTCGGGCGGGGTGGCGGCCCGGACCACGCCCTCGGCGCTCACCGCGGCCGGGCGGGCGCCCGTCCGCTCCCGGACCGCGGGGCGGCCCCGGCCGGTCTCACGACCCGTGGTAGAGCCGGTCCGGGTCGACGAGCAGGGCCTCGCCGCGGGCGGCGGCGGCCTCCAGGGCCGGGGTGAAGCCGGCCGCGCCGTAGAGGGCGGGCAGGGTGCGGGAGGTGTCCTCGCCCCGGACGGCGAGCAGGTCCAGGGCGCGGCGCAGGTGGGCGAGGTCGGGGAGGTCCAGCGGGCGGTCCCAGGCGGTGGTGCCGACGGAGAGCAGGGCGCCGGGGCGGCGTCCGGCGGGGCCGCGGACGGCGAGGTCGACGGCGAGGGCGGCGCCGTCGCGGCCGGAGTCCGCGGCGGTGCCCGGTCCGGCGGCGGCCGGCTCGCCCGGGAAGGTGCCGGGGCCGGCGTGGTCCAGGACCCACTCGCGGCAGATCCGGGTGAAGTGGGGGCCGACGACCCGCGTGCGGAAGGTGCCGCGCAGTTCCGCCCACACCCGCGCCGCAGGCTCCTGCTCCAGCCGGGAGCGGTGGGGCCGCAGGACGGCGTGCTCGAAGGCCAGCAGCGGCTCCGCGATGCACAGGTGGACCCGGTGCGGCTGGAAGGCGTCCGGCGCGGCCTCGATCAGGCCGCAGTCCTGGAGCGGCACCAGGGCGTGGGAGACGTCCTCCAGCCGCAGGCCGAGGCGGACGGCGACGTCGCCGCGGCCGGTGCAGCCGGCGGCGACGGCGGCGAGCACCGAGTGGCAGACGGCCCGGTCGGTGAGGGCGGGCTCCTCCTCGACGAGGTGCGCGGCCTCGTGGAAGAGCGGGACGCGCGGCTCGAGGACCGTCCGGACGACCCAGGCGTCGAAGTCGCCGGGGCCGGCGGGCGCGTCGTCGCGGACGTAGGCGTACCGGTAGGCAGGGGTGCCGCCGACGACGGAGTGGAGCAGGACCGCGAGGTGCGGGTCGTCGGCGCCCCAGAGGCGGGCGGCCCGGCGGAAGCCGAGCGGGCCGACGGAGAGCCGCAGGGCGGCCAGGCCGTGCAGCGGCGAGGTGGCGCTGAACAGGCGGTTCATCACGGACAGGGCGCTGCCGCTCAGCAGCAGCCGGGCGCGGCCGCGCCGCTGCCCGTCGTGGTCGCGGGTCCAGGCGCGCAGCACGGTGGAGGGCAGCGCGGGGCTCTGCCGGACCAGGTGGGGGAACTCGTCGAGCACGACCGGGACGGGCCGGTCGGCGCCGAGGGCGAGCAGGGCGTCGAGGGCGTCGTCCCAGCCGGTCCAGCGGGCGGGCCGGGCGGCGCCGGTGTGCCGGGCGAGCTCGTCGGCGAGGCGCTGCAGGGACTCGGACTCGGCGGCCTCCTGGGCGGCGAAGTAGAAGCCGTCCGCCGCCCGGGTGAGGGCTTCGAGGAGGAAGGTCTTGCCCTGCCGGGACCGGCCGGAGACGACGCCGAGGGTCGAGCCGGGCCGCGGGTCGCGGGCGAAGTCCGCCAGCGCCGCCCACTCGGCGTCGCGGTCGAAGACCTCCGGCGGCTTGGGGAGGGCCGGTCCGGGGGTCCGGGGGGCATCGGGGACCCCGGGCGCGCCGGGGGTCCCCGGGGCCTCGGGGTGGTGGACGTCCATGGGCCCGTCCCGTCGTCGGTGGCTGCTCCTCACTCCGGAGTACACCCCGGGGGCGCCGGACGCGCGACCCGGGGCGGTCCGGGGCCGGGCCGTGCCGGGCCGTGCCGGGCCGTGCCGGGCCGTGCCGGGCCGTTGCCGCCCGGCGCACGGCGCGCTCCCGGACTCCGTCCGGGAGGTGCCCCCGGGCACGGCACCGCGCCGCGCCGGGGCCGGCCCGGTACGCCCGGGACGCGGCCGGTCCCCCGCCCCGCGGTGCACCGCGCGGGGCCCTCCCGCCCTCCGGCGGGCGGGAGGGTCCCGCGCGCGCCTGACCGGCGCGCACGGCCCGGCACCGCCTAGCCTGGGGTGGGGGCTGCCGGCCCGGACCGCCGCGGGACGCCGCCCGGCCGCCGCCGGAGGTGGGTGGGCATGGGCCACTGGTGGTACCGGAACATCGTCGAGCCGGGCAAGCTGCCGCTGCTGCTCTGCCTGCTGGCGTTCGTGCTGACCTTCCTGGCCACCCGCACCGTCACCCGGCTGATCCGGGCCGGGCGCGGCCCCTTCCGCAACGTCAGCAGCGGGGGCGTCCACATCCACCACGTGGTGCCGGGGATCCTGCTGGCGGTGACGGGCGGGTTCGCGGCCGTGGCGGCGCCGGGCCAGGGGGCGGGGAAGGCCGCGGCGGGGGTGGTGTTCGGCGTGGGCGCAGGGCTGGTCATGGACGAGTTCGCGCTGGTGCTGCACCTGCAGGACGTCTACTGGACCGAGGAGGGCCGGCGCTCGGTGGAGATGGTGGTGCTGACCGCCGCGGCCGTGGGGGTGGTGCTGCTCGGGGCGGTTCCGCTGGGGGTGGACGAGGTGGGGCAGGCGGAGCGGGCCGACCGGGCGTCGCTGGTGTCGACGGTGGCGGTCAACTTCCTCTTCGTCGTGGCCGCGCTGGCGAAGGGGAAGTACCGGCTGGGGGTGATCGGCGTGCTGGTGCCGGTGGTCGCCCTGGTGGGCGCGGTGCGGCTGGCCCGGGTGGACTCGCCGTGGGCGCACCGCCTGTACCGGTCGGAGCGCAAGCGGGAGCGGGCCGCCGCCCGGCAGGCGAGGCACGACGCGCGGTGGGGCGGGGTGCGCCGGCGGCTGGAGGACTGGCTGGGCGGCACGCCCCGGGGCTGAGCGGGGCCGGGCCGGGCCCGGCGGCGTGGGGCGGGGCAGCCGTGCGGCCGGGCCCCGCAACGGCCCGGGAACGCCCGGGGCCGGGGCGGGCGGCCTCGTGGAGAGCCGCCCGCCCCGGCCCCGGGGTGGTGCGTGGTCCGGCAGGGCGCGGGCCCTGCCGGTTCACTTGCCGGAGGCGGAGGCCTTCAGCTTGGAACCGGCGGAGACCTTCACGCTGTAGCCGGCCGGGATCTGGATCGGGTCGCCGGTCTGCGGGTTGCGGGCGGTGCGCGCCGCGCGGTGGGTGCGCTCGAAGGTCAGGAAGCCGGGGATGGTGACCTTCTCGTCGCCCTTGGCGACGATGTCGCCGACGACCTCGGCGAAGGCGGCCAGGACGGCGTCCGCGTCCTTGCGCGTCACCTCGGCGCGCTCGGAGAGCGCGGCCACCAGCTCACTGCGGTTCATGTGTACTCCTGTGGTCTGATCGCGTGGCGGCTCCCGGAGGGCCCGGCAAGCGGGGTCCGGTCCGGCAGCCGCTCCGCACGTTGCGGCGGGCAGGGGTCCGGCTCCGCTGTCCCAAGCCGCTTCCACCGCCTGCCCGGTAACGAATCCTGCCCCCACCAGCACCGAGAAAGCCAATCCGGCACCCGGGAGGGTCACACGGACAGCGCCGCCCGCCGGAGCGGTGACGGGGCCGTCCGCGCCGTCCGAGGCCGGGAGGGCGCTCGGCGGGCTCTCGCCGGGCACCTGGGGGACGTTCCGGGGCGTGTCGGACGTTTCCGCACGTGTCCGGCACGTCTCACCGGTGCAGGGCTACCGTACGCCCTGGCACCGACAACCCCAAACAGGCCCCTGCCCTTGTGTCGCAAGGGCAGGGGCGTCCCGCGGGCCCCGGCGGGCGCGGGTGCGGGGGGCGGCGGTCAGAGGACCGGGTGGGTCCCGTCGCCGCCCTCGGTGATGCCGACGGTGCCCGCCGGGACGTGCGCCGGAGCGCTGCCGGTGGCGAGGGCGGCCTCCCGGACGGCGGCGGCGACCGTCTTGGCGACGTCCGGGTGGAAGACGCTGGGGATGATGTAGTTGGCGTTGAGCTGGTCCTCCTGCACGGTGGCGGCGAGCGCCCGCGCGGCGGCCAGCATCATCTCGGTGTTGACGTTGCGGCTCTGCGCGTCGAGCAGGCCGCGGAAGACGCCGGGGAAGACCAGCACGTTGTTGATCTGGTTGGGGAAGTCGCTGCGGCCGGTGGCGACCACCGCGGCGGTCTGCCGGGCGACGGCCGGGTCCACCTCGGGGTCGGGGTTGGCCAGGGCGAAGACCACCGCGTCGTCGGCCATCGCGGCGACGTCGTCGCCGTCCAGCACGTTGGGGGCGGAGACGCCGATGAAGACGTCCGCGCCGCGCACCGCGTCCTTGAGGGTGCCGGTGATGCCCTCGGGGTTGGTGTGCTCGGCGATCCAGCGCAGGGCGGTGCCGTCGGCGACCTCGCCGAGGTCGCCGCGGCCGGTGTGGACGACGCCGTGCACGTCGGCGACCACGGCGTGCTCCACGCCCGCCGCGAGCAGCAGCTTGAGGATGGCGGTGCCGGCGGCACCGGCGCCCGACATCACCACGCGGACCTGCGAGATCTCCTTGCCCACGACGCGCAGCGCGTTGGTGAGGGCGGCGAGCACGACGATGGCGGTGCCGTGCTGGTCGTCGTGGAAGACCGGGATGTCCAGGGCCTCGCGCAGCCGGGCCTCGATCTCGAAGCAGCGGGGGGCGGAGATGTCCTCCAGGTTGATGCCCGCGAAGCCCGGGGCGATGGCCTTGACGATCTCGACGATCTGGTCGGTGTCCTGGGTGTCCAGGCAGAGCGGCCAGGCGTCGATGCCGGCGAACCGCTTGAAGAGGGCGGCCTTGCCCTCCATGACGGGCAGCGCGGCCTTGGGGCCGATGTTGCCGAGGCCCAGCACCGCGGAGCCGTCGGTGACGACGGCGACGGTGTTGCGCTTGATGGTGAGGCGGCGGGCGTCCTCGGGGTTCTCGGCGATCGCCATGCAGACCCGGGCGACGCCGGGGGTGTAGATCATGGAGAGGTCGTCGCGGTTGCGGATGGGGTGCTTGGCGGACATCTCGATCTTGCCGCCGAGGTGCATGAGGAAGGTCCGGTCGGAGACCTTGCCGATGGCGACGCCGTCGATGGCGCGCAGCTTCTCGACGATCTCCTCGCCGTGGGCGACCGAGGAGGCGGCGACGGTGACGTCGATGCGCAGGCGCTCGTGGCCGGAGGCCGTGACGTCGAGGCCGGTGACCGATCCGCCGGAGGACTCCACGGCGGTGGTGATCATGCTCACGGCGTTGCCCCGGGCGGGCAGCTCCATCCGCACAGTGATCGAATTCGACACGCTCGGCACCGTCGCCATCGACGTCCTTCTTCCCTGCACTCGCTTCGCACACCGTCTGTGCTGTTCAGGGATCCGATGCTGCCACCTACCGGCGGGTAGCCGTAAATACGGTCTCGAACACCGGGACGGGCGGCGGGACGGCCGGGTGGGCCGGGCGTCGCGCGGACGGCCCCTCCCCGCTGCCCCGAACGGGGGTTCCCCGGAAAATCCCGCGCGACGGGAATGGCCTCCGGGGGCCATGGGTTAGTCTGGATACGGCACCGGCCCGATCCAAGCCCCCGGGCCCAACCTTAGTCGCTTCGAGCGACCACTTGCCGCGAGGCGAGCATGGCGGGTCGGTGTCGCAGACCAGGCGGAGGCCGGGTCCCCTCGGGGACCCGGCCTCCGTGCTCTCCCGGCGCCCTCCCGACCGCCCCGCGGGCGGTGGCCGGGCGCCGGAGCCTCAGCGCAGCAGCGCCGGCACGCCCTCGCTGTCGGGCAGGTCGTCCGGCCCCGACAGCACGGTGAGCCGCTGGGTGGCGCGGGTCAGCGCCACGTACAGCACCCGCAGCCCGGCCTCGGACTCCCCCGCGATGCCCGTCGGGTCGGCCACCACCGTCGCGTCGTACTCCAGGCCCTTGGCCTCCAGGCTGCCCAGCGCCACGGCGCGGTCGCCCAGACCCTCGATCCAGGCCGCCGCCTCGGCCCGCCGGTCCATCGGGACCACCACCGCGACCGTGCCGTCCACCTCGGCGAGCAGCCGCTCCACCTCGGCGCGGGCCGCGGCCGCGAACGCCCCGTCCGCGGCGCCCGCCGCCGTGAAGCGCGGCGCCACGCCGGTCGAGCGGACGGCCTCCGGCGACGGCGTGCCCGGCGCGGCCAGCGCCAGCACCCGCGCGGCGACCTCCGCGATCTCGGCGGGGTTGCGGTAGTTGGTGGTGAGGGTGTGGCGGCGGCGCGGCTTGCCGCCCAGCACCTCGTCCATCGCCTCCCGGGCCTCCTCCGGGCTCGGCCAGGAGGACTGCGCGGGGTCGCCCACGATGGTCCAGGTCGCGTACCGGGCCCGGCGGCCGACCATCCGCCACTGCATGGGCGTGAGGTCCTGCGCCTCGTCGACGATGACGTGGGCGTACTCGGTGCGCTCCGCCGCCCCCTCGCGGCGGGACCGGGAGCGGGACATGCGGTCGGCCTGGGTGGTGACCTCGTCCAGGCCGGTGAGCTGGTCCAGGGGGTCGGCCTCGCGGACCCGCGGCCGGGCGGGCTCGCCCAGCAGCAGCCGCAGCTCGTCGGCGAGGGCGGCGTCGTGCGCGGAGAGCGCGCCGGTCCCGTCGTCGGCGAGGTGCCGCCAGGAGGCCGCGAGGACCCGGACCTCCTCCGGGGAGAGCAGGCGCCGGGCGAGCCGCCCCAGGGTGCGGGTGCTGCGCAGCACCGCGAGGACCCGCCGCGGGGTGAGGTCGGGCCACCAGGCGGCGAGGAAGTCCTGGAAGGCGTCCAGGTCGGCGACGTACTCGTCGAAGGAGTCCCGCTCCTCCTGCCGGCGCTCCCGCTCGGCCCGGTCGGCGGGCTTCGGCCGGTGCCGGGTGGCCTCCGACCACAGGGCGTCCAGCAGCAGCCGGCGGGCGCGGGGGCGGAGCAGGTTGACCGGGGTGGTGCCTCCGAGGACGGTGCGGCGGACGTCCCGCAGCCGGTTGGCGTCCAGCCGCAGCACCTCGCCGAGCGCGACCACGCGCAGCTCGGACGGGGTCGCCGGGCCGTCGAGGGCGGCGCGGGCGGCGCGGCGCAGCAGCGGCACCATCCGGGAGGAGCCCTTGATGCGGGCGGCCTCCGGGGTGTCGTAGGTGGTGGCCTCGACCCCGTCCGCCAGGCTGCCGACCGCCCGGATCGCGACCTGCCCCTCCTCGCCGAGCGACGGCAGGACGCCCTCGGTGTAGGAGACCAGCAGCGGGGTGGGGCTGACGACGAGGATGCCGCCCGCGTAGCGGCGGCGGTCCTGGTAGAGGAGGTACGCGGCGCGGTGCAGGGCGACGGCGGTCTTGCCGGTGCCCGGGCCGCCGGTGACCAGGGTGGCGCCCGCGGCGGGGGCGCGGATGACCTCGTCCTGCTCGCGCTGGATGGAGGAGACGATGTCCCGCATGGTGTGCGAGCGGGCCCGGCCCAGCGCCGCCATGAGCGCGCCGTCGCCGACGACGGCGAGGTCGGTGGGCAGGTCGGGGCGGAGCAGGTCGTCCTCGACCCCGATGACGCGGCGGCCCTTGGAGCGGATGACGCGGCGGCGCACCACCCGGCCGGGCTCCCGGGGGGTGGCCCGGTAGAACGGCGCGGCGGCGGGGGCCCGCCAGTCGATCACCAGCGGGCCGTACTCGGCGTCGAGCACGCCGAGGCGGCCGATGTGCAGGGTCTCGGCGATGGCCGGGTCGTCGGGGTCCAGCGGGGTCTGGGAGGGGATGCCGTGCTCCTCGGGCCGGTCGGCCTGCTGGAGGTCGATCCGCCCGAAGAGGAAGTCCTCGAACTCGCTGTTGAGCCGGTGCAGGTGGGCGCCCGCGCGGTACACCTGGGCGTCGCGCTCGGCGAGGGCGCCGGGCGTGCCGACCTGGACCCGCTTCGCCGCGTCCTCCAGCAGGTACTCGGCCTCGGCGAGCTTCTCCTCCAGCCGGCGGTAGACCACGTCGAGGTGCCGCTGCTCCTCCGCGATCTCGCGGTCGCGGACGGTCTCGTGCGGGGCGGCCGGGGTCGCGGCCGCGACGGGGTCCGTGCCGGCGGCCCCGGGTGCGGCCGTGCCGGCGGCCGTGTCGACGGTCGTGGTGGTGTGCCGGGCTGTGCCGTGCGCGCCCAAGGAGCCCCCTGTCGTACGCGTCCTGCGGACTGTGCTGTGCCGATGGTGGTGTGCGGCGGTGCCGCGCCGGGTGGTCAACGCGCGGCCGACCGCCCGGATTCCCCCCGTTCGTCCGCCGGCTGCGGAAGCAGCGGACGGAAGATCTTACGCCGCGCGGGGGCCGGACACCGCACCGGGCCCGGCCGGGGCGTGTGCGGCAGGCGGGTCCGTGCCGGGAGGACGGGCGGCGGGCGTACGGCGGGCGGCGGGCGTACGGCGGGCGGCGGGCGGGAGCGGTCAGGCGGGCCCCAGGGCGCGCCGCCGGTGGCGGGCGACCCGCTCGCGGTTGCCGCAGGCCGCGCCGGAGCACCAGCGGCGGCGGTGGCCGCGGGAGGTGTCCACGTACACCAGGTCGCAGCCCTCGCCCTCGCACTGCCGCAGCCGCGCCACCGTCTCCGGGTCCGTGAGGAGGTCCGCCGCGTCGCGGGCGACCGCGGAGAGCAGCCCGGCGCAGCCGGCCGGCGCGGCGAGGCGCCGCACCGGCTCCCCGTGCGGCCCCAGCACGAGCCGGGGGACGGGCGTGGGGGGCAGGCACAGGACGTTGAGGCGCTCCACGTCGGCGGGGTCGGTGCGGCCGTCGAGGGCGGCGTGCACCATGCGGTGCAGCAGGGCGCGCAGGGCGGTGAACCGCTCCAGCCAGCGGTCGTCGACCGCGAGGGGCGGGTCGCCGCGCGGCACGAGCCCGGCGCCGACCAGCCACCGGGCGAGGCCCGCCCCGCTGTCCAGCCGGTCGGCGGGCCCGGGTCCCGGTCCGCGGCCGGCGGTGGCGAGCAGGTCGAGGCAGGTCCGGCCGGTGTCGAACCGCAGTCCGTACGACGACGCCGCCATGGCTCACCGCGTCCTTCCGCCCGCCGGTGGTCCCTCCCGTCCAGCGTGCCCGACGAAGGCGCGCCGGGCCAGCAGGCGGACGGAGGCGGGACCCGGGGGACGGGCGCCGCGGCTCACGGAGGGCTCACGGGGGCCTGCGACGGCTTCCGAGGGAGGAGCGGGGGGCGTACGGGCGGCGGCCGGGGCCCGCCGTGCGCCGGGCGTGCACAGGTCGGGCGCGCCGGGCCCGGGTCAGGGGCGGCGTGCCGGGCGCGGGCCGGTGACGGCGGGCGCGGACCCGGCGTACTTGCCTCCGCCCGGCCCGCACGCCTCCCCCGTCTCCCCCGGGTCGGCGACCGGGTCGACCGCCAGCCGGTAGCCGCGCTTGACCACCGTGGCCACGATCCCGGGCACGCCCAGGGCCGCCCGCAGCCGGGCGACGGCGGTCTCCACGGCGTGCTCGTCGCCGCCCGCGCCGGGCAGGGCGCGCAGCAGCTCGGCCCGGGGCACCACCCAGCCGGGCCGCCGGGCGAGGACGCGCAGCAGGGCCATGCCGGCGGGCGGGACGGGGCGCAGCACGCCGTCGACCAGGGCGGCCCGGCCGCGCAGCTCCAGGCGGTGCCCGGCGGCGGAGAGCCGGCGGGCGCGGGCGGGCAGCTCGGCGGCCAGGGTCTGCACCATGGCGCCGAGCCGCATCCGCCCCGGCCGCACGGCGGGCACGTCCAGGGCGTCCAGCGGGGCCGCGGTGACCGGTCCGACGCAGGCCGGGAGGACGTCGCGGCGCAGCGCGTGCAGCAGCCCGGCGGTGAGGCCCCGCTCCCGGGCCCGGTCGAGCAGGCCGAGGACGGCGGGCGCACTCGTGAAGGTGACGGCGTCGAGGGCGCCGGCGCAGCAGGCGTCGAGCAGCCGGTCCAGCGGTGCCGGGTCGGCGGGCGGCTCCCAGCGGTACACGGGGACGTCGACCACCTCGGCGCCGGCCGCCCGCAGCGACGCGGCCAGGTCGGGGAGCGGGGCGCCGTGCAGCTGCACGGCGATGCGCCGGCCGTCGACGCCCTCCGCCAGCAGCCGCTCCAGCACCTCGACGGAGGACTCCGAGGAGGGCGACCACTCCTCGCGGAGGCCCGCGGCGCGGATGGCGCCGCGGGCCTTGGGGCCGCGGGCCAGCAGCTCGGCGCGGCCGAGCCGGTCCAGCAGGCCGTCGCCGAGGCCCCATCCGTCGGCGGCCTCGATCCAGCCGCGGAAGCCGATGCCGGTGGTGGCGACCACCACGTCGGGCGGGTCGTCGACCAGGTCCCGGGTGGCGGCGAGCAGCCGGGCGTCGTCGGGGAGCGGGACGATCTGCAGCGCCGGCGCCCGCAGGACGGCGGCACCCCGGCGCTGGAGGAGGGCGGCCAGCTCGTCGGCGCGCCGGGCGGCGGTGACCCCGACGGTGAATCCGGCGAGCGGCGGGACGGCCGGGCGCGCCTCGTCGGCGGGGGGCGGCGGTGTGCGACCGGGCATCGGGGCTTTCCCATCGGTACGGGTCCCTGGCGGTCGTACGCCTCAGGAACGGCGGTCTTCCGGCGGTGGGCCTGCGCGCATCGTGCCCCGCGCCGGTGTCGCGGGCGGGTCGCCGTGGTTTCACGGCTGTTTCACCGCTGCGCCCGGGCGGGGCCCGTACGGCGGGAGGGGTCCGCCGTACGGGCCGCGGGCGGGGATGCGCCCCGGCGGGCCGCGGCCCCGGGGTCCGTGGGCCGCGGGCCGGTGCCCGTGGCCCGGTGCCCCGGGGCGGGGGCCCTCTCAGACCTCGGCGAGGGCGGGGCGCGCCGGGTCGGCCCCCTCCCCTGCGGCGGGCGCCGGGGAGGCGGCCGGCCTACGGAGGTAGACCGCCCAGGTGAGGGCGGAGCAGACGGCGTAGGCGGCGAGGAAGGACGCGAACGCCGGGGAGCCGGTCCCCTCCGTGAGGAAGGACTGCCGGAAGGCGAGGTTGATGAGGAGGCCGCCGAGGGCGCCGACCGCGCCGATCACCCCGATCGCCGCCCCGGACAGGCGGCGGGCCCGGGCGGCGGCCTGCGCGGCGGTACCGCCGTCGGCGAGGGCGCGGGCGTCGGCCTCGGCCCGGAAGATGCCGGGGATCATCCGGTACGTCGAGCCGTTGCCGATCCCGGAGAAGACGAAGAGGCCGGTGAAGCCCGCCAGGAAGACCGGCAGCGACCTCACCGAGGAGGCGTACAGCACCGTGCCGGCCGCGGCGGCCATCGCCCCGAAGGTCCAGAAGGTGACCCGGGCGCCGCCCCGGCGGTCGGCCAGCCGGCCGCCGACCGGGCGGACCAGCGACCCGAGCAGCGGGCCGACGAAGGTGAGCTGGGCGGCCTCCAGCGGGGTGCGGCCGAACTGGTTCTGCAGCACCAGGCCGAAGGCGAAGCTGAAGCCGATGAAGGAGCCGAAGGTGCCGACGTAGAGCACCGACATGATCCAGGTGTGCCGCTCGCGGACCACCTCGCGGAGGGCGCCGGTGTCGGCCCTCACGGGGGCCAGGTCGTCCATGAAGAGCGCGGCGCAGACGGCGGCGACCACGATCAGCGGGATGTAGACCCCCAGCACGATGCGGGGGTGCCCGGCCCCGGCGGTCGCGATCACCGCGAGGGCGACCAGCTGGACGACCGGGACGCCGATGTTGCCGCCGCCCGCGTTCAGGCCGAGCGCCCAGCCCTTGCGGCGCAGCGGGAAGAAGGCGTTGATGTTGGTCATGGAGGAGGCGAAGTTGCCGCCGCCGAGGCCGGTGAGCGCGCCCACCAGCAGGAAGGCGGTGTACGGGGTGCCGGGCTCCATCACCAGGGCGGCGGCGCCGGCCGGCAGGAGCAGCAGCAGCGCGGAGACGACCGTCCAGGTGCGGCCCCCGAAGCGGGCCACCGCGAAGGTGTACGGGATCCGCACGAAGGAGCCGACCAGGGTGGGCACCGCGACCAGGAAGAACTTGCCCGCCGGGTCGACGTGGTAGGCGGGCCCCATGAAGAGGACCATCACCGACCACAGGCTCCAGACGGAGAAGCCGATGTGCTCGGAGAGGATGGAGAAGGCCAGGTTGCGGTGGGCGGTGCGCCGCCCGGTGCGCTCCCAGAACGCCTCGTCCTCCGGGTCCCACTCGTGGATCCGGCGGCCGCCGCGGCGCGCCGCCGGCGTGCCCGCGGCGCCCGCGCCTGCGGCCGTACTCGTGCCCGTGCCCGTGCCCATGCCCGTGGTCATCAGCGTCTCCCGTGTGCGTCCTGGGCGTCCTCCGACGCTCCGACGCTAGGAGCCCGCCGTTTCGGGCCCGTGGCGGCGTGTGAAGCCTGCGGAACCGTCCGTTCACCCGCCGCCCGCACCGCCTGTGAGCCGGGCGCGCGAGGAGGGGGCGTGTGCGGGGCGGCCCCAGGACACGCGAAGGCCGCCGTCCGGAGCGGACGGCGGCCTTCGCGTACATGGGTGTGGTGGAGGTGCCGGGAATCGAACCCGGGTCCTGTGGAGTTGATTCAGGGCTTCTCCGAGCGCAGTCCGCTGTGCTTTTCTCAGCCCCGGCAGTCACACGGACAAGCTGCCGACGGGCTCAGTCACTGTTTGTTGTCCCGAACTACCCCGCGACCGGGAAGAACGGTGAGTTCCCTAGCTGATGCCAGGATCCGGGGCGGGAACAGACCCGGTCTGACACCTTCAGGCTCGCTGCTCAGGCAGCGAGGGCGAAGGAATCGCGCTTGGTGTTGGCGATTATTTGTTTGCGGCAGATGGTTAACGAGATCATTGCCGCGTTCCTCGGCTCGCTTCCCCTGTTTCGACATCCCCAGTCGAAACCGATCACCCCCATGTGGACTTCTCAAAGAGCTCCGGCGGACCCTCGCGGGACCTCCGGCGCACTGCCATCGTACGGGTCAACGCCGGAGGGGTCCAGCGCATTCCCCGCCGGCGGCGGGCCGCGCCCGGCGCTCCCCCGCAGGCCGGGGGCGCGGACGGCGGTGCGGTGCCGCCGTCAGCCGGTGCGGCGGTTGGCGCGGGCGACGGCGCGGGCGGCCTCGCGCTTGTCCTGCTTCTCGCGCAGCGCCTGCCGCTTGTCGTACAGCTTCTTGCCGACCGCGACCGCGACCTCCAGCTTGGCCCGGCCGTCCTTGAAGTAGAGCGACAGCGGGACCAGCGTGTGGCCGGTCTCCTTCGTCTTCGCCTCCAGCTTGCGGATCTCGTCGCGGTGCAGCAGCAGCTTGCGCTTGCGGCGCGCCGCGTGGTTGGTCCACGTCCCCTGGGTGTACTCGGGGATGAAGAGGTTGTCGACCCACGCCTCGCGGCCGCTGATGTAGGCGTACCCGTCGGTGAGGTTCGCCCTGCCCTCGCGGAGCGACTTGACCTCGGTGCCGGTGAGGACCATCCCGCACTCGTAGGTGTCGAGGATGGTGTACTCGTGCCGGGCGCGCTTGTTCTGCGCGACGAGCTTGTGTCCCTTTTCCTTTGCCATAGCGCGCACATTGTCGCATCCGGCGGGGCCGGACGGGAGTCCATTATTGCCGGGTCCGCCGCCACCGGGCCGGCGGCGGCGGGGTCGGCCGCCACCGGGTCCGCTACCGGCGGCCCCCCGGGCCGCCGAGGCCGGAGAGGACGGCGAGCGCCAGCTCGTCGGCCCGGCCCGGCCCCTCGCCCGCGGGGACGGAGACGTCGGGCTCGATGCCGGTGCCGTCGGGGGAGCGGCCGCCGGGGGTGTACCAGCGGCCGACGGTGAGCTCCAGGACGGAGCCGTCGGCCAGCCGGCTGGGCTCCTGCACGGTGCCCTTGCCGAAGGTGCGGGACCCGACGACCACGGCGCGGCAGCGGTCCTGGAGGGCGCCGGTGAGGAGTTCGGCGGCGCTCATGGTGCCGCCGTCGACCAGCACGACCAGCGGGGTGCGGGTGTCGCCGCCGGACTCCGCGACCAGGTCGCGGTCGCTGCCGCGGACCCGGTAGGTGCCGACGGGGCCGCCGTCCAGGAAGGCGGAGGCGGCCCTGACCGCCTCGGCCACCAGGCCGCCGGAGTTGCCCCGCAGGTCGAGGAGGAGCCCCCCGCCGTCGCGGGCCGGCCGGGCCGCGGCGCGGCGGACGGCGGCGACGACCTCGTCGCCGACGCCGGAGGTGAAGGCGTGGACGGCGATGCGGGTGACGCCGGGCCCCGGGTGGTCGACCGCGACGTCGTGGGCGGCCAGTAACGTCCGGCGCAGGACGACCTCGCGGACGGGCGCGTCGCCGCGCCGCACGGCCAGGGTGACGGTGGAGCCCACCCGGCGTCCGGCGGGGGCGGCGAGGTCGGCGCTGCGGCCGGCCGGGTCCTGGCGGCTGGCCCGCCCCGCCACGGCGTCCGCGCCTCCGTGGCGGCCCGCGCCGTCCGGGCCGTCGGCGGTGCCCGTGCCGGCGGTGCCCGCACCGGCAAGGCCCGCGCCGTCGGCGTCCGTGCCGGCAGTGCCCGCGCCGTCGGCAGTGCCCGTGTCGTCGGCGTCCGTGCCGGCGCCGGTGCTGCCGCGCAGCCGGGCGACGACCTCGGTCACCGGCATGGCACCCGCGGGCTCGCCGTCGATGCGCAGCAGGCGGTCGCCGGGGCGGATGCCCGCGCGGTCGGCGGAGGTGCCCGGCCCGACGCGGGTGACGGCGACGCCGCCGTCCTGCTCGCGGTGCACCCACAGGCCGACGCCGACGTACTCGCCGTCCAGGCTCCGGGAGAAGTCCGCGTACTCCTCGGGGCTGTAGTAGGCGGCCCACCGGTCGCCGCTCTCCTCGACCAGGCGGCGCGCCTGCGCGGGCGGGACGGCCTGCCCGGCGAGTCCGCCGTCGAGCCGCACGGGGTCGGCAGGGCGCGCCGGGGCCCCCTGGCGGGGGGCGGGGATGCCGCCGGGGGCCTGCCCCCAGGCGCCGGTGGCGGCACCGGTGGCGAGCACCGCGCCGAACACCAGCGACAGGGTGGCCCCCTGGCGCATCCGTCGAGACGTACCGGACATGGATCTGGAGTGTAGGCCAGGAAAAGGCCCGTATCGGGGCACTGCGTCACGGAAGGTGGGGAACGTCACCGTACGTGACCGGGCCCGGACCGCCGGCACGGGCGGCCCGGGCCCGGTGGGGCGCCTGGGGCGGGTGCGGGGGTGAACCCCCGGGGTCAGACCTTCAGGTACTTCCGCAGGGTGAAGAACGCGGCGACCGCGGCCATCGCCATGCCGATCACCACCAGCAGCGGGATGACCCGCATCACCTCGGGCAGGCCGATGAAGTGGATGAACTGCACGCGCTGCTGCAGCCAGGAGTGCACGAAGACGTTGCCCAGGAGCAGCAGGCCGGAGGCCAGGCCCGCACCGAGCAGCGCGGCGAACGCCGCCTCCGCGATGAACGGCATCTGCACGTAGAAGTTGGAGGCGCCGACCAGGCGCATGATGCCCGTCTCCCGGCGCCGGCTGAAGGCGGACACGCGGACGGTGTTCACGATCAGCAGCAGCGCCACGCAGACCATCAGCGACATCACCCCGAAGGCCACCGTCTGCAGGCCGTTGAGCAGCCCGAAGAGGTTGTCGAGGATGCGGCGCTGGTCGGAGACCGACTGCACGCCGGGCTTGCCGGCGAAGGCGCTGGCGATGACGTCGTACTGCTCGGGGTTCTTCAGCTTGACCTGGTAGGACTCGGGCAGGCCCTCCGCGCCGACGACCTTGGCGAGGGGGTTGTCCGGGTTCATCTCCTTCCAGTGCTGGTAGGCGCCCTGCCGGTTCTCGAAGATGACCTTCTCGACGACCGGGAGCTTCTCCAGGTCGGCCTTGATCTGGGCCTTCTGCTGGTCGGTGGCGGCGCCGCCCGCGCAGGAGGCGTAGGTCTTGGCGTCCCCCTTGTTGCAGAGGTACACCGCGACCTGCACCTTGTCGTACCAGTACCCCTTCATGGAGTCGACCTGGTCGCGGACGAGGAGGCTCGCACCCGCGAGGGCGAGCGAGAGCGCCACACTCACCACGACCGCGATGGTCATCGTCAGGTTGCGTCGGAGTCCTACACCGATCTCCGAGACGACGAACTGGGCTCTCATGATGTCCTTTGCTGCTTGCGGTCAGTGCTGGTAGCCGTAGACGCCGCGCGACTGGTCGCGGACCAGGTGGCCCTTGTCCAGCTCGATGACGCGCTTGCGCATCTGGTCGACGATGGCCTGGTCGTGGGTGGCCATGAGCACGGTGGTGCCGGTCCGGTTGATGCGGTCGAGCAGCTTCATGATGCCGACCGAGTTCTGCGGGTCGAGGTTGCCCGTGGGCTCGTCCGCGATCAGCAGCATGGGCCGGTTCACGAAGGCGCGGGCGATGGCCACGCGCTGCTGCTCGCCGCCGGAGAGCTCGCCCGGCATGCGGTCCTCCTTGCCGGCCAGGCCGACCAGGTCGAGGACCTCGGGCACCACCTTGCGGATGGCGCCCTTGGGCTTGCCGATGACCTCCAGGGCGAAGGCCACGTTCTGAGCCACCGTCTTGTTCGGCAGCAGGCGGAAGTCCTGGAACACGGTGCCGAGTTGACGCCGCATGTGGGGGACCTTCCAGTTGGAGAGCTTCCCCAGGTCCTTGCCGAGCACGTGGACGTCGCCCTGGCTCGGACGCTCCTCGCGGAGGATCAGCCGCAGGAAGGTGGACTTCCCGGAGCCGGACGACCCGACGAGGAAGACGAACTCGCCCTTCTCGATCTCCAGGGAGACGTTGTCCAGGGCCGGTCGGTTCTGCTTCGGGTAGGTCTTGGAGACGTTGTCGAATCTGATCACGGCTGCATCACGGTTCGCCAGTCTAGGAGGACAGGAGCGGCGTCCACCGCTCCCCCGGTGGTGGACCATACGCGAACGGCGCGGGTGAGTGCAGGCGCGGCCGAGGCAAAGGTGGGGGAGTTCACGGTCAAAAAGGGAGGAAAACCGCCTTTGCCCCGCAGGCCTGCGGGCCGCGCGGCGCACGCCCCCGGCGCCCGCCCCCGGAAGGTGCGGGGCAGGGGGGCTCCGGGCGCCGGAACCTGGCACAGTGGAGGGGGTGAACCGAAGGGTCCTCCCAGCCGTCTCCGGGGAAGACAGGGAACAGAACCGGCTGCCCGGCGCGTTGGCAGGATGAGGAGGAGATCGCATGACATGCGACCGTCTGGTGTGCGCCAACTGCGCGGGACCGGTGAGCGAGGGGCGGTGCCCGGTGTGCCGGGCCAACCGCGCACGGCTGCAGCAGCAGCAGAACCCGTTCGCGGCCGTCTCCCCCGCGACCCTGGTCGTCCTGCTGGCGGCGATGATCGCCGTCCTGGTCGTGGCGCGGCACGCCTTCGCCTGAGCCCGCCCGACCCCCGCCGACGCCCGCCGGGCGTCCCCCTCCTGTGCACGCCGAAGGCCCCGGGGCATCCGCCCCGGGGCCTTCGCCGCGTCCACCGCCCGCACCGGCCCACCGCCCGCGACCGGGCGGGAGGCCTCGGTCAGGCGGAGACCTCCTGCTGCTTGCGCCAGCGGATACCCGCCTCGATGAAGCCGTCGATGTCGCCGTCCAGCACGCTCTGCGGGTTGCCGACCTCGAACTCGGTGCGCAGGTCCTTGACCATCTGGTACGGGTGCAGCACGTAGGACCGCATCTGGTTGCCCCAGGAGCTGCCCTCGCCCTTGAGGGCGTCCATCCTGGCCTGCTCCTCCTGGCGGCGCCGCTCCAGCAGCTTGGCCTGGAGGACGTTCATGGCGCTCGCCTTGTTCTGGATCTGGGAGCGCTCGTTCTGGCAGGAGACCACGATGCCGGTCGGGATGTGGGTGATCCGCACCGCCGAGTCTGTGGTGTTGACGCCCTGGCCGCCGGGGCCGGAGGCGCGGTACACGTCGACCCGCAGCTCGGACTCGTCGATGTCCACGTGGTCGCTCTGCTCGACCACCGGCAGCACCTCGACGCCCGCGAAGGACGTCTGGCGCCGGCCCTGGTTGTCGAAGGGCGAGATGCGGACCAGGCGGTGGGTGCCCTGCTCGACGGAGAGGGTGCCGTAGGCGTACGGCGACTTGACGGCGAAGGTCGCCGACTTGATGCCGGCCTCCTCCGCGTAGGAGGTGTCGTAGACCTCGGTCGGGTAGCCGTGGCGCTCGGCCCAGCGCAGGTACATGCGCATCAGCTGCTCGGCGAAGTCCGCCGCGTCGACGCCGCCGGCCTCGGCGCGGATGTTGACCAGGGCCTCGCGGGCGTCGTACTCGCCGGACAGGAGGGTCCGGACCTCCAGCTCCTCCACCGCCTTGCGGACGGCGGCGAGCTCGTTCTCGGCCTCGGCGCGGGTGTCGGCGTCGTCCTCGGCCTCGGCGAGCTCGAAGAGCACCGAGACGTCGTCGATCCTCCGGCGCAGCGTCTCCACCCTGCGCAGTTCGCCCTGCAGGAAGGAGAGCCTGCTGGTGACCTTCTGCGCGTTCGCCAGGTCGTCCCAGAGGTCCGGCGCGGCGGCCTCCTCCTCGAGGCGCGCGATGTCGGCCCGGATCTTGTCCAGGTCGAGGACGGCCTCGATCGACCCCATGGTCGACTCGAGGGACTTGAGCTCTTCGGAAGGATCGACTGCTGCCACGCCCCCAGCGTAATGGCTCCGCGGCCGAACCGGCCGCCGACCACCCCGGCCGGGTCCGCCGGGCGGCCCGGCGGGGGCGGGTCGCGCCGGGGCGCCGCGCTGGTCAGACCGTGCGGACGTACCGCAGGGTGCCCTTCCCGGTGCGGGCGAACAGGCCGATCCGCCCGCCCTCCGCGACGGGGCCGGGGGCGTACCGCCCGGCCGCGCCGGGGCCCGGGACGGCGCCGGTGCGCCAGGCCCGCCCGCCGGAGTGCGAGGCCGCGACGGCGAGGCCGCCCGACGGGCCGCGGCCGAAGACGTACAGGCCGCCGTCGTCGGCGACGGCCGGTTCGGCGCGCTCCCCGCCGCCGAGGCCCGGCACGGGCTCGGCGGGGTGCCAGGCGCCGCGCAGCGCGGTGACCCGGAGCACGGCCGAGTCGGCGGCCCGTACGACGAAGGCGTCCAGCCGCCCGGCGCGGCCGGCGGCCAGCCCGGGGGTCCCGGTGATCCGCCCGGCGGTCGGCACGGTGGCCCAGGCGCTCCAGGTGCGGTGCACGTAGGAGGCGGTGGCCAGGTCGGAGCCGATCCTGGCGACCAGGTCGATCCGGTCGTCGGAGTCGTCGGCGGCGGCCGCGGGGGGCGAGTCGAGCCGGGTGCGGCCGTCGAACTGGATCCACGGGGACCAGCCGCCGCCCGCGTAGGTGCGCTGGTAGAGCAGCCGGTCCGTGCCCAGGGCGAAGAGCACGATCCGGCCGTCGGACATGGCCACCGGCGCGGGGTCGCCGGTGACGTGGATGCCGGTGAGGAGCCGCCAGCCGCCGAAGCTGCTGCCGCCCCGGGTGATGTACCGGACGCCGCCGTCGCGGTCGGTGGCGAAGGCGAAGGTGAAGCCGTCGACCCGCACCGCCCGCACGCCCCCGGTCAGCGGGGCCGGCGGGGCCGGGACGGTCTGCCAGGACGCCCACCGGGGCAGGTCCGCGGTCTCGTCCCCGGAGCCGGCGTCGGAGGCGTCGGCGGCCGCGGGCGCGGTGGGCAGGCCGGGACCGCGGCGGCCCTGGCCGGAGTCGTTGTTCGGGGCGGCGGCGCCGGTGGCCGTGGCCCCGGTACCGGGCCGTCCCGCGCCGTTCCCGTCGTCGCCGCCGCCGGAGAGGGCCGCGTAGGCGCCGACCGCCCCGGCCGCCACCAGGACGGCGACCACCGCGGCCAGCAGCCGGCGGCGGCGCATCACGACGGAGCCGGGTCCGGCGGGGTGGCCGCGGTGGCTGCGGGCCCGGCCGGGAGCCGCGCCCGCCGCGCCGCGGCGCTCGCGCTCGGCCCGCGAGGCGGCGGCGAAGGAGGCCAGCTCGTCGGCGCTGGGGCGGCGCAGCGAGGTGTGGGTGTCGCGGGTGGAGTCGGGCTGCGGGCCGGGGACCAGCGGGACGGCGGCGCCGCGCCGCCGGGGCCGGGCGGCGGGCGGCTCGGCCTCGGGCGCGGCCTCCTCGGCCGGGGCGGCGTCCGCGGGGTCGCCGCCGGGCGAGGCGACGGCCAGCGGGGGCAGTCCGGCGAGGGAGGGCAGCTGCTCGCGGAGCCGGTCGGCCATCTCGGTGGCCCGCAGCCGGGAGGCCGGGGCCTTGGACAGGCACTCGGCGATGATCCGCCACAGGCCGTCCGGCAGGCCGGGCAGCGGCGGCACGGTCTCGGTGACGTGGCGGCGCAGGACCGCGCCGGTGTGGCCGCCGCCGAAGGGGGTGAAGCCGGCCAGCAGCTCGTACAGGACGGTGGCCAGGGCGTAGATGTCGACGGCGGCGCGCGGCTCCAGGCCCTCGATGATCTCGGGGGCGAGGTAGTCGGGGGTGCCGATGATCCGGGTGGCCCGGGTGCGGCGGGGGGCGTCGACGAGCCGGGCGATGCCGAAGTCGGTGAGCTTGGCGCGGGGGGCGCCGCCGGGGCCGGGCGAGGAGGCGAGGTCGAGGAGGACGTTCTCCGGCTTGACGTCGCGGTGGACGATCCCGGCGGCGTGGGCGACCGCGAGGGCGTCGGCGACGTCGGCGGCGATCGCGACGGCGGCCTGCGGGGCGAGGACCCCGTCGCGCTCCAGCCGGGAGCGCAGGTCGGTGCCGTGGACGAGCTCCATGACCAGGGCGAGGTCACTGCCGTCCACGACGAGGTCGCGGATGCCGACCACCCGGGGGTGGTCGAGGCTGGTGAGCGCGGTCCGCTCCTGGACGAAGCGGCCGACGAGGACCTGGTCGGAGGCCAGGTCCTCGCGCAGCAGCTTGACGGCGACGGGCCCGTCCGGGCCCTCGCCGAGCCACACGGTGCCTGCGGATCCCCGGCCGATCACCTGGTGGACGGTGTACCGGCTGCCGATCTTGCGTGCCAATGCTGCTCCGTGAGCCGAGGGTTCGGTGCGTCGGCGCCCCAGGGGGTGCGCGGACGCGTCAGCGACCAAAGTACGCGGAGAACTGCCGCCAGGGTGGCGCCGGGCGGGGTTGACCGATCTTAAGTCGACAAAGCGTCAATACCGGTGGTGCGGCGCCGGGCCGCGCTCACCGGCCGGACGGGGAGGACGACCCGGTGAGGCTGTCCCAGTGGTCGCCGATCCACTTGACCACGGGGTGGGCGTGGTCGTACACCGTCTGCCACCACTGGGGCAGCGGGGTGAAGTTCCAGAGCGCGGCCGCCGCGATGGCCAGGATGAGCAGCACCATCAGGCAGCCCTTGAGGCAGCCGAGGCCCGGGATGTACATCCGGTTGCGGCTGCGCGGCCGGGGCTCGCGGCGCGGGGCGGGCTCGCGCGGGGGCGCGGGCTCGGGCCGGCGCGCCGGGGCCGGCTCGGCACGGCGCGCGGGGGGCTGCCGGCGCTCCGGCGCGGGGGCGGCCTCGCGGGGCTGCCGGTACGGCGGGGGCGCCGCCTGCGGCTGCTGCCGGTACTGCGGCGCGCCGCTGCGGCGGGGGTCCCCCTGCGGGGCGGCCCCGCCCCGGGGAGGGCCCTGGGGGGCGCGCCGGGGGCCGCCGTCCTGCCGGGGACCGCCCTGGTACGGGGGCGGGGCGACCTGGGGCTGCCGCAGCTGCTGCATCTCCTCGGGCTCGAAGGACCCGATCTCGGTCTGCTGGTTGCGGTCGCGGGCGGCGCGCAGCTGGGTCTGCCAGGGGTGCGGCCGGTCCTGCCCCGGACCGCCCGGTCCCTGAGGGCCGTCCGGGCCGCCGTCCGGGCCGACCGGCGGCATGACCCGGGTGCGGTCGCCCTGGCCGCCGCCCTGGTCCTGCCCGTACCCCTGCCCCTGGCCGTACCCCTGCCCGTACCCCTGGCCCTGGCCCGGCCCGGCCGTGGGCATGGCGCGGGTGCGGTCCTCGGAGCCGTGGGCCGCCGCGGCGCCCGCCGCGCCGGTCGCGCCGGTCGCGCCCATCAGGCGGGTGGCCGCCGCCGGGTCGTACCGCACGCCGTCGCCCGCGGTCGGGTCCTCGGCGCCGGGCACGCCGGGGCGGCCGAGCACCCGGGTCGGGTCGGCGTCGGGGACGCCCCCGGCCGGCGGGCCGCCGAAGGGCGCGCCGGTCGCGGGCACCGGCGCCGGGTCGGGGTCCGGCAGCAGCAGTGCGCCGACCGCCAGGGCCTCGTCGATCTGCGCCGGGGAGGAGTGGACGCCGACACCGGCCGCCACCACCCGCAGCGCCCGGGCCAGGGAGGTGGCGCCGGGCCGCTGCCGCGGGTCCTTGCGCAGGCAGCGCTCGACCACCGTCCACAGCGGCTCGGGCATGCTGCGCGGCCGCTCCGGGTCCCGGGAGAGGTGGGCGTGGAGGATCTGCAGCGGGCCGTCGCCCTGGAAGGGCGGGCGGCCGGTGACCAGCTCGTACAGCATGATGCCGGCGCCGTAGACGTCGACCGCGGAGGTCTGCGGACGGCCCTCGGCGGACTCCGGCGCCACGTAGGCGGGGGTGCCGACGAACTCCTGGGCGCGGGTGATGCCCGGGGAGTCGGCGAGCCGGGCGATGCCGAAGTCGGTGAGCATCGGGTGCATCCGCTCGCCGCCGCGCGGGTCGGCGGCGGTGGCCAGCAGCACGTTGGCGGGCTTGAGGTCGCGGTGGACGACCCCGTCGGCGTGGCTGGCGGCGAGGGCGTCGGCGACCTGGGCCATGAGCAGGGCGCCCGCGACCGGGCTGAACGGCCCGTGGGAGCGCAGGTACCGGTGCAGGTCGGGGCCGTCGACCAGGTCCATCACCAGGGCGAGCAGGTCGCCCTCGACGACCAGGTCGCGGACCCGGACGATGTTGGGGTGGGTCAGCCGCAGCAGGACGGAGCGCTCCCGCAGGAAGCGCATCACCACGTCCGGGTCGTTGGCCAGCTCCTCGCGGAGCACCTTGACGGCCACCCGCTGGCCCGGGACGGTGCCGGGCACGGCCGCGTCGTCGCGGACCAGGCCGCGCCAGACGGTGCCGGTGGCGCCCCGTCCGAGCGCCTCCTCTAGCAGGTACTTGCTGCCTACCGGACGCACTGGTGCGCTCCTCGCCGTGCCGACTCCGCGGGGCCGGCGCACTCGGCGAGTGCGGAGGCGGCCCGTGTTCCCGGCAACTCTAACCGTGTCCGACGCCGCGGGAAGGCCGGGACCGGGCCGTTCTCCCCGGCATCCCGCGAGGGCCGCCGGGCCGGTCCGGTCGCGCGCCCGCCCGGGTACCAGGACGCACGGGGGCGCGTTCCGGTTGACGTGCGCCGGGGGAAAGTCCGGCCGTCCCCCGGGGCGCGCCCCGGCGCCACCGCCCCCGGGGCGCCGGTCCTCGAACAGAAGGCCCCCCGGACCGCCGGCGTCTCGAACAGCACGTGAAGCACCGCGTGAGAATGGTCGCAAGATCATCAAATCCGGTACCGGCCGCGTACTGTCCGTGGCGGGTGGGAGGATGCTGCCACCACCCGTGCGGGAGCAGCCCGTTGGAGGCGCCGCTCCGCACCGCCGCACCGCGGCGGGCGGCGGCCCGGCCCACGGGCCACGTCCGGGCGGTCATGAGGGCCTGCGCCGTGCCGACGGGGCAGCGCCGCACGACCAGAAGGGACCGCGGACGACATGCAGATCCGGCTGACCGTCCTCCGGCCGCGCGGCGGGCCGTCCACGGACGGGCCCGCGGCCGATGTGCTCGTCACCGCGCCGGCGGGCACCACCCTCGGCGCGGTCGCCGGGGCGCTGGCGGGCGCGGTCGGGGTGCGCGGCGGCCGCACCGCCACCCACGTGCACCTGTACGCGGGCCCGCAGCGGCTCGACGAGCGCACCCCGCTGGGCAGCCCCCCGCTGGTCGACGGCGCCGTCCTCTCCGTCGACGGGCCCGCCGCCGGCCACGGCGCGGAGGGCGGCCCGGCCGCCGCCGAGCTGCGGGTCGCCGGGGGCCCCGACGCCGGCGGGGTGCACCTGCTGCACCCCGGCCGGGTCCGGGTGGGCCGCTCCGGCGAGGCCGACGTGCCCCTGGACGACCCCGACGTCTCCCGCCTCCACCTGGAGCTGCACGTCTCCCCCGACGGCTGGGTCACCGCCGCGGACCCCGGCTCCACCAACGGCACCACCCTGGACGGCGCGCCCGTGGGCGCCGAGCCGGTGCCCGTGCCCGTCGGCGGCCTGCTGCGGGTCGGCGAGTCCTCCCTGGTCCTGGCGGCGCGCACACCGCTCGCGGAGGCCCTGCGCCCGGCCACCCCCGACGGCCAGGGGCACCTGCAGCTCGCCCCGCCGCCGCCGCACCGGCCCCCGGCCGCACCGGGCGCCCCGCCGCAGGCCCCCGCCGCCGCACCGGATCCGGACCCCGAGCCGGCCCTCGGCCGCGGCCTGCGGCGGATCGGCGACACCCTGCGCCGCGGCGGCCGCGGCGCGGCGGAGGAGGCCCGCACCGCCGGCCGGGCCGCCGCCCAGGAGCGGGCGCGGGCCCGCACCCGCGAGGCGGCCGCCCTGCGGGACCGGCAGCCCGACCCCGCCGCGCTGCTGCTCGCCGCCCTGGACCGCGGCCCGCTGCTGTGGGAGCGCGGGCCGGGCCACCCCGGCTTCCTCGCGCTGCGGCTCGGCACCGCCGACCGGCCCGCCGACCACGGCGGGGTGCTCCCCGCCGTGCCCGTCACCGTGGACCTGCGGGCGGCCGGCAGCCTGGGCCTGGCCGGCCCGCGGCCCCGGCTCGCCGGGCTGGCGCGCGCCGCCGTCGCCCGCCTGGCCGCCCTCCACTCCCCCTCGGCCCTGGAGGTCGTCCTGGTCAGCGCCGATCCGGGGCGCCCGGCGGAGGCCCGCACCGAGGAGTGGTCCTGGGCGTTCTGGCTGCCGCACCTGCGGCCGTCGCAGGGCCAGGAGTGCCGGCTGCTGGTGGGGCTGGACGCCGTCCAGGCCGCCGCCCGCCTCGCCGAGCTGGCGTCCCGCCTCGACGGGCCCGTACGGCACGGCGGCCCCGCCGCGGTGCTGGTGCTGGACGGCGACCCCGGCTCGGACGCGGCCCGGCGGGACGCCGCCCTGCTGGCCGCTCGGGGCGCGGCCGCCGGGGTGCACGTGCTCGCCCTGGCCGAGGAGTCCGGGGGGCTGCCGCCGGGCCTGGGCGCGACCGCCGTCGTGGGCGGCGAGGTCGGCACCCAGCTGCGGGTGGAGCGGCCGGTGCGGGGAGCGGCCGGGCCGCGGCGCGAGACCGTCGACGGGGTGGCGCTGGACGCCGTCTCCGCCGCCTGGGCCGAGCGGCTGGCCCGGGCGCTGGCCCCGCTGCGGGAGTCCGCACCCGCCGCGCGCGGCCCGCTGCCCGCCGCGCTGCGGCTGCTGGACCTGCTCGACCTGGACATGGTCACCCCCGCCAAGATCTCCGGACGCTGGGCCGAGCCGCCCGCGACCGCCGGCCCGGCCCCCGCCGTCCTGGGCACCGCCCGCGACGGCCGGTGCACCGTGGACCTCGCCGACCGCGAACTGCTCGGCCCCGGGCTCTCCGGCGGCCCCCACCTGCTGGTCGGCGGCGCCCCCGGCTCGGGCAAGACGGAGCTGCTGCGCACCCTGGTCGCGTCGCTGGCCGTGGCCGAGCGGCCCGACCGGCTGTCGGTCGTGGTCATCGAGGGCCGGGAGCCCGCCGACCCGGCGCTGGGGCTGTACGCCTGCACCGACCTGCCGCACGTCTCCACCTACCTGGGCGCCGACGTCGACCCGGTCCGCACGGCCGAGGCGGCCGAGGCGCTGCTGGCGGAGCTGGACCGGCGCGAGGAGCTGCTGCGGGGGCGGGACTTCGGCGCCTGGTACGCGGACGGGATGCTGCGGGCCGCCGGGGCGGGCCGCCCGGCCGGCGGTGTGCGGCTGGTGCCGCAGCGGACCGCCCCGGACGGCCGCGACCCCGGCACGGGACCGGGCACGGGTGCGGGCGCGGGGCTCGGCCGCGAGCGGGACCGGGCCGCCCTCCGGACGGCGGCCGGGCCGGTGCGGGCGGTGGCCGCGTCCGCGGGCGCCCCGAACGGCGCCGGCGCACCCGCCGCCCTGGCCCAGGCCCCGACCGGCCGCCTGCTGGTGGTGGTGGACGACGTCGACGCCCTGGTCGGCGGGGAGGGGGCCGGACGGGCGGCCGCCGACCCGTCCGCGCGGGCACGCGCGGCACTGGGCCGGGCGCTGGCCGCCGTCGCGGTGCGCGGCGGGCGGCTCGGCGTGCACCTGGCGGTCTCCACCGGCCGCCCGGAGCGGACCGCGGGCACGGAGGTGGACGAGGCGGCCCTGCTGCGGATCGCGCTGCGCACCGACGACCCGGACCTCTCCCGGCTACTGGTGCACGTGGAGGACGCGGCGGCGCTCGGGGAGGACACCCCCGGCCGCGGCTACCTGCGCCTGCCCGACGGCAGGGTGACGGCGTTCCAGGGGGCCCGGGTGAGCGGGCGCATCCCGCGCACGGCCACGCTGCGGCCGACCGTGGTGGCGCTGGACTGGTCCCAGGCAGGGGCGCCGCCCGGCCGGCGGCCGGTCCGCGAGCTGGGCAACGGTCCGACGGACCTGGCCCTGTTGGCGAGCGCCCTCCAGCGCGCGGCGGGCTCCCTCGGCGCCGCGGCGGCACCGCCGCTGGTCTGACCCCCGCGGCCCGCAGCCACGGCCGTCCACCCCCGCCGGCGCCCCCCTGCCGGGCGCCGACGCGGGCCGACGGCTCGTCAGCCCGCCTTCCGGGCGGCGCGGGTGGACGGCACGGGCGGGCGGCGCGGACCGGTGGAGCGGGCGGTGGAGCGGGCGGGCCGCCGCGGGGGCATGATCCCGCCGCGGCGGGGTAGGTCGGGTGCGCACGGCCCCTGGGGCCGGGCGTCACGTTCGGGTCACGGAGGGCGCGAGCCCCCGTGCGCGCCCTTGCGACGGCCCCGGCCCCGGCGTAGGACCGTGCGGGGACGCGACGGTCCGCGCCGCTCCCGCGCGTCAGCGCCGACGCCACTCCCGTCGGCCGCGCGCTGCCGCGGTACGGGCCACGGGAGGAGCCTGTCATGAACCGAACGATTCGTCCGCACGCCGGCCGCGCCAGAGGCCGTACCGGCGGCCGCACCCGGACCGTGCTGCTGGTCACGGCCGCCACGGCCCTGGCGCTCACGGCGGCCGGCTGCAGCAGCAGCGGCGGCGACGACGGGGGAGGCACCGGGGGGAGCGGCGCCCCCAGTGCCGCCGGGACGGCGCCGTCGTCCGCGCTCAGCCTCCCCGACCTGCACGGGAAGACCCTCTCCGTGGCCGCGATCTGGACGGGTCCGGAGCAGGCGACGTTCAAGAAGGTGCTGGACGACTTCGCGAAGCGCACCGGCGCGACGGCGACGTACGTGCCCACCGG
>NZ_JBIAWP010000019.1:73006-136190 GCF_042895785.1 Streptomyces sp. NPDC001380 | reverse complement strand
CACCGGCCGAATACGAAGCCAGCTACTACCTGACAGCCACGAAACCCCTGGTCACAGCCACACCATAGAGTCTCCGACCAAGCCGGTGCGGTTCAGCAACTTTTCTTGCGGTACGTGATCGCAGCAGGTGAAGGGCGTGCAGGGTGCGGCTCGCTTGACGGGTGGCACGGCGTGAGGCGTTTCCTTTCGTCGCCGTCACCGGCGATGGAAGGGCGCCGACCAGTGGGGTAGCGGCCATCACTACGCGTTACCGCCGAAAGTGAGCCAGAGCCGATTACGAGACAGAGCCGTTGGCTAGACACAGCCGAGCGCGGCAACCCCGGGCCTGCTGAACGACAAGCTCAGCCGACGGTCCAGTCCGTGGTCAGCACCTTCGCCAGGACTACGAGGTCGTCGTGTTCGAGCGGAGTCCGGTGGGAGAGGGTGTTGCGGGCGGCGTGCAGTGCGCGCAGGCGGTGGCGTTGAGCGGTAGTCAGATTCAGCATGTACGTAGCGCTGGAAAGGCCGCCGATCTCAAGTTCATGTAGGTCAGGCACGTTATCCCCTCCAGCGGTCCTGTTCCCCCGATGCAGCGAACGGGCCTTTTCGCAGAAGTCCCGAAGGGTGAAGTGTTCAGTGCGGAGCAGACTCGGCACGAGGCGGATCAGAGAGGTGCGGGCTTCCTCGAGAAGTGGAAGAAGGACTCGGTTCTGCGCGTGGCAGACGAGGACCCGCAGTTCGTGGGAGCCGGAGTCCAGGAGACGGTGGGCTTGGGTGGGGCGGATGTGTCCGTCCCAGCTGTCGACGGAGCCGCGGGCCCAGGCGTCATGGATCTCGGCGTCGGGTGCCCAAGCGTGGGCGGTGGACATGCGCCCGCTCGGCACGGACTCTCCCTCGGCGGGGTTCTCCCTGGACAGCAGCTTGGCGAGCGCGGCGCGCAGACTGTCCAGGTCTCCGCCACCCCAGGCATCGCGGAGGGTGAGGACACGGTCGATGTCGGGTCCGCAGACTTCGGCGACGACGGCGTCAGTCACACGTCGGAGGAGCGCGCTGGCCGCATCCTCTGTGCCCGGGTGGGATCGCCAGACCATGAGGACCTCGGTGTCCAGACGGGTCCAGACCTTCCACCACCAGTGGATCGAGGACCGGCTCCGGTCACCGAGTACCGCACGGGGCAGATCGGCGGCACGGGCGGCGAAGAGCAGGCGGGGCCGCGCGCGGTCAGGCAGGCCGGCTTCGTGGAAGGTGGCCTGGGCGACACGAAGGAGTCGTGCGGCCTCTTCAGGAGAGGTCTCGTTCCAGCAGCGAACGACGATTGTGGGGGGTGCATGGCCGACTGCTGCCTGGTCGACCAGTGACCCGACGGGGTCCCTGCTGATGCCGAGCTCCTTGGCGAGCCGCTCCTCCAGCGTCAAGGTTGAGGCCGGGACAGTGGTGGCGACGGCGTCGGGCAAGGTGGTGCCGACTGGGGCTGCGAGCCCTCTCAGCAGTTTGCTGTATGGGTCGTCGGGCGCGTCGGCGTTCCAGTCCACATCCGTGCCAGCGAGAGGTCCGCGGGGCCCTGGTATCCATGTCCGCTGGGCCTCCGCTGACGCCGGGCCGGCATCGCGGTCGGCCAGGGAGACGACTCCGGGCACGGGGACCACTGCCTCGAGGCGGTGGGTCAGTTCGCGTACAAAGAAGTCGGCTCGGCCGGACTCCACGGCAGGGTCGGGAAAGTACCAGACACAGCTGCGGCCGGACCGGAGGTCCGCTTCCAGCAGGTCGAGGTGCCGACGCGGGCCAGGGAGCCGGGCGAGGTCCTCGTCCTCGATCTCCCGGACGATTCCCGCGGCTTCCGGCACCGAGACGGACCGCGCCAGGACTGCGGCGCCCGCAGCACCGGTGTCCGAGGGCGCGGTCCCCGTGTTCCCGGACACCATGTCCCCGTCGCTCACTGGGCAGGACCGATCGTCTTCAAGGCCCGGAAGCTGACTGCGTCGAGCCGGACACCAGTCTCTGCTGGGTCGAGCACGGCGAGTCGCTCGAGACGCTCCAGGAGGCGCTCGGCTGCCTCGAGGGCGTGGTCGTCGTCGCTTTCGTCGAAGAGCGCGGCCGCAAGGTCCCCAGGGGTCATGACAGCCTTGCCGGCCAGATACTCCTCGACGCTGTAGAACTGGGCCCAGGCCGCCAGACGGGAGATGTCCGCGTCGACGAGTCCGGCGGCCTGCAGGTGGGCGGTGGCAGCGGCGGGGGTGTCGAACTGCTCGCACAGACCCTGGAGGACCTCCCTGTGCCGCATGCCGGAACGCACGTTGTGCATGGCGAGTTCGACCAGACCGGGCCAACCGCCGGTGGCGTCGATGAGGCTGCGCCGTTCCTGCGGCGACCCGAACGGCGACTCCGGCCAGGCGCGCACGCTGTCGACGGTCCACCGCTGCGGGATGACGAGACCGGCGTTCGTCGTCTCCGCCTCCGCCGCCGTGACCGGGGAGCAGAGCACGACTGCGTACCGTCGAGACGCGTCGGGCGTCGCCTCGGCATCGATCGCCGTGGCGCCGGTGTGCTCGACGAGGCGCTGTGCGGCCTCCTTCACCTGCGCGCCCGTCCGGCCGCGCAGGTCGACGAACAAAAGCCTGGAGCCCCGCCTGCGACGCGAGTTCGAGGTGATCGCATCGACGAGACTGTCGTCGGGTCCCACGGTGACAACGTCAAGCCCGTAGCCGTCGCTGTACAAGCGCAGTCCGCGTTCGACGAGATGGTCACCGAGTGCCCGCGTACACGGCACGATGGTCGTGCGGGTGGAGTGTCCGAGCATGTCGCCGAATTGGCCCTCGGTGAGCGGGCTCATCACCTGGACTCCGCCCAGGACGCCCACCGAACGGCGGGCGGAGCGCGGGTTGTAGTCGTAGGGCAGGTCGAACTGGGTGTCGTTCAGCTCGCTCTCGAGCTCGTTGCGTGTACCCAGCATGTTCACCACGTTGGGGCTGCGCATCGCGTAGGCGCGCTCCTGGGTGGGGAGCTTGATGAGCAGGCCGAGACCGACCATCTCGTCAAGGTAGATAGTCAACTGACGCTCGCTGTTGAGGGGGAATCCCTCGCGCCAAATCCGGTGCGCCTCCTCCAGCAACTCCCCGGGCCGGGTGGCGTGAGCGTAACCGTGTTCGAGACTGCGCAAGGCGATCAGGAGGGCGAGGACGCGGTAGCGGTCCTCCAGGTTGATGGTGTAGCGCAGGCGTTCCGCGATGAGTTCGCGGACACGCTCCAGGTTGGCGACGGCCTGGACGTCGTCCCAGGTGATCGGTGCGTGCCGGCCGCCGGCGGGCATCGCGCGCTGCTGCATGTAGGCGACGAGATGGTCACAGAAGATCTGCACCAGGTTCGCCTGGTAGTTGGTGATGCCGAGGATGTGCCAGACCAAGTCGGGGCGTTCGAAGGTGAGGCCGACTGCGGCCAGGGGCTCCTCGACGAGCGCGACGGCGGCTTGCGGCTTGAGCGGACCGACCAGCACGCCGGGACCGCCGTGCGCCGTGACGACGTTGACGAGGTGGTTGAAGCGCTGCACCTGGTGCAGACCGGCGAAGACGACCTTGAAGGTCCGGTTGGTGTCCTCCATGAGGCGCTGGAGCCGCTTGACGGTACGGAAGGTCGACTGGCCTCCGCCGGTGTAGACGGCCTGGGCGTCCGCAGTGAGGAAGGCGTCGGCCTCGTCGGCGAGCAGCAGGATGCGTCGACCGGACTCCGCCTCGATCCACTGTCGGATCTTGTCGGCGATGGTATCGACGGGGCCGTGATCCGAGATGCTCCCCGAAATGACGCCGCGGCGCTTCAGCTCGGCCAGCAGGACCCGCCAGATGCCGTCGGGCGGCTCTGCGTGTCCGATGTCCGCTTTGAGCAGGTCGACGTAGACGGCGATGTGACGGTCCGGGTCGGCCTTCTGGAACACCTCGACCGCCTGCCGCAGCAGGGACGACTTGCCGAGCTGGCGGCCGCCGAAGAGGAAGATGGAGCCGTCGGGCCTGAGGACCTCCCGCATCTCCTCGGCTCGGCCTTTGAAGACCTCCGGCGGTACGAGGCCGGCGACGTGCGGTGTGTACGGGGTGTATCCCGTCCACGGCAGGGTGACCCGCTGCACGGCCCGGAACGAGCGTGGGGCACGGGCCGCGACCCAGCCGACGACGGCCGGGTCGATGACCAGGGCCTGCTGGCCGCGGCTGCGGGAGGCGAGCGCGAGCTGACGGCGCCCCTCGATGCCGAGAGGCTGCAAGTAGAGGATCACATTGGCGCCGATGGCCGAGTCCGGGAGGTGGCGCAGCGGGCCCTCGCCGCGCAGTTCGTCGGCGATGACGACGACCTTGTACATGCGGCGGGCCTGGGAGCCAAGGGCTGCTACGTAGCCCGGTGTGCTCTCCGTGATGTCTGCGCGCACGCTTAGCCGGGTGACGCCGTGCCGCCCCTCCTCGACGTTGGCCTCGGTCACGTGGAGACCGAGCAGGCGCAGGACACTCATGGCTGAGCCGCGAACTTTCCTCGGGTCGCGCTCGCGGATCAGGTTCTCCCAGGAGTCGAGCCCGGCGACCGCGTTCTGTACCAGCGAGTCGTCGCCCGCGTAGTGGTGCGCCCACCAGCGGGCGCTGACGCCGTGCCGAGTTGGCTGCGGGGCGTTGGGGTGGGCGACGCCTGCCAGGAAGCGGGCCAGTTCCTCACCGGCCGGTTCCGTGGCGGCGGGCAGCGCCTTGCCCCCGCGGGCGAACGACAGGAGTTCCTCTGCTGCGACCATTTCGCGTCGGTCCAGCAGCCCACGGATGCGCCGGTCCTCCGCCATGGTCAGGCGCGCGGCGTCGAGCTCGCGGTAAAGCTGCTCCGTATGCCGCTTTTCGATGGATCGAAGGTCGTCGCCGATTCTGGCTATGGCCCGGAAACGCTGCCCGTGGCGGTCGCCATGGTCGCCCTCCAGGTCGAGGAGGCGCACGGTGAAGTCGTGCTCGTCCTTTGCTTTCAGCAGGTTCTGCACCCGCATCTGGGCAAGAGCGAGTTGGGCGCGCTGGTGCTCCTCGGTGCACTTACGCCGCCAGTAGACAGCTTTGTCCGAGTGCGTCTGTCGCCACTCGGAGAGCTGTGCGGCCCGTATGGCAGCGCCGAGGACCCGCCCCTGCTCGAGTCGCTCCAGCAGACGGGCGGCCAGGTGCAGGTCGCCCTCATCCCAGTGGCGTCGCAGCGCGACGTCGGGTACGACCGGATCGACCAGGCCCAGCATCGCCATGAGCGCATCTTGGTGCTCGCGGCCGGGTGTGTCTTGGTCATCGAGCTCGGGTTCGTCCCGGCCCTCGTCCACCCGCCATGACAGACCAGGCAGGTGGAGCAGGCCGTCGGCGGGCGGCCGGAACCGGGTGTCGCGCAACTCGGGGGTGTAGGAACCATCGAGCCAGCGCAGCAACAGCGCGAGGAGAGCGCCGCCAACACCGGGCAGCGGCTTGGTCTGGTGGGCGGCCGTGATCGCCTTCATCAGGTCTCGGCCGACGTCGCGGCCACCGGACGAGCGCGGAGACGAGGCGATGCGCAAGGCCGCCGTGAGCAGGTCCTGGACGCCCTTGATGTGTCCGCGGAGCTGGTCGCGCGCCGCTGAGTGGATGGGGAACTTCGCCTGCTTGGGGGTCCGCTTGGCCCGGTCGGCGGCGTCGATCATCCGGTCGGCAGCATCGGAGCGCTTGTAGTGCTCCTCCATCTCTTTGGCCAGTTCCTCGGACTCGACGCGCCCCTCGGTCCAGCCCTGGATCGTCTCCAGCGTGTGTCCCAGTGTGCCGTCGGGTGCCGCGAGGACCTGCAGCACGATCGTGCCGCGTTGGTACTTGATGGTGCGCTGCGGCAGGTCGAGCGCAAGCTGGCGCGCCCGCTCACCGATCTCCTCGCGCCTGTCGACGGCGGATGCGGCTGCCGGCGCGTCCAGGTTGCCTGGCCGGATCTCGGCGGACTGCCGCACCGCGTGCACCAGCTCGTCCAGCACCCGCGCCCAGGGCCCGGACAGGCCCGACAGGGAGGTGTAGTCGGTCAGGACGCTGCTCGCCCAGCGCGCCGACAGGCCGCTCCGGATGGCCGCGGTCAGCAGGACCAGGTGGGCATCGCGGTCGTGGTCCCAGGGACGGTCCTCGTCGGCCGTCCCGAACAGCTCCTCGGCCTCCACCTGCAGGTCAGAGGCCCAGACCGGGGACGCGTGGAAAGCGGCATCCGCGAACCCGAGCGCGAGCGCGCGGTGCACCGGGGCGCCAGCGGCGCGGGTCAGCCAGTAGGACTCGGCGAGCCGGCCCTGCGTGACCAGGTTGACCACCGGGGCGGAAGCACCCGACCACACGTCCGTCGCCGACTTCACGGCGTGGGTGGAACGGCGTGGGGCGGGGACGGGGAGCGGGTCCGGTACCACGGCATTCTTCGCCGCAGGCGTTTCCGATGAAGAGGCGGCAGGCTGCTCGCCCGCAGCGCGAAGCGTGGCGGGCCTGGGCTCCTCGGACTCCCTCGGGTCGTCCGGCTCCTTCGGCGCGAGCACCTCGGGCGTCCGGCTCTGCTTCTGCTCCCTCTCCGGTTCGGCCGTGGGGCTGGTCAGGGCCTCGACGGTGGAAGTCTCCATCTCGATGGTGGACATCACATCGTCAACGGGGACGATCATCTCCGACTCGGCAGCGCCAGAAACTTCTTCCGAGTCGCCCCCGGCGTTGACAGGCGCCGGGTCCGGGTCGCTCTCGGAAGTCTCCTCCCCTGGCTGACCGATGCCGGCCTCCGTACCGAAGCGGGGAGCGTCACCCTCGTCCGGCGCCTGTCCGCGCAACTCCCGAATCCGCTGCTCGTACTCCGTGATCTGGTCGCGGAGGTGACCCCGAAGCATCTCACTCGAGGTCGCCTCGAACACGGTGCGGGCCTCGTCGAGCGCCTGCGCGGTCTCCAGGATCTCCCGGTCGATCTCCTGCCGGCGACGCTCATCATCCCGGATACGATCGACGAGCGCCTCGGCCGCCTCCCATTCCTGGTCGTCGCCCCAGGCGCCCCCCGCATCGGCGTCTGCGAGGGCGCGGCTCAGAGCTCGACGCTCCTGAACCCACAACACGGCTTGGCGCAGCAACTTCCGGTCACCGGCCAGCCGTCCGGCGCGGACGGCCGCGACGAACACGTCCAGCCGACTGGCCAGAGCCTCCGCAGCCTCTTTCAGCCGAACCGTCTCCTGCCCGATCCCGTCGGCGTCCGGTTTCAACACGATTTCGCTCCCCCGCGCTCCTGGTGGAGCGGTCCTCTCTCCATCGGCGCTCGATCTCGACGCATCGGCGGCATCCCGCACCGCCTGGCCCGCACAGGAAAGTCGTTCGTAGTCGGCTTCCGTCAGGGGAGCCGCATGGCTCGCGGCGACCTCATGAAGCTCCTCTGCGTGGTCACACGCGAGCCGGTGGGCCGGCAGATCGCCGAAGAGGAGGAGTCCATAGAGCATGAGCTGCGCCAGGTCCGGCGGCAGATCTCTCAGCATCTGCGTGAGCTGCGTAAGATCGGGATTCGGTATCTGCTCCTCGTACCCCAGCTCGCACAATCGGGAGCCCGCGAGCCTAGCGCCGCACGCACAGAGGCTGACAAGCAGCTTTTCGGGAGCCCGGGTTACCCACATGCGGGCGCCGGGGGTCTTGCGCAGCTTCGAGGTCGCCGGTCCACCGTGGTACTGCAGGGCCGAAGGGCCATGCGTCTTCTCGACGTGCCGGAACAGCATGAGCACCAGTTCAGGCTTTTCCTGCAGCCACTGCCTGAACGACGAAACCGAGAACACCATCCACCTCCTTGCCCCGCGCCCGCAGCGCACCTCTCCCCAGTTCCCGTCCCTCGGCTCACGCGCGGCTCGCGACCTCATGCCGCTTCGCCACGCCCAGACTCAGAGGTTCGGTAACCGGTAGTCATATCAGACCACGACGACAAGGCCTTACCTTCTGGGTGGATCACGTCCGCTGCCGTAGCGCATCGACGGCTGTGACCTCGCTCAGACAACGGCGGGGCTGATCCCGGAACATCTCGAGGGCCGCGTGTGTGCCCGCAGCGTAGGTGGACCAGCCTCATCAGGAGGTTGCGTCCGAGGAGGTGGTGTAGCGAGTAGCTCCGTAGAGGGGTGGCTGGCTGCAAGCTCGCCTTCCGCGACCTGCCGGCGTGCGTGTCACGAACCCTTTCTGCCATGGTCGCGCGCGGGCAGAACAAGTGCCGTCTTGCTGGCCGCCGGATGTGCCTGCCTCAGTGGGTTGAGCGGGTCCTAGCCCGAGGGCTGTGGGGTGCCGGTGGCCTGCGGCGGGGTGAAGGGGCTGGGGCTGGCGGCGAGGCCGTCGCTGGTGAGGGTGGGGGCGAGGTCGGTGAGGAGGGGGTGGGTGGCGGCGACGGTGCGGAGGATGCCGGTGGGGGTGTTGTAGCTGTCCAGGCGTCGGCCGCGGCCGCTGGTGAGCAGAGGACCGGTCTCGGGGGTGCTGTGGGGGGCGGCGGTGCGGCGGTGGGGGAGGTACTCGGCGACGGCGAGCGCGACGGGCGGGGGGACTTCGCGCAGGGCGGTGCCGCCGCCCTTGAGGGTGATGCGGGCGGTGGTGCGGTGCTGTTCGTGGATCCAGTCGTCGAGGTCGAGGGCGACGGCCTGGTGGGCGCGCAGGTCCATGCCGAGGATGAGGTAGCCGAGGGCGCGGGCGCGTTCGGCGTGCGGGCCGCGGTAGCGGTCGAGGGCGGAGAGGAAGAGGGCGGCTTGGGTGGCGTCGAGGGCGGGCCGGCCGGGGGGCAGGGTGGCAACGGGAGGTCGCAGGCCGCGGGGGAGCGGGTTCCTCACCCGGGGGTCGGTCTCGGCGGCGTGGCGGTAGAAGGAGCGCAGGCAGCTGATGCGCCATGCTTCGGTGCGGGGGTTGCCTGCGGCGGCCCAGTGGCTCACGTCGCGGGCGCTGGCGCGCCACACCTTCGCCCCGATGTGCTCGATCCAGGCGGTGGCCTCGCGCTCGTAGTCCTCGCGGGTGCCCTCGGCGTAGGGGCGGCCGGTGAGCCAGTCCTGCAGGACGGCGTAGGGGTCGGGCTCCATGGGACAGAGACTTGCACGAAGAACGACTTGTGATAACAGCCTTAGCAAATCTCTCGGGACCTGGCGCCTTCCGAAGCACCGTTCGGAAGGCGCGCGTGAGGGGCGCGGCGCATCTCCGCAAGAAGAGTGGCCCTGTCATGGCTGTTATCACAAGTGAGTGCGGGATGCGGGGCTCCGCACTGGCTATCGGCAGGTCTTCGGGAACCGCCCTGCCGTTGCGGACACCAGAAGGACGTGGAGTCCTTCTTGCCCAGCCAGCAGAACCCGACCGGCGACCGCCGCGCCTTCGCCGCGCTCTTCGACGAGCACGCCCGGACGGTGCACGCGCACGCGGCCCGCGCCACCGGGGACGGAAACACCGCCGATGACGTGGTGTCACTGACGTTCCTCGAGGCCTGGCGCCTGCGGGACAGACTGCGCGGCGACGTGGTCAACCCGCGGGCGTGGCTGCTGGGCATCGCCACCAACGTGCTCCGCAACACCGCGAGAGCCGCGCGCCGGCACCGTGCGGCGATGTCCCGCCTTCCTCCCCGTGAGCCGGTGCCGGACTTCGCCGACGAGGTCGTGGGCAGGATCGCCGACGCCGCCACGGCAGCCGCAGCCGTGGCGGCGCTCGGGCGGCTGCGCCGCAGCGAACGCGAGGTCTTCACCCTCGTGGTGTGGTCGGGACTGGGCTACGCGGAGGCCGCACAGGCCCTGGGCATCCCCGTGGGCACCGTCCGGTCCCGGCTGTCCCGCGCCCGGGACAGACTCCGCAGGACCGTCGCGGCACAAGGCCCGCCAGAGCGGAGATCGAGGGAACCGGACCGCGGCCGCGGACACCACGTCCACGACAGCCGGTCGTCCATGAGGAGCCACCCGGGGAGGCAGCCGTGACCACCGCACCCGCAGACAGCCATGAGCAGGACGAGCACCGCGAGCGCCGCGAACTCGGACGACTGCTGCCACCGCCGCCCCACCCGGGCCTGCCACCCGGCCGTCTGGGCACGACCAGGGAGTTCCTGCTGAACGAGATCGACCGCTCCCACCGCGCCTCCGCCCCCACCGCCCGGCGACGGGTCCGCCTCGTCCTGACGGCAGCGGTCGCCACCGCCGCCGTCGCCGTGGTGGTGGCCACCCAGGGCAGCGGTGCGCCGGGTGAGAGGACGCCGCCGGCCACTACGGCATCCGTGCAGCTCCTCAACCGAGTGGCGCAGGTTGCCTACACCCAGTCCCAGGCGCAGCCCCGCGCCAGCCAGTACACCTACGTCAAGACGGTCGGCCACAGCACTTCACTGAGCGAGAAAAGCGACGGCTCGATGCAGCGCGACACCATCACTCAGAACCGGGAGGACTGGACGCCGGTGGACGGCGACCGGCCAGGCCTCCAGCGCAGCAGCGGCGGCGACCGGCAGACCCCCGCCCTCCACGGCGGCACGCTCAACTCGCCCACCTACGCGTTCCTGGCCGACCTGCCCACAGACCCGCAGGCCCTGCTGAAGCGGATCTACGCCGACGCCGACCTCAACCACGGACCCGGCTCCGGGTCGACCACCGGGCCGGACCAGGAGGCCTTCACCACCATCGGCGACCTGCTGCGTTCCTCCGTCGCGCCTCCCCGGGTCAGCGCGGCGCTGTACCGGGCCGCAGGGCGCATCCCCGGGGTGGTGACGGTCGACGACGCCGTCGACGCCGCCGGCAGGCACGGCGTGGCCGTCGCCCGGGTCCACGGCGGCGAGCGCTCGGAGTGGATCTTCGACAGGCGGAGCCTGCGCCTGCTCGGCGAGCGCACCGTCCTCCTGGAGGACGGCCCCTGGGGCAGGACGGGCGACGAGGTGACCTCCATCGCCGTCGTCGGCCGCGGCATCGTCGACGCCGCAGGGCAGACCCCCGGCACGAGATCGAACCCCTGATCGAAACCAGCCCGTCGCCGGCCGATCCGCCTGAAAGGCCGGAGCGGTGCGCACGTGTGCACGAGGTGACGAACGCTGCCGGTGTGCCCCGACCGGGTCAGCCCTCCCGGCGGGGCAGCAGGCTGGCGGGGCGCAGGGTGCCGGGGCCGTAGCGGACGGCGGCCGACGCCTTCATCGACTCGCTCACCAACCCGAACACCGTCCGGAACTACGGCATCGCCATCGGGAAGATCGCCGAGCGGATCGGAGAGGGCCGCCCGCTCGCCACCGTCGCCGACGACGAGGTCGGCGGCGCGCTGGAACTGCTCTGGGGCGACTCGGCGGTGAACACATGGAACGCCCGCCGCGGCGCGGTGCTCTCCTGGACGAACTGGTGTGCCGAGCGCGGCTACGACGGGCCGGCGGTCCCGGCCTGGGCGAAGCGGATGCCACCCCCGGACTCCGACACCCCGGTCCGCTCGAAGATGGCGATCGACCGGCTGATCGCCCGCCGCAACGTCCACCTGCGGGAGAAGACCCTGTGGCGGACGCTCTACGAGACGTGCGCCCGCTCCGAGGAGATCCTCGACGTCAACATCGAGGACCTGGACCTGGCCGGGCGCCGCTGCCCGGTGAAGGCCAAGGGCGCCCAGCCGAAGGTGCGTCGGCGCGGCACCGCCCGTGCCGACTACGTGCTGGAGACGGTGTTCTGGGACGCCGGCACCGCCTGGCTCCTGCCGCGCCTGCTCAAGGGCCGCACCCGCGGGCCGGTGTTCGTCACCCACCGCCGCCCCGGCCCCGGCAAGGTGCTCTCCGCCCGGGACGTCTGCCCCGACACCGGCCTGGCCCGCCTCTCCTACGGCCAGGCCCGAGCCCTGCTCGACCAGCACACCGCCCTCGCCGGGCCCGGCACCGGCTCGGACCTGCACGAGTACCGCCACTCCTCCCTGACCCACCTCGGCGAACAGGGCGCCTCCGAACTGATGCTGATGGCCAAGTCGAGGCACAAGAAGGTCGAGAACGTCCGCCGGTACTTCAAGCCCTCCGCCGAGGCCATCGCCGAGGTGACCAGCCTCCTCGCGCCCGGCGACGCCCGACGCTGATGTCCTCTTCACTTTGACTGATCACGGAAGGCCCACACGTCGGCCGCTGGTACTCGACGCCGACGTAGGCGTCGACGAAAACCACCTGGTCAGGCAGTCGATAGGACTGTCACATCCCGCGTATAGAGTCCGCCCGAAACTCGCAGGTTGCTGCTGAAGGAGCACAGGTGTCGAGAACAACCCCGCCCCGACCTGTGGACATCGCGTCCCTGTTCCCGGAGCTGGCGCCGTTGGCCCGGCAGGCCGTCCGCCTGCACCCACGTGCCGGCGTGCCGTCCGTCCACGACAGCTCCGTCGGCGGACCGCTCCTGTGGCCGTCCGACGAGCAGTGGCCGACCTGCGCGCAGGAACAACCACCACTGGAAGCCGCCCGTCTCCCTCGATGACGTCCGCCGAAGGCGGGCGCTGCTCGAAGCCGCCTGGCTCCGCCACCGTGAGTCAGGCGAGGACCTCCTCACCCCCGACCAGCGTGCCTACCTCGACGGGCTCCAAGCCGGACACCCTCCGCGCCCCGGGCCGAACGCCCTGCTGCCGGTCGCCCAGCTCTACTTCCGCGACGTCCCCGGGCTCACGGGCCCGGAGGGAGCCGACCTCCTGCAGGTGCTGTGGTGTCCTCTGCACCACGACGGCGAAGCGCTTCCCGCGGCCCGCCTCGTCTGGCGCAACGCCGCGGGCGCCGGCGAGCTGCTCACCGACCCGCCGAAGCCCGCCGACGTCGAGCACTACGGCCACTACGTTCCCGAACCCTGCGTCCTGCACCCCGAGGTCGTCACCGAATACCCCGCATCGCACGAACTCCCGGAAGAACTCGCCGACCGCCTCTACGCCTGGGGAGAAGAGCAGGAGGACGACCCGGATGCAGAACCCGGCGGTGCCTACTACCAGTACGAGCTCTCGGTCGCCCCGGCTGGAAGATCGGCGGCTGGGGCCCGTGGAGCTTCCGCGATCCCTCGCCCATGCACTGCCCGAGCTGCGAAACCGAGTACCGGCCCCTGCTCACCGTCAGCAGCGGGGAGTGGAACGGCGGAAGTGGCAGCTGGATCCCTCTCGAAGATCGGGTCCCCCCGGAGCGCACCGGTCTGCGCAGCCCCTCCGACCCGCCAATGGTGGAGATCGGCAGGGGCTACAACATGCAGATCTACATCTGCCCGACCTCGTTCGACCATCCACATCTCGAAGTCATGCAGTAAGTCCTTCACCCGGTCGTGTGCTGGGCGTCCCCCACCCACCTGTAGCGGTCAACTGACGACGGCTGGCTGTGCGATCTCGTCGATGTCTACGGCGGCATCCTCGACGAGGCCCACCAGTTGGTGGCCGGCACCCCGGCGCCCGGCCCGAGATGTGGCCGCTGCAGGCCGCCGAACCCCCGGTGCCGGACGGCACCGTGCTCTCCGAGCAGCGGCAGACCACTGTCGAGATCGGCGACCTCACCGAGGGCGTCGCGCTGCGGCTGGCCGTACGTGGGAAGGGGGGAGACCCTGCCAGGCTTCGGAAGCAGGCCCCGTCCTGAGCGAAACCGGGCTCCGCGGACGGCATTGACTTCCCCTGCCGCCTCCTGATGTGCTGACCCGTCAGGTGCGCCAGGAGTCTCAGGGGGAGAGATGGCACTGGGCAGGCGGTTTCCGCGGCCTTCGGCATTGCAGCGCATGTTCTTCGACCGCGAGGACTGCCTGGCCCGCTACGTCGAGGGGCTCGAGAAGATCGGCAACGGTCCCCGCGTCCTCAACGTCGTCGGCGTCGGCGGCATCGGCAAGACCCACCTGCTGCAGGAGCTGCGCCGCCGCACCGACCCCGCCCGCTACCGCACGGCGGCCCTGGACCTCCAGGTCCCCGAGCTGCGCCAGCAGGAGACGGCCGTCGACTCCCTGCGGACGGAGCTCGGGGCGCAGGGAGCCGAGTTCGACCGGTACGACATCGCCTACGCCACCCTGTGGCGCAGACACCACCGCGAGCAGTACCCGGCCGACGGCGGGACCCGCTTCGTCGAGCAGAGCGAGCTGCTGTCCTCCATCCTCGACGACGGGGTCATCGGCATCCCGGTCTTCGGCACCGCCACCCGCCTGGTCCGGCTGGCCCTCAAGGGCGTGGCGAACAAGCGGCGCAAGGACCTGATCGCCTCGGACGAGACCCTGCGCATCCTCGACGAGCTGCCCACCGGGGAGCTGCTGTACGAGACGCTGGCCCTGTTCGTGGACGACCTGCGGCTCTCCGGCAGCACCGCGCGGCCGCCCGTGCTGTTCATCGACGCCTACGAGGCCCTGGCCCCCTCCCCGCTGTCGGTCGGCCGCGACGGAGCGGCCGACCAGTGGCTGCGCGACCTGCTGGGCCAACTGGACTTCGGGCTTGCGGTAGTCGCCAGCCGCGAACCCCTGGCCTGGGCCGCGGCCGACCCGGACTGGCGCGGACACATCGCGACGGTCCGGGTCGGCGATCTTCCCCTGTCCGCCCGGGAGGACCTGCTGGCGGCCGGCGGAATGGACGACCGGCGGCTGCGCCGGACGATCGCCGAGGCCAGCGCCGGGGTTCCCTACTACCTCCAGCTCGCCGTGGACACCGCTGCCCGGGCCGACCGCGGCTCCGCGCCGGTGGTGAGCACCGCGCAGATCGTCCAGCGCTTCCTGCAGCACGTGGCCCCCGACGAGATCCGGCTGCTGCAGCTGCTCAGCGCCTCCAGGCTGTTCGACCAGACGATCTTCCGCTTCCTCGCCCGGAAGTTCGACCTGCCCGGCGGCCTGCTGGTGTGGGAGGGCCTCACCTCCTACTCCTTCGTCTACCCGGCGGCCGCACCGGGCTGGCACCGACTGCACCAGCTCATGATCCAGACGCTCCAGGGGCAGCTGTCCCCCGCCGTCGCCCGCGAGGTGCACCGCGGCCTCGCCGACTTCTGGACCGCTCACGCGGACGGCACGGACGACGCGGCAGCCGCCCGCACGCTGCCGCGCTCCGCGGCCCTGCGCGAGGCCGCCTACCACGGGCTCCACGCCGGCACCGCCTCCGCGGCCAACGTGCTGCGCACCGCCGACGCGGCCGCCCTGGCCGGAGGGCGCCAGGTCGTCGACGGCATGGGGGACGACCTGGCCGAGTACCTGCACGTCCGGCCGGACGCCGATGCCTCCTTCCGCACCGCCGCACGCTGCCTGGAGGTGGAAGGCCTGCTGGTGCTCGGGGACGCGACGGCGGCGATCACGGCCGCGGGGGACGGCCAGGCCGGTGTGGCCGACCCCGTCTCGCGCCGGTTGACCCTCGCCACGGCCAACGCGCTGCGGATCGCCGGGGAGAGCCGCGCCGCCCTGGCCATGTTCGAGGACATCTGGCGCCAGTACTCCGGCCCGGGCGACCTGCCCGCCGGGTTCGGCACGGCAGACCTGCTGATGTGCACCGGGGACTTCTCGGGTGCCTTCGACCTCGTGGAGCAGGTCACGGCGGTCACCCCGGCGGACGACCTCGTCATGCAGGGCGACCTGCATCGGCTGGTGCACCTCGCACACCGCTTCCTGCTGCAGCCGGACGAGGCGCTGGCGGCCCTGGGGGAGGCGGCCCGGTGCTACGACCGCGCCCAGTGGGTGATCGGGCAGGCGAACGTCCTCACCAACCGCCTGGAGATGCTCGCCACCAGCGATCCGGAAGCCGCCCTCCGTGCCGCTCCCGCAGCCCTGGAGGCGCAGCACGAGCTCGGCGCCCTGCACGAGACGGGCAAGTCGCTCACCGCGCTCGCCATCGCCGAGACCCTGCTCGACCGTACCGCCGAGGCCGCCGCGACCTTCGACGCCGCCTGCGCCGCCCTGGACCGCGCGGGCTACCGCTCCGGACGAGCCAGGGCCGAGCTGTACCGGGCCCTGCTGCACCTGCGCCAGGGGGACGCCGAGGCGGCACGGCACTCCCTGAGGTGGGCGGTCGACGAACTGCGGGCCGTCGAGGTCTACCCTTCGCTCGTGCTCCTGGCCCGGCGCTGGGCCGACAGGCAGGGCTGGGACGAGCCCGGGATCACCCGGGCCGCCGAGGCCGCCCTGCACCTGGTCAAGCCCCTGGGGTCCCTGGAGGGCTTCCTGGACCGGATGGACTCGTACCTCGACCGACTGATGGGGTAGCAGGCATGCAGTGGCAGTCCCTCTACGAGCAGGCACGCGCCCAGCAGGACCGGGCCGGCGGCTACTACAACACCAACGTGCAGGTGCGGACCGACGCCGGCGACGTCAACCTCCGCATCCCGCTCGACGGCGCGGACTCCATGGACATCCGGCTCTGGGACGAGGCCGACGTCCTGCGGACGATCCGGCCCTACGTCTCCCACGCCCCTCGGCTGCGCCACTCCTCGGAGCACCCCAGGTTCCAGGTGCAGGACTTCATCGAGGGCAGGGTGGTCAACGACTTCGCCCCCAGGGGAACGCCGGTCCCCGACCACGTGCTGACGGACGTCGCCGGCCTCACCGCCGAACTGGCACGCATTCCACGGGAGCGGGTTCCCGCCCTGCCGGCCGGATGGCCGGCCGACGGCGACTGCCCGGCCTTCGGCAGGCGTCTGGCCCAGCTGACCGAGGAGGTGCACCGCACCTTTCACGACGAGTACGGGGAGCTCTTCAAGCGGCTGGACATCCCCGATGCGCCCCTGGCCGTGGTCGACGAGCGCTGGGACGAGCTCTCCTCCCGCCCCTACCGGCTGGTCCACTCCGACCTGCACCGGAAAAACATGATCGTCTCGTCCGGCGCGACGTTCTTCCTCGACTGGGAACTGGCCCTGTGGGGCGACCCGGTCTACGAGATCGCCGTCCACCTGCACAAGATGGACTACGTCGACGCGCAGCGGGACGAGGTGCTGCGGCTGTGGCAGCTCCGGATGCCTGCGGAACTCACCGCGTACTGGCAGGACGACCTCCAGGTCTACCTGGCGCACGAACGCGTGAAATCCGCTGTCGTCGACACCGTGCGCTACTCCAAGGAGTTCGCGGCGGCCGAGGGCCGACAGGAGCGCGACCGGCTCGCACGACGCCTGGCGGGCAAGCTCAACGCCGCACGGCCGGTGTGGGGCCTGCCGGCCGACGTGACGGACCGAGGGGTCCACTCCGTGCTGTCCTCCGCGCCCTGCTGAATAGGCAGGACCGCCGGAGAAGGAAACCACGTACTGAACGTCAGACACTCGGCAATCGGTAAGGCGGCAGATCCGCAGCGCATCCCACTCGCATGGCGGGAAAGGGTCGCACAGGACAAAAGCGCTCCGCTTCGATGGAGCGATTGAGCACGGGCTGCACTGCAAACTCCCAGCCGCGGGCCGAACCTCGCCTGCCAGATTCCTGCGAGAAGCCTGCACAATCTGCTGCTACCCGGGTCAGCATCAGGGCATGAGTGAGGCTTGGAAGGTTATTCAGAACGGTCCTCGTGATCGGTAAATCTCCAGCACCGCGACCGTCGCGAGGACGGTGCCGAAGCGGTCGAGCGGTCCTCGGTAGGGCGTGGAGAGAATCTTCCAGGTCTTGAGGTGGGCCACGGCGCGTTCGACGGGGCTGCGCAGGCGGGCGTGGTGGCGGTTGGCGTCCTGCTCGGCATCGGTCAGCGGGCGGTGGCGCGGCTTGCGGTGCGGGATGCGGCAGTCGGTGCCCAGGTAGCCCAGGTCGGCGACGGGGATGCCGGTGCGTATCGCGCCGGCCAGACCCGATTTCCGGTAGGCGGTGCTGTCGTGGCGGGCTCCGGGCAGGGGCCGGCCGACGGCCAGGAGCCGGCCGCGCAGGTCGGCGGCGAGCTGGATGTTGTGGCCGGTCCGGCGGTGCTTACCGGAGTTCATGCCGGAGGTGTTCTTCCAGGCCCAGCTCGGGGTGAGGGTGCCGTCGACCAGGACGAGTGTCCCGCGGCGGATGCGCCGGGCCGGACGGGTGGCCTGCTCCAGAACGGCGGCGATCACGGGTGTCAGGGTGCGGCACAGGCGGGCGACCGTGGCCTGTGAGACGCCCCAGAGCTCACCGGCGAGCTGCTGGGTGGCGTTGTTGCGCAGGACGAACAGCACCAGCGTGACCGCATCGGCCAGCGGCAGGGCCCGGGGCCGGCCGCGTCGGCGGTGGAAGGACGGAACGGCGCGGCCGACCAGGTCCACCAGCCTCTCCAACTGCCGTCGGTCCAGTCCGGTAGTACGGTGGCACGGCAACGGCCCCTCGCTCGCAGCATCGGTTGGTGTAGGAACCCCGAACGCTACCGGCAGGGGCCGTTGTCACGCCCACCGTGAGCCACCACACGACCGTTCTGAATAACCCTCTTGGTGTATTTGATGCACCCGTTCACGCACCGCTTCTATGCCCTACGGGCTTTGAAGGTGCTGCGCACATCCATAACAAGCGGGAGGCGGCCAAGGAGCTCTGTTTCTATGCCCTACGGGCTTTGAAGGTGCTGCGCACGCCGGCCGGTACCCGGTGGACTTCGACATCAAGTTTCTATGCCCTACGGGCTTTGAAGGTGCTGCGCACTGCCGACCGACAAGTCCACCCAGCTGCGCCGTCAGCGTTTCTATGCCCTACGGGCTTTGAAGGTGCTGCGCACATGGCTACATGTACTGGTTCGGGGGCTCCCTGCTGGTGTTTCTATGCCCTACGGGCTTTGAAGGTGCTGCGCACCCTATCGCACATGAAGGGGCGTTGAACAGCACAGATGAAGATCGTCGCGCGGTCCTGCCATCGAGCCCACCTGAAGGTGTGTGGCGCAGGCCACATTCAAGGTGATCAAGCGGTTGACATGCAGAAACGACATGCGCGCACCTGACTCCTTTCCGGGCGTGGCGGACAAGGCTGTACGTGGTCCACCGCAGTGCTGTGCCGGGGATGACGGGCGGCGCGCCTGCGGCTCACCGCAGATTGGGGCTGCGGGTGAGGCCGACCAGAGTGAGGATGTCGCCGATCATGTGCTCGAAGAAGGCGTCGATGCTGGGAAAGGCGAAGGCGAGGTGGCGGGAGACAGCCAGTCCCACAGTGCCGTAGACCTGGCGCCAGCAGGTGAGCATGACCAGGACGGCTCCCAGGGGGAGGTCGGGTTTGACGGCCTGCTGGTAGACGGTGAGCTGGCTGCGGAGGACGGGTTCGATGCGGTCGTCCTCGGGATAGCGGAGGACGCCGTCGCGGATGAGGCTCAGGAAGAGCTCCCCGAAGGCGCCGCCGAGCTCGCGGGCGAGCACTTCGGGGATGCCTGCCTCGGCGGCTGCGGCGGAGGGGTGGGCGTCGCCCATGAGGAGGCTGAAGCCCGCGGGGTTGGCGAGGGACCAGGTGAGGATGGCGCGGATGCCGGCGTGGAGCTGGGCGCTGCGGTCGTCGGGGTCCTGGCGGTGGAAGGCGGCGGCGACCTCGGCGATGAGGTCTGCGGTGAGGTCGTCGTAGAGGGCGCGGACCAGGCCCTGCCTGCCGTCGAAGTAGCGGTAGAGGGCGGGCGGGCTGACGCCGACCCGGTGGGCCACGGCGGTGAGGCTGAGGCCGTCGAGTCCGTCGGCGGCGGCGATCTCGCGGGCGGCGGCTTTGGCGTCGCGGATGAGCTGCTGGCGCAGCCTGGTGCGGCGCGGGACGACGGGGTCTTCGGTACGGGCGGTTATGTCCGCTTCCACGGGTCCTCCTCGCGGCCCCGCACCTCTCGACCGCGGCACGGGTGCCGCATCGGCTGGTGTCGATTGGTGCAGACCGCTTGCGCTGATGGTGGGTCAGCCAGTTTATTGGGCTCGCAACGTTACGGTGCTTCACCGCCGGTGTCAGCCGCATGCGGTGGTTCTGTCGTGTCGAGTCGGGGGACGGGATGCGCGTACGCCTGGTGGTGTTCGAGGCATGGAACATCAGCCGCTTCATCTTCGTGACGAACAAGCGCAGGGAGATCGCAGGTGCCTCCGGGCTGATCACCTACCTGGACCGCAAGTGGGTGCAGGACGCCCTCCGCGGCCTGCACGCCGGCTTCGAGCCCGGGTGGCGGATCGAGCACCGCCCCGTGGAGCTCCTGGAGACGGGGGCCGGAACGGCCAAGGTCCTGGTGCGCGACATGGAGGAGGCGCGCCGGCTGGTGACGCTGGTGACCGGTGCGGCGTTGCGCGACGCTCCGGGGCTCGAGGTCTGCGGCGTGGTGAGCGAGGCCTTCGACTGGTCCGTCGAAGGGCAGTTGCACGGCGCGCTGCAGGAGGCCGCCGGCCTGCTGGCGCCGGTGCGGACCTCGCTGCCCGGCCCGGACGCCCGGTTCCTGCGGCTGCCGGTCGCGGACCAGTGCCGCAGCACGGGCCTGCCGGCGGAGTCGCTGATGCGGCAGCCGGACGGCTCGTACGAGCCGCGCTCGGCGGAGAGCAGCGCCAAGTGGCTGGCCTACGGCCGGCAGGAGGAGGGGGCGGGGCTGGGGCGGCTCGCCGAGCTGGCCGGCACCGAGCCGCGGGCGCTGGGGAAGGTCGTCGAGCATCTGAACGACGAGGCCGAGTGGGTCGGGGTCGTGTATGCGGACGGCAACGGCCTGGGCAAGGTGTTCGGCGCTTTCGAGGAGTGCGTCGACGGGGGGTCCAACCGCGCCTACGCCGACACGCTGCGCTCGTTCTCCGGGGCCATGCAGGCCGCGGCCCGCCAGGCGTTCGGCGCCGCGGTCGGGGAGCTGCGGGAGGCGGGCGCCGCGCTGGGGAAGGGGCGGGGGCCGGTGCCGGTGCTGCCGCTGATCCTGGGCGGCGACGACATGGTCGCGCTGTGCGCGGGGCAGTGGGCGCTGCCGTTCACCGAGGCCTACCTGCGGGCGTTCGAGCGCCTGGCCGCCGCATCGGAGGCGATCGCCGGGCCGCTGCTCAGACAGGGCCGCGTCTCGGCGCTGTCGGCGTGTGCGGGGGTGGCGGTGGTCAAGCCGCACTTCCCCTTCGACGCCTCCCAGCGGCTGGCGTATGCGCTGCTGGTGGAGGCGAAGCAGGTGAAGGCCGAGGTCGACGGGCCCTGCTCGGCGCTGTCGTTCCACGTGCTGCACGACAGCTCGGGGGCGGACCTGGACCGTATCCGCGGACAGATGGAGGTCGCGGACGGGATCCGCGGAGGCGGACCGCCCCGCGAGGGGGGCGGCGCCCTGCTGACCGCCCAGCCGTACGTGGTGGGCGACGCCCGGCGGGACGCGCCCTGGGTGCGCGGCCGCCACTGGGACGACCTGCTGCAGCGGGCCTCGGCCGTGGCCGCCCGGAGCGAGGACGGGGACGGGGGGCAGGGCGGCGACGGTGAGCGGCGGCTGCCGGCCTCGCAGCTGCACGAGCTGCGGGAGGCGCTGTTCCTGGGGCCGGACGTCGCCCAGGCGCGCTACTCCAACCTCCTCCCCCGCTACGGGGACCGCGGGCTGCGGACGCTGGGGGACGGGGCGGACAGCCTGTTCTGGCGGGAGCGGCGCACCCGGGACGGGGGGCCGGGCCGCCGGGTCACCGGACTCCTGGACGCCCTGGACGCCGACGGATTCCTCCCGGTGGGAGCACAGCGATGACCGCACTGGCCCTGAGGGCGACCATGCTCGGCGACTGGCACGTGGGCAGCGGAACCAGCCGCCACGCGCACGTCGACCGCCTGGTGCAGCGCGACGCCGACGGACTGCCCTACATCCCCGCCAAGTCCCTGGCCGGCGTGTGGCGCGACGCGTGCGAGACCGTCGTCCACGCCTTGGACGGCGGCGGCAGCGGGCCGTGGCACGGATGGCTGGTCCACCTCTTCGGCAGCCAGCCGGCGCTGGAGGAGCGCGGCGTCCTCGACAGTACGGACGGCGGCCCGCCGCGTCCGGCCGCGCTCCTCCTGGACGGGCTTCACTACCCGCCCGCGCTGGCGGACGCGCTGCGCGGCAGGCCCGCCCTGCGGCAGGCGGCGGTCTTCCTCAAGCCGGGCGTGGCCCTCGACGACGCCACCGGGCGGGCCGACGACAGGATGCTGCGCCTCGAGGAGATGGCCCGCGGCGGCACCGTGCTCACCGGCCATGCAGAGCTCGACGGCGTGAACCGGCTGGACGAGGCGCAACTGGCCTGCGCCTGGGCGCTGCTGGACGCCAGCGCACGCCTGGTGGAGGGCGTCGGCGGGAAGCGCCGGCGCGGCGCCGGCCGCTGCCGCCTCGACCTGGTCGCGCCCCCTGCCGACTGGCGCCGCCTGCGCGGCCTGCCGGTCCCGCCGCCGCTGCCGACGCCTGCCGCCCCCGCCCGCCCCGAGCCGCTGCCCGTGGCGGCGGACCGGCAGGACCAGCAGGAGGGATGGGAACTGGCGGACCTGCGCCTGGTGCTTCACCGGCCGCTGGTCGCACACGAGCGCACGGTCGGCAACGCGGTGCGCAGCGCCGGGCGCGTCCCGGGATGGACCCTGCTGCCGGCCGTGCTGGAGCGGCTGGACGCGCCCGCCGCCGCGCTCGCGGCGCGCCGGGGGGAGCTGGCCGTCACCGACGCCACGCTCGAGGTCGACGGCGTCCGGGGACGGCCGGCCCCGCTGGCGCTGCTGCACGCCAAGGGCGAGGGGACCGCCCGGTGCAACCTGCTGGCCGAGACGCCGGCGGCCGGTGTGCCGATGGAGTCCTTCGACGGGCACTACGTCGGCGTCCACCGGCCGGGCAGGCCGCTCGTCCCCCGGAGGTGCACGCTCACCGAGCACACCCACAACACCATCGACGACCGCAGACAGCGGCCCGTCAAGGAGCTGGGCGGGCTGTACACCTACCAGGCCCTGGCGGCCGGGACCGTGCTGCGCGCCCGGGTGCGGGTGCCCGCGGGCCTGCTGCCCGCGGGCTGGCAGGAGCGGCTGTCCGGGACCTGGCGGCTGGGCCGGTCCCGCAAGGACGGCTACGGCCTGACCGAGGTCACCGCGGTACCCGCGGAGGAACCGGCGCTGCGGGCGGTGCCGGCAGGGCCGCTGCGGGTGTGGCTGCTGTCGGACGTCCTGGTCCTGGATGAACGGCTGCGCCCGAGCACCCGGCCGGAGCACCTGGCCGCCGAGCTCGGGCGGGCCCTGGGCGTCGAGCTGCGGCCCGCGGACGGGGCGGGCGGGCCGGGACCGGCGGGGCGGGTCGGCGAGCCGCACCGCTCCGACCCGTGGCACCGGCGGTGGGGTCTGCCCCGGCCCTCCCTGCTGGGGCTGGCGGCAGGCAGCTGCCTCTCCTTCGACGTCGTCGCGGGGAAGGTGACCCCGGAGGCCGTGCGCCGGGTCGAGACGGCCGGTGTCGGACTGCGCCGGGCGGAGGGGTTCGGGCAGCTGGCCGTCGGCGACCCCCTGCTGTACACGGCCCTGGACGGCGCGGACGCGCCGGCCGAGCCGGCCGAGCCGGGCGAGCCGGGCCGCCCCTCCTCGGACGGGCAGGAGCAGGCCTTCCCCGGCGGCGTCCTGGAGGCCCACGGTGCGGCGGTGGCGGTGCTCGAGGAAGCGGCCTGGCGGCAGGAGATCCGCCGCAGGTGCGAGGCCCTGGCCGGCGGCGACCGCGATGCGGTGCTCGGCGAGGACCACCGCACGGTGCCCGCGTCCCAGCTCGGCGGCCTGCGGACCCTCGTCGCGCACCTGCAGGGGCCCGGCGACCGGCGGACGCGCACCTGGTTCGAGCGCCTGCGCCCCACCCCCGGCGGGCAGCGCCGCCGCCCGTGGCCCGACGGCACCGTCGAACGCGTCGGCGCGCTGCTCACCGAGCCCGGCACCGTGTGGGACCTGCTCGACCTGCCCGAGGACATGCTCACCGGCCACCCGGACCGCATCCCGGACCTGCGGGAGCGCCTGTGGCCGCACGCGGTCCGCACCCTGGTCGAGGACTGCCTGACCGCCCACGCCCGCACCACCCGCACCCGGGGGGAGGACGCACGATGACCACGACGACCACGACGGACACGACGGCCACCGAGGACGGTGCCGACCGTGCCGAGGACGCCCGGGCGGCGACGTCCCGGCTGCGGGTACGCGGCTGGCTGCGCGCACTCGCACCCCTGCACGTCGGCGGCGTCGGGCAGGACCCCAACGCCCCCCTGTCCGTGGCCCTGGACGGACGCGGCCGGCCGTACGTACCCGGCACCAGCCTCGCCGGGGCGCTCCGTTCGCTGCTCCACCCCGGCCCCGATCCGCGGACGGGCCCCCGCGGCGAGGCGGCCGGCCGGCTGTGGGGCCACGCCGAGGAACGCGGCCAGGGGGGATCGGCGAGCCGGATCGTGGTCCACGACGCGCTCGTCACCACCGGGTGCGGCCTGGACGGCGACGGCCTGCCGCTGGACATCCTGGACGCGGCACGGCTGGAGACGCGCTTCTCGGTCGGCATCGACCGGCGCACCGGCACCGCCGCCCACGGCTTCCTGCACGCCCGCTCGGTCATCCCCAAGGGCTCGCTGCTGCGGCTGGAGCTGGACCTGAACACCCGCGCGGAGACGGAGGAGGCCGACACCGCGCACCTGAAGGCCCTGCTGCACCTGCTCTCACGCGGACAGCTGCGGGTCGGCGGCGCCCGCACCCGCGGCCTGGGCCGTCTGGAGCTCGTCAGCGGGCAGACCGAGGTCCGGGAGCAGCGCTTCGACAGCGCCGCAGGCCTGTTCGCCGCCCTGGCGGGCGAAGGGGAGCGGTGGGCCCCCGCAGCGTGGCAGGAGGCGCCGGCGCCCGTCCGGCAGGTGCTGTCGGTGTCCGTCGTGTGGAACCCGACGGGGCCGCTGATGGTCCGCTCCGGCACGGACGGCTTCACCGTCGACGCCCTGCCGATGGTCGGCGCGGCAGCACCCGGGAAGGTCGCCCTGGTGCTGCCGGGCAGCTCCCTCAAGGGAGTCCTGCGCTCCCGCGCCGAGCACATCGAACGCACCGTGCGCCGCCTGGACGCCCCCGGCACCGACAACGACGACGCGCCCGAGGCCGACCGCAGCGCCGCCTTCCGCCGCCAGCTCGACCAGCTCCCCGCCGTCAGCGCCCTGTTCGGCGCGGCCCCCCTGGGGGGAGAGGACGACCCGCGGGGCGCCGGCGTCGTCACCGTCGACGACTGCCAGGCGAAGCAGCTCATGCCCGCCGACCTGTGGGACCGGGTCCACGAGCCGGCGGCCGACGAGGCGTCCTCGCCTTTCGCCGAGCTCCGCGACCGCCACCGGCTGGAGCGCGCGGACCACGTGGCGGTCGACCGCTGGACCGGCGGCGCCGCGGACGGCCGGCTCTACAGCGTCCTCGAGCCCCACGGCCTGACCTGGAGCACGATCGGCCTCACCGTCGACCTCGGGCGCCTCACCCACCGCCACGGTCCGCTCGCCGAGGCCGCCCTGGCCCTGCTGCTGCTCGTCCTGCGCGACCTGAAGGCCGGCCGCGTCCCCCTCGGGTACGCCACCAACCGCGGCATGGGGGACATCGACGTCCGGTCCGTCACGCTCACCCTGCCCGGCCGGGCCGACCCGGTGGAGCTGGAGGAGTACCTGGCCGGCGCCGAGGCGGAGAAGCTCACCGCACGCTGGTGCGACTACATCGACGGGAAGACGGCATGACCACCCTCCACGGCCGGTCGCACCCGGACACCACGCTCGCGGACGCCCTGGCGGCGGCCGGGTTCACCGGAGCCGTCGCCCTGCTGTCCTCACCCCACGAGCACGTCGCGGCCCGGGCCGAGGGGGGCCGCTGCAGCACCCCTGCCGCCGACCCCTACCCCCTGGACGCCGTCTTCGAGGCCCGCGTCTTCGACGAGGACCGGGAGCTGCGCTGGCTGTGCACGCACGGGATCCGCGGCCGGGCCGTCCTCCTCGCTGAGGACGAGGCCCTGCTGCCGGGCTCCTTCCCCGAGCGGGTGCCGCCGCTGGCCGCCGTCGGAACGCTGGACGCCCACTACCTGCTGTGGGGGCGGCCGCGGCTCGGGGGCGACGGGTGGACCGCCCTGCACACGCCGCAGATCGGCACCCTCCACGTGCCCTGCCCCGCCCCCGGCCCGGACCGGCGGCTGCGCCTGGCCGCCCGCGAGTACGTCTGCGTGGAGCCTCGGCACGGCAACGCCCACGTGGCCGAGGAGCGGCTGCTGCGCATCGAGCCGACACCGGCGGTCCGGACACCGGCCGCCCAGGCGCCGGACTCCCGCACTTCGGACTCCCCGGCACCGACCGTCCCGACACCGACCGCCCCGACCGGGAGCACGCATGGCTGAGCAGACCAGGAGCGGAGTCCTGTCCTGGGACGAGGAGGCGCAGCAGCTGAAGGTCTCCGTCACCGAGGAGGGAGGCCGTCGGCGCCCCGTCAGACAAGGTCATGACCTGGGCCCCGACCTGAAGGAGATCCCCGGGGCCGAGCTGGACGGCATGGAGGTGGACTTCACCTGGACCGGCGGCAAGATCCGTGACATGCGGCCCCGCGGAAGCACGGCGCCGGCCAGGGTGAGGACCAAGCGGGCCAGGAGCGACCGCTTCATCAACCCCTACACCTTCCTGCCCGCCACCCCCCGCGCGGCCGCCGAGGGCGACCTCGCCGACGGCGCCCCGGCCGGCCACGACCGCCTCCACGAGGACCGGTGGACCGGCCTGCTGCGGGTGCGCCTGACCACGGTCACCCCGCTGCTGCTCCTGGACCCCTCGCGGGCGCGGCAGACCGACCAGCACGGCGCGGCGCACGCCGTCCACCCGGTGCTGTACCGCAACGGCCGCGTGCACCTGCCCGCCACCTCGGTCAAGGGCATGCTCCGTGCCGCGTACGAAGCGGTGACCAACTCCCGCCTCGGCGTCTTCGCCGGGCACGACGGCAGACTCGCCCACCGGATGAAGCCGTCGGTCAGCCGGTCGATGGTCCCCGCACGCATCAGCGACGACCTGGAGACGGTCATGCTGCTGCCCGGGGACACCCCGCCCGGCGGCCAGGCGAAGCAGGGCGGGGCCCCCCTCCTGCACGCCGCCTGGCTGCCCCGCTACAAGGGCCGCCCGGTCCGGTACGAGGACGGCAGCCTCCCCCGCCACGGAGACGAGGTCGTCGCCCTCGTCGAGCGGGTCGAGCACCGCCGTCGGCGGCCCGGCTTCGACTTCTGGCAGGTCAGGTCCATCGCCCCGAAGGACGGGCCGCTGCCCGCCCGACCCGGTCCGGCCCCCCGGAGCGGCGCCTCCGCGCACCGGCCCACCGGCCGCACCAAGCAGATCCGCGGCTGGGTGTGCGTCACCAACCAGAACATCGGCAACAAGCACGACGAGCGGGTCTTCTTCTCCGACGCCGCCGGTCCCGTCGAGCATCCGCTGTCCCCCGCGCTGCGCGAGCAGTGGCGCGACACCGTCCGCGACTACTGGGCGGCCCACCAGGACAAGGACGTCCCCGAACGCGACCGCTTCGCCCAGCAGGGCGGCACCCCCGGCGGCACCCGCACCGGGGAGGAGGGAACGACCTGGAGCCCCCACCAGTACGACCCCGACTACCGCACCCTCCGCCCCGGCTCCCTGTGCTACGCCCACGTCTCCGCGGACGGCCGCACGGTCCTCGGCCTGTACCCCGTGATGATCGCCCGGAGCCTCTTCGCCCTGCCTCCCGCGGACCTGCTGCACCCCTCGCTGCAGCCGGCCCGGTCCCTGCCAGAGCTCTCCCCGGCCGACCGCGTCTTCGGCTGGGTCTCGCCCTCCGGCTCCGGCGCACATCGCGGCCGGCTCCGCATCGGGCCGGTCACCCCGCAGGACGTGGTCCCCCAGACGTTCGAGGACCCGGGCCTCCCGCTGGCCGTCCTCGGGCAGCCCAAGCCGCAGCAGGGCCGCTTCTACCTGGGACGGGGACCGCAGGGGACCGCCCCGCTGTCGAGCAGCACCCCCAAGGACCGGTGGTACGGCCCCGGGCAGGCGCTGCGCGGCCGCAAGGCGTACTGGCACCACAGCGGCCTGGCACCCGACCACTGGGAGGAGCCGACCGAGGACCGCAGCCGGACCGCCGACCGCGCCGGCCGGTTCAGGGAGTACCGCCGCCCCGACGGTGCGCACGGCCCCCAGCGCGACACCCAGAACCGCTCCGTCCTGGGCTGGATCCCGCCCGGCTCCACCTTCACCTTCGACGTCACCGTCACCGACCTCACCGCGGTGGAGCTGGGTGCCCTGGTCTGGCTCCTGGACCTCCCGGAGGGCCACCACCACCGCCTCGGCTACGGCAAGCCGCTCGGCTTCGGCAGCGTCCGCCTGCAGCTCGACCCCGACGCCTGCGCCCTGCGCACCGGGCAGCAGTGGGCGGACTCCTACCGGAGCCTCGACCCCGCCGCCGACCAGCCGCCCGCCGGCCAGGCCGGCATCCTCGAGGACGCCCGCCGGTGCTTCGCGGAGGCAGCGGCCGAGGGGCCGCACGCCGAGGGCCGCCACCTCGAGGCGTTCCTGAAGGTCGCCTCCGGGTTGGACGACGCGGCCGTGCACTACCCCCGCGTCCGCCCCCGGGACCTGCCCGCCGGGGAGCACGTCCCCCCGCACCCCGAGGGCAAGTCCTTCAGCTGGTTCGTCGCCAACGACCAGGAGGAGAACGGCCGGACCATGTCCGGCCGCGGGCAGAGCCTGCCCGCGTGGGACAACCCCCACCTGCCGTTCCACGACGAGAGATGACCACGGCTGCCCGGCGTCGCGCAGCCCTCCGCCCGACACCTCCCAGGAGAGACCCGTGACCACCAGCACCGCCGGAGACCGCACGCCGATCCCGGAACGGCAGGACCAGGACGCGTTCGTCACCGCGCGCGCCGCAGCCCGCACCACCTACGGCACCGCCGACCGCATCCGCCTCCTCCAGACCGCGGGCACCGTCGGGTTCGCCGTCGCGGCGCCGCTGCTGGCCCTGCTCTGGCCGGACGCCTCCAAGGGGCTCGCGCTCGCAGCCGCCGTCTGGCTGGTCGCCGGCCGGGCGGTCCTCAGGCCGTGGCAGCAGCGCTGGCACCAGAGAGGCGTGGTCTTCCAGGAGTACTACGACACCGGGCTCTTCGGCCTGGAGTGGAACACCGCGCTCGCCGAACCGAAGTGGCGGGTGCGCGAGGAGATCGCCGCAGGCCACTGGAAGACCGTGCCCAAGGACCGGGGCTGGTACGAGGACGTGCCTGTCGCCGCCTGGCCGCTGGACGTCCTCGCCTGCCAGATCCAGAACCTCCTGTGGTCGCGCAGGAACCACGCCGCCTACGCCCGACTGCTGTGGGCCGCCCTCGGGTGCGTGACCCTCGCCGCCCTGGCCCTCTGGGCGGCCAAGGGCCTGTCGGTCGGCGCCTTCGTGGTCCAGCTGTTCGTCCCGCTGGCCCCCGCCCTGCTCGACCTGGCCGAACTGCCCCAGCAGCACCGGAGCGCGGCGCAGGCCCGGATCCGCGTGGAGGACAGCATCGACCAGCTCTGGAAGCTGCGCGACTCCGGCCGCGAGATCACCCCCGCGGACTGCCGGGAGGTCCAGGACGCCCTCTTCGCCCTGCGGGAGTCCAACCCGCCCGTCCCCACCTGGCTCCACGAGCGCCTCCACGGGAGCACCCGGAGCGCCAACGCGGCGCGAATGGAAGGCATCCGGGAGGACATCGCCCGCTCCGCGGCCTCCTGACTCCCGGACACGCGCCCCTCGAGGAGGCACCGATGCCCGCCCGCTGGACCCTCCGCCTGCACACCCCCTCGCCCACCCGTCCGGCCACCCCGGCCCAGCTCCACGGCCTGGCCTGCGCCCTCCTCGAGGGCGCAGGCGCCGACCACGCCGCACAGCACAAGCCCTTCGCCGTCTCCCCTCTGCTGGGCGCCGACCCCAGCGCCGGCGAGACGGAGCTGTGCCTGGGGTGGCTGGACGACTCCCGCGCCCCCGACCTCGAGGTCCTCACCGGCCACCGGCTGCGACTCGGGAGCCAGTTCCTCACCGTCCGGCACGCCCGGGTCGAGGCCGCGCCCTACGAGGTGCTGCTCGCCGCGCCGCCGGCCCGCCACGCCGAGATGGCCTTCCTCACCCCGGCCTTCTTCAGCCGGGCCGGACGCTGGATCCCGCTGCCGGACCCGGAGCTGCTCTACCGCGGTCTGCTGCGGAGGTGGAACGCCCACAGCGGCACCCCCGTCCACCCCCAGACGGAGGAGGAGCTGCTCGCCACGGTCGTGCTCACCGGGCACGACGTGGCCAGCGCATCCGTCGACCTCGGCCCCGGCCGCCGGACCGGCTTCACCGGGACCGCCTCCTTCAGCCTCCTGGGCCACGCAGGCCATGACACGGCCGACGCCTTCGCCGCCCTCACGCGCTTCGCCGCCGTCGCCGGCGTCGGCGGCCAGACCACCCACGGACAGGGCTACGTCCGCACCGCCCTGACCACTGCCCGGCCCCGGATGTCCGGCCCCCGGCCCGTGCCGCAGCGGCGGGGCGCCCCACGGCGGGAGGAGGCCGTCCGTGGGTGAGCTGCTGCACCGGGCCGCCGCCGAGGACAGACTCGCTGCGGCCTGGGCGGAGGTCCGGGAGAACGACCTCGCGGACGGCGAGAAGAGCCGCCAGGTCGCCGCGTTCGAACGCGGCGTCCTGCGCCGCCTCGCCGAGCTGGGCGGGCAGCTGCGCGCAGGCGCGTACGAGCCGTCCCCCGTGACCGCCCTGGAGGTCCCCAAACCCTCCGGCGGCACCCGCCTGCTCGCGGTGCCCCAGGTGGCCGACCGCGTCGTGGAGCGGGCCGTCCTCGAGGTGGTCGAGCCGTACGTCGACCCCGTCCTGCTCCCCTGGAGCTACGCCTACCGCAGAGGGCTGGGCGTCCGCGACGCCGTCCACGCGCTGGCCGAGGCCCGCGACGCAGGCTGTGCGTGGGCGGTCCGGGCCGACATCCGCGACTGCTTCGAGGACATCCCGCGCCGGCCCGTCCTGACCCGCCTGCGGGAACTGGTCCCGGACGACGAACTGTGCGCGGTCGTCCGGCGCCTGGTCGAACGCCCCGCCGTCGGGCCGGCCGCCGACCGGGTCCGCACCGGAAAGGGCCTTCACCAGGGCAGTGCCCTGTCGCCCGTCCTGACCAACCTGTACCTGGACTCCTTCGACCGCGCCCTGCTCGCCGCCGGCCACACCGCCCTGCGGTACGCCGACGACATAGCAGTACCCGTGGCCTCCCGAAGCACCGGCGAGGAGGTCCTCGCACACGCGGCAGAGGCACTGCACGGTCTGGGGCTGCGGCTGAACGAGGCCAAGTCGCGCATCACGTCCTTCGACGAAGGCGTGGAGTTCCTCGGCCGCACCCTGGGCCCGCGCGACGGCCTGCGCGGGGAGGAGCTCGCCCATCCCTTGGAGGGCACCGTCCACGTCACCGAGCCCGGCGCCCTGTTGCGGACCCGCGGCGACCGCCTGCGTGTCGTGAAGGGCGAGCAGGTCCTGCTGAACCTCAGCCTCCGACGGGTGCGGCAGGTCGTCTGCACCGGACGCATCGGCATGAGCACCCCGTTCCTGCACCGCGCCCTCGAGCACGGCGTGGACGTCGTCCTGCTGGACGACCTCGGCCGCTACCGCGGCCGACTGGCCGGAACCGCCGGCAGCCACGTGGAACGCCGGGCCGCGCAGCACCGCACCACCGACGAGCCCGACCGAGCCCTGCGACTGGCCCGCGCCTTCGTCACCGGCAAGATCACCAACATGCGCACCGGGCTGCTCCGCGCCGCCCGCCGCACCTCACCCATCGACGCTGCACCCGCGGCAGCCCGCATGCTCGCCGCCCGCGCCGATGCCGCCCGGGCAGCCACTCGTGCCGAACTGATGGGCTGCGAAGGCGCTGCCTCCCGCGACTACTTCGCCTGCCTCGGCGTCATCCTCGGCGAGGCATGGGGCTTCACCCACCGGCAGCGCCGCCCGCCGCCGGACCCGGTCCAACGCACTGCTGTCCTTCGGCTACACCGTCCTGACCAATGAAGCCGTCACCGCCTGCGAGATCGCCTGCCTGGACCCCCAGGTCGGTTTCCTCCACGGCCTGCACCGCGGCCGCCCCAGCCTGGCGCTGGACCTGATCGAGGAGTTCCGCCCCCTCGTCGTCGACTCCACCGTCATCCGCCTCCTGGCCACAGACCAGCTCTCCGCCGCCGACTTCACCTACGACGAGGCGGAGAACGGCCGGGGCTGCCGCATGACCGATGCCGCCCGCAGAACCTTCCTCACCGCCTACGAACGCCGCATGCTCACCCTGGCCCACCACCCCTGGGCCGGCCGCAAGGCCTCCTACCGCTCCGCCCTCACCGTCCAGGCCCGGCTGGTCGCCGCCGTCCTCGACGGCCGCGAGGACACCTACACACCCCTCGCCTGGCGGTGACGCGACATGCCGCATCAGCATCATCTGTTCCTGGTCACCTATGACATCGCCGACGACCGCCGCCGGGAGGAAGTCTCCGACCTCCTCTCCGGCCACGGGCCCCGCGTCCAGTACAGCGTCTTCGAGGTCGCCCTGCCCTCCAAGGCCGCCACCGCCCGCCTGCGCACCGCCCTGAAGAAGCTGATCGACCCAGAGGAGGACCAGATCCGTATTTACCCCCTCCGGGTCCCTGACCTCAACGAGATCACCGTTCTCGGCAACCGCCGCCTTGAGGAACGCGCCGACTTCTGGATCGTGTGATGACCGCCACATCGTTTGCCCTCTGGACCCGCACGCCGAGCCCGCACCGGCTCCGAGCAGCACGGATATGCACACGCCCCGATCGCCTGGGCCATGTACAGGATCACTACGACTCGCCCGAAGACCACCTTGGTGCGCGCGCACCGTTCTCGCACGTCAACCGCATGATCACCTCAGATGTGACCTGCGCCACAGGCTTTCACGCCGACTCGGCGCCAGGACCGCGCAACGATCTTCATCGGTGCTGTTCAGCACCTCTCCAAATGCGATAGGGTGCGCAGCACCTTCAAAGCCCGTAGGGCATAGAAACCGCCTTGATGTCAGCGATCTCTCCCTCGAGGTTGCGCACATGTGCGCAGCACCTTCAAAGCCCGTAGGGCATAGAAACATGTACTCGTCGGTCAGACCGACCGCCAGTGCGCTGTGCGCAGCACCTTCAAAGCCCGTAGGGCATAGAAACTTCGCCAGCTTGGGCTGGATCTGGGTCTTCAGGTGCGCAGCACCTTCAAAGCCCGTAGAGCATAGAAACACCGGAACGACAAGCAGGCTCTCCCAGAAATATTTTTCTTAATCCTCAAAGTCCAGCAAGAAATAAAAAAGGCATCCCATTGCGACTTCCGCGCAATTTTTGAGACCATTGAGCAACTCTGTCGGGGATCTTGAGGTTCCAAGGACAAGGCTGCTGCTGGATTTGAATGTGTGATGTCGGTCAGCCGTCCAAGATCAGGCGGGTCTCGGCGAAGCGGGCGTCGACGAGATGCGGGCGGTACTGGATCTGTTTGAGCCTGCGCTTGACGATGCGGGTGAGCTGGGCGAGGTCGGCGGCGGCGAGGTGGCCCAGACCGCGCTTAGCCTCGATCTTTCGTGACGGTCCGCCGGGTTTCTCGGCGGGCCGTTTCGGCTTGCCGGGTCGGTGGTGGGCAGGCTGATGGCCCGACTGTCGGGTCGGGTGGGCGCCGGGTTCCACGGCTCTGGTCACGGGTGGCTCGTCGGGACAGGTCGTTCTCGATGGTCAGTCTGGGTTCGGGAGGGCCTGCAGGCGCTCGAACGCGCCTGTGATCACGTCGGTCCAGGGCCAGTGCCGGGCCAGGCGGAGCCAGTGGCGGCGGCCGGTGGTGACGAGCCGGGCCGCGGCGGAGAACAGCCGAAGCCGCAGGCGCTTGGGCTCCCAGCACCGGGCGGGCCCGTCCAGGGCGAGCATCGGCATCCAGGCCAGCAGGTCCAGGGCGAGCTGCACGACCTCCAGCCAGATCCGGTTCTGGGCGGCGTCGTGCAGGGGCAGGTTGCGCAGTCCGGTGGCCCTGGCGGCGCGGATGCGGTCCTCGACCCGAGCTCGTCGACGGTGCCGCAGCTCCAAGGTGGCGATCGGAGTGCCGGTGGTGTTGGTGGCGAAGCAGGTCAGGCGCATGCCGTCGGCGTCGGTGAAGCGCAACTGCGCTCCCGGGTGCGGCCGTTCCTTGCGCACGATCAGCCGTATGCCCGACGGCCAGCCCTTCAGGACGTCGCCGGTGAGCTCGGCGACTCAGGCGCCGTCGCGGACCTGGCCGTCGGGCTCGCCCGCCGGGGTCCAGGCCGAAGCCGGCACCGGCAGAACAGCCTGGTGGACCTGCTCGGTGATCGTCATGCCCACCGAGTAGGACAGCCGGCGCCGACGGGCGGCGAGCCACAGTCCACGAACGCGTGGGTGTCGCCGCCGGAGTCCGTGCGGATGAGGGTCCGCCGTCCGCGTCGGTAGGTCTGCGGTAGCTGGGACAGCGCGAGGCGGGCGGCCTCGATGTGGTCGGCGGCGGTGTTGCTGCCCGCGTTCCCGGGCCGCAGCAGAGCGGCGACCGGCTCCCCGGACCCGGCCGGGCCGTGGTCGACGAACGTCATGAGCGGATGGTGGCCGTAGGTCTTCTTTCAGGTTGCGGCCGCGTGCTCCTTGTCGGAGTGCGCGATGACGAGCACCCCGTCGATGTCCACGGTCACCTGCCCGTCCGCGTCGGGGGCCGCCTGCCCGGCCAGCCTCCAGACCCGTTCTCGGACCTCGGCCCGCGCCCGGCGGATCGCCGCGAGCGCACGGGGGCCGACCGCGGCCAGCGTGCCGATGAGGCGGGAGACGGTCGGATCTGAGGCGACCGAGCCGAACACACCCGGCTCAGCCCGCAGCACGCCGACATCGGCCAGGCAGTCCCCGCCCAGCGCCACCGCGAGGGCGACATCCAGCAGGATCTTGCCCGGATCGTGCACCGCCCTGGGCTTGCGCCACGGCGCGAGCGCCTCGGACATCGCGGCATCGAGTCCGGACCTGCGGGCCGTCTCCACCAGCAGCACCCCGCCGGCCTGGGAAACCACCCCGCAACCGCCATCCGAGACACGCACACGCGGGTACGACCCACTGCGCTGACTCACCTGGGAAGTGCCTTCGACCATGGCAGGAACGAGGACCTCGACAATCCTCATTCTTGCTGGTCAGGGGCACTTTCTGCTTTCCTGGCCACCCCTCGGACAGCCCGCTTCATGAAAGCGCGAGGTTAACGTGGGACCACACGCCCTCTCAGCCCGAATCCACCGGTCAGTGACTGCGGCGGGTCAGGGATGATGCAAAGAGGTGCTCGCTGAGCAGGGAGGATGGGAGTTCTCTACGCTTCCGTCCGCCCGACCGGCAAGGCGCCTCGTATATGAAATCCTCCCACAGCCCCGCGATGGTCTCCGCCGCGTTCGGCGAGCCGAACCTGATAGCGGACGCCGGTCTCGTGCGCTGGTCCGACTCGCCGAGCGGTGCGACCTGCCCGGGCTGGCCGTCCGCACAGTCCGGATCGGCGGCGCGGCCAACGGCGCCGGGGCCCATCCCGCCGCGAAGGTGATGAGCCTGGTCGCGGCGATGTGCGCCGGGGACAGCTCCATCGACGACACCGACCGGCTGCGGTACGGCGCCCTGCACCGGCTCCTCACCGGAGTGCGGGCACCCTCCACGCTGTGCACCTTCCTGCGGGCCTTCACCCACGGCCACAGCCGCTAACTCCACGCGGTGCAGCGCGAGTTCCTGCCCCGGCTCGCCCGGCACACCCCGCTGCTGCCCGGCGCCGAAAGGGTGGAGTTCCTCGACGTCGACCCCACGCACCGAAGGGTCTACGGCCGCGCGAAGCAGGGCGCGGAGGTCGGCCGGTTCAAGGGACAACGCACCCTGCACCCGATCCTGGCCACCCTGTCCACCCCGCTGGCCGGACCGGTGATCGCAGCGGTCCGGCTGCGGCGGGGCAAGGCCGCCGACGTCCGCGGCGCGGAATCGTTCACCGCCGACGCCCTGGCCGCCGCCCGCCGGGCCGGCGCGAGCGGCACGGTGGTCGTCAGCGCGGACAGCCGCTTCTGCAACGCCGACGTCGCCGCCGCCTGCCGCCGGGCAGGAGTCCGCTTCTCCCTGACCGTGGAGATGAACCCGCATGTCGCCGCCACCATCGGCGCGATGCCCGAGGACGCATGGACCGCAATCCGCCACCCGAATGCGTTCGTGGACCCCGGCACCGGCGAGCTGGTCTCCGACGCCGAGGTCGCCGAGAACCGGTACACCGCCTTCACCGGCCGGAAGAAGGCCGAACAGGTCACCGCACGCCTGATCGTGCGCCGGGTCCGGCGCCTGCACACCCAGGCCGCCTCCGGGCAGGGCGAGCTGTTCACAGCCTGGAGCTACCACCCGGTCTTCACCGACAGCCCCTTCGAGACGCTCCAGGCCGAGCTGCAGCACCGCCGCCACGCGGTGGTCGAGCTGGGGTACCCCCTCTGGGGGAGTCATCGCGGACGGCAAGTCCGGGCCGCTGGCCCACCTGCCCTGCGGCGACTTCCAGGCCAACGCGGCCTGGCTGACCCTGTAGGCCATGGCGTTCAACCTGCTGTGGGCCGCCGGCACCCTGGCCGGCCCCTTCCACGCCAGGGCCACCACCGCCACCCTGCGCGCCCACCTGATCAACGTCCCGGCCCGCACCGCACGGCGCCTGGTCCTCCATCTGCCGCGGCGATGGCACGGCCGGCACGCCTTCACCGCCCTCTTCGACGCCGCCCACACACCACCCACGCGCTGAACGACCCCGGCCACCCCGCCCGGCGAAGGCCCGACCGGAGAACGACGTGGAAGAGCCGGGCAGAGCGGCGGATGCCTCACGTCCTCGGGCCGGGCCTCCTCCTCGAACCGGCGAAAAGATCAAACCGAAACCAGCCCGGTGGATCCAGGACCAGGGGGAGGCCCCGAGTCCGCACAAGCAGTCCCTACGAGCTGCGCAAGGGAGACCAGCCTTGTGCCGAGACCACCAGTACTTCTGTCCGAGAGAAAAGTCCTGATCGTGCTCTCCATCCTGGCGGGTGAGACCACGGCCGCCGAGGCCGCGCCCGCCGCTGGAGTCTCCGGCCAGGCCATCAGCAACTGGAAGCGCCGCTTCATCCAGGCTGGCCGTTCCGGCCTCGACTCCAACACCGAGCAGCAGACAAGCCGCGAGCAGCAGCTCGTCAACGAGATCGCTGCACTCACGAGCGCGCTGGGCGAGTCCTACCTCCAGTTCCAGGCGATCCGTTCCTCCCTCCGCGCCCGGACCGTTCCCGGTGCCGGCCGTCGGATGGTCCCGTCCCCTCAGTGGCGGTCCGCCATCGCAGTGCCCGCTGTCGCCGGCCCAGGGTTCCGGCCAGGCGGCCGCATCGTCTCGGGCTCACCGGCGGGGTAGCGGCCCGGCCACCGGACAGGACCGTCACGTCGGCCCACAGCCTGCGTTGCGACCGGTCGGGGCCGTCCGCCGACGGCGGGGCCTGGGTGTTCGGGCAGTCACCACGGCGCCTGAACAGCTCCCCGTGGGGTCCGCGCCGAGCGGTCCGGGTGACCGGTCGGTGTCCATGCCGAGGAGGCTGCCGGGACGCCACTCCGCGAGGTGCGTTCCCCCTCCTCGGGTCGGGATCCTGAGGGTGGGCGGGTCCCGGGTCTCCGGGAGCACACCAACGTTCCTGCCGGGCTTGGAGGCGTACACCACCGCTGCAGCCCAGCGTTGCGCTGCTGGTGGGCCCTCAGGTCCGAGGTGTTCCCGTTTCCAGCGCTCCCCCTCGCTCTCCCCCCGGTGCGTACGTGGCCAGTGCGGCCTGCCGAATGCTCCTGCCCGGGAAGGGGTTTCAACGGTGTCAGCGTTGCGGACCACCGACCGTTGAGAGCTGGGCGCGGCGTGCTCCGCCCCCGCACCCGTGGCCAGCGCCCAGGCGGCGCTGGACCCGCCCTGCCGCCTGACCTGCGTGGCCGACGCTTCGCGCCGTCCACGCACCGGTCGGGCCGCGGGCGGCCCTCCCTGGTCAGTTGCCCCCTGAACCGCGGCTGAGCACCAGGAGTGGATCCGGGAGCGGTCCATGAGTGCAGCGGGAGCCTCCGAGCACGGTCACCGGGCTGTGGCAGGACGGTACGACCAGGCAGAACGATGGGCCAGCAACCAGGGCAGGGTCAGCCCCTCGGACGTTCAGGGCATGCAGAACAAACGGCAGGGTCCCCCGGCCACGCACGGAGGCCCGCCACGCCCCTTGATGTTTCCGTCACGGCCTTCGCCGCTGCCGGGACCCAGCACCGCTGGTGCTGCCTACGGTCCGCCGTCCGGGCCGCGCCAGCACGGAAACGCCGCACGTCGGAGCACGCGAAGCGCGATCAGCCACCGGCGTTCCGCCCTGCCGGCCGCACAGCTGCAGCGCGTCCAGAAGCCCATCCGGGGGCCAGAGTCGGGAGCCGAGGAGACACGGTGTCGTTACCCCGAAGAGTCGTTCTTTGTGGTATCGCGCGCGCACGCATGCGCGCGCGTCCTCATCCTATGAGAGGGCGATCCTGCGAAAACGGCGCTGACCTGCGGTAACGCGAAGTCGTTTGTTCTGCGGTTGACAGAACAAACGGGGGGTCGTTTGTTCTGCGTACTAGAAACAAACGGGGGCCGGGCGGGAGGTCGCCGAGGCCATCCGTACCCGGGACGGCAGCGCTCCGACACTCATTCCATCGTTCTGCTCATACAGAACAACTTGATTAACCCTGTGATAGCGTCCCGAGCATTGGGTTCAAGATCAGGGGAGATGTCCGAATGGCAGCACCACCGCCGCAGCCGGGCCGGGACCAGAGGGTCGTGACCTCACTGGACCGCGACGGCAACATGGTCGTGCGCATCGAGAACACGCTCGGTCGGGAGATGGCCTCCGGCCCCGACACCCTCGGTGAGCACGTCGAGGGCTACGTGATCGACGCACGGGTGATGTTCGAGGTCCTCGGCAGCGCGAAGTCGATGCCGAAGGAGTGGTTCATGGTCTGGTGCAAGGTGATCTCCTTGCAGCGCCTCGGCAGCCGGAGCACGAGCGTCCGCGGCTTCGTGAAGACCACCCAGCGCGATCTGCAGAAGCGCTGCGGCCTCAGCCTGGCGAGCGTCAACGAGGCGATGCAGTACTTCTCCTCGCTGCCGTGGATCCGCCCCGTGAAGCGCGGCCTCTACCAGACCAACCCGTTCCTCACGGTCGCCGGCAGCTCCGGCGAGCACGAGGAGTGGCAGAACGAATGGCGGGCCGCCGCAGGGGACAGCTTCCTGCTGCCCGGACCGGGGCACGCGGGTGAGTGGCGCGAGGCGCGCAAGGCGGCGAAGAAGCCGCTCACCGCCCCGAACGTCGTGCCGCTGACCCCGCCGCGGAAGGCTCCGGCCCCGCGGAGGACCAAGCGGGCGGCGCAGGCCTGAAAAGGTTCGGGCCGGCCGTTGTCCGACGGCCGGCCCGAACCTCTTGGGTTCAGCCCTTAGGCTACCAGTACACCCATCACCCGCCCCTGGAGAGCGAGCGATGACTACCGACTCCGTTCCACCCATCCCGTCCGACCGGCCGGTGACGCTGCCCCGCGAGGCGTGCGAGCTGCTGGCGCTGGTCGACTTCACCACCTCCGGTCGGCGTGTACTCGACATCCTGCTCTCCCGGCACTCCCCCGCCGACGGAACCGTGGTGATCAGCAAGCGGGAGCTGACCTCCGCGCTGGGCGCCACGCTGCCCGCGGTGAACCGGGGACTGCGCGAGCTCACCCTCACCGGCGTCGTCCGCCAGGTCGAGGGCGAACGCGGACGCTACCTGCTCCACCCTCTGCTCACGGGGGCGGCCGCCGACCGGCCCGAGGCCGGCGCCGAGGGGATCCGTGCCATCGACCCGGACGCCTTCAAGGAGCAGCGCCGCCGGCGTTACGACCTGGCCGTGGGAGCGGCCCGGCCGGCCGGCGGCGCCCCGTACGTGCCGCCGATCCCCACCGACGAACCGGTGAACGTCCCGCGGGAGGTGTGCGAGCTGCTCGCCCTGGTGGACCTCACCGCCACCGGCCGGCGCGTGCTCGACGTCCTGCTCTCCCGCTACGCGCCCGAGGACGGGACGGCAGGCATCACCCAGCGGGAGATGGCCGCGGCCCTGGGCGCCGCGTTCCCGGCCGTGAACCGCGGCTTCCGGGAACTCGCGCAGACCGGGCTCGCCTGGGGGGTCAAGGGCGGCCGCGGCGTCTACCAGCTCCACCCGCTGCTCACCGGCGGTGCCGTCTCCTCGCCGGTGATGGCCTGCCCCGTGATCCAGGCCGTGGACCCCGACTCGTTCAGCGCGCAGCGCCGCCTGCGCTACGCCACGCAGATCGCGAGCCTGCCGAACACCGCGTGACCTGTGCGCCGGAGACCATGGGATGAATCCGTTTGTTCTGCGAGCGCAGAACAAACGCGACCGAGGAGCACCCCGCCGCTGCACCCGTCGTGCCCCGCGCCGCCACGGCGCGGGGCACTGTGCTTCTGCACCCGCCGACAGGACCTTCTGCACCCGGGTCGTCCCCGGCCGCAGGGCACCGTGGTGCGCCGGTCACCGGGGCGGCCCCCGCAGGAGGAGGACCGGTGGTGAGGCAGCCCGGAGGACGGGCCGGGAGCACCGGGCTCCGAGCCACCAGTAGCGTTCGACCCCGACGTGCGGGGGCCGACCGGGAGGGTGCAGTGGGGGACGGGATCCGGACGGACCGGGCATGGAGCCTGCCGAAGGCGGACCTCCTGGCAGGCCGCAGGGCCCTGTGGTGGACCGCAGGCCCCGACGGCGAACTCGCGGTGATGCTCGTCCATCGGCGCCGGCTGCGGCGCTCCGGCACCAAGGGGTGGGTGGGGTCCCGCCCCAGGCCGCCGTTCGACGCCCTCCTCGTCACGGTCACCGACCAGGGGGAGCGTCGCGTCGCGCTTCCCGCCCTGCAGAATGCCCCCACCCACCTCGCCCTGCTCCCGGACCGCCGCCTGCTCCTCGTCGTCAGCCGTTCCTTCAAGGAGGCGACGACCGGCTCCTGGCAGCGGAACGCCACGGTGCTCGACCCCTCCGGGAAGCTGCTCGACACCTTCTGCATCGGGGACGACATCACCGCTCTGACGACCGACCCCGGCGGCCGCATCTGGACCGTGTACGGGGACGAGGGCATCTACGGCGACAATCCGGTGAGCTGGAAGGGCATGGCCGGGTGGGACAGCGCCGGCCGCGCCGTCTGGAGCCCCGAGGGCAGGCTGCCCGCCCTGCCCCTCGGCGGCTGGACGGCGGCCACCGAGGGGGAGGACGTCTGGCTGGCCTGGTACCCGGGAGGCAGCCCCGGGACGGTTCTGACCAGGATCACCCCGTCCACCGGCGAGACGGCCAACCTGCTCTCCCCCGTCCGCAACCCCGACGGCCTCGCCGTCCGGGGCAACCGCGCGGTGCTCACGGTCCGCGACCACAACCGCCGGTCGGTGGAGGTGGTCCGGGCCGAGCTGGAGGGCACGGACTGGACCGTCACGGACCGCCGCAGGCTCCGCACCCCGGGCCGCGTCGTCCTGCACTGCGGCCAGGGACGCGACGGCGTCCTGTGGCTGCGCGCCGGCCACACCTGGCTCCGCATCCGCGCATGACGGCGGACCGGGCGGGGCGCCTCGGCGGTGGGGTGGACCGCGGGGGGGTGTTTACGACGTAAACACCCCCCACACCCCGTCCGGTGCCATGCTCCTGCGCTCCGGAAGGCTTCCCCCCTTGGCAGAGTGCCGACGGAGACCGACCGGGCGTCTGCAGCCGGCCTGCTCCGCGCCGGGGGTGTTTACGACGTAAACACCTCTGCTCCTCACCGAGGACTGCCCGGCCGCTTCGACACCGCCCCCAGGGACGTCGCAGTGCTGGGGACCCACCACCTACGAGGGCCGCTCTGCCCAACCCAACGGGGGCGGGAACCGAGGACGCTCCGGAGACCTCCGGCAGCCGACAGCACACGGCAGACCTGTGATCGCAACCGTTTCGCGACGGATGAGAGCTATGCCTCACCGGGCGGGAAGGCGGATGACCGTATCGCGCGTGCGTTCTATGGTCGACTGGCCGTCAGGGGAACGGCGGCACCGGACCTGCGGGTCCGGCACACAGCGTTGCCCGGAGACCGCCGCTCGCGGCGGACCGGGACGGGGGAACGCTCGCACCGTCGCGGACAGCCGCACGCCGGCCTCCGGCAGCGCCCAGGGAAACGGGGACCATGGGCATCCACCGCAGGATCGTCACGACCATAGCCGCGACCGGCTCCGCACTCGCACTGCTGCTGTCACCGGCGCTGCCCGCCCAGGCCGCCGGTGCCGGAGCGGGCGGGGGAGCGCTGACCGTCACCGGGGCGGGCGTCCCGGCGCTGACCCCCACCAGCGGGACCGCCGCCGCTGCCGTCGCGCAGGCGTCCGCCCTGCCGTGCCGGCCGGGCGTGAACAAGTTCAACCGCACCCAGGTGTGCATGGTCTTCGACCGCACCGTGAACGTGGTGCGCAACGGCCGCACCGAGGGCACGCTGCGGTTCCGGGTGGTCCAGGCGATGCAGCTCAACGTCAAGAGCCGCACCTTCACCGAGACCGTCACCCTCAAGGGCCTCGCCGCGGTGGGGAACACCGGCGGCATCACCGCCACCCTCGCCGTCTCGTGCGGGGGCACCTGCAGGGCGGCCAACCACTTCCCCCAGGGACGGATCCTCGGCGCCCGCAGCACCATCCAGGGCAACGTCACCTACACCGACAGCACCACGACCCAGCACACCGCCGCCAACCTCTACCAGCTGACCCTGACCAAGCCGGGCTACACCCGTGGCGGCGGCAGCTGGAACTCCCTCGCCCACCGCTGCGACGCCAGCAGGGCCTTCGGCAGGCAGGGTGCCGGCTGCGTCCTTCCCTCCTACACGCCCTTCCTGCTGACGATGAAGCCCCTTCCGGGCATCGCGGCCAACATCCGCCGCATCCAGAACGCCGGACCCCACCACTACGGCCGCTACGCCGCCAGCGGCGGCCACCCGCTGCACCGCACCACGAGCAGCGCCCTGGAGCGGGCCAACCGCACCACGGCCTGCCCCGGCAACCGTCCCCGCCCGACGGGCAAGTCCTGCGACGAGTACCCTTTCGCCAAGACCAGGGAGGGCGCGTCCAGGACCACCAGGCCCGACTGGGGCTGGGCCTGGGTCCCCAACACCGAGCAGAACCAGCAGGGCGGCCGCATCAACGCCTTCTTCATGGCCAACCGCGTCCTGGACGGTGACGCCTTCTGGGTCGTGGTCTGACGATCGAGGGAGCAGCGGTGGCACCCGTGACGGCGCTCGTGTCCGTCTCCGACAACCAGTACTGGATCCACGGCGACACCTTCGACGTCGGTGACTGGGGGTACACCGGCTTCAACGGGCTCGTCGCACCCCTGGCCCTGCCTGGCGTGCCCAGGGAGCCAGGCGAGTTCGCGGTGGTGATGACCGGCACCGGGACCGGCCTGGTCCGACTCACCCTCGACGTCGCCGACCGCGACCCGGGCCCGCCCGACCTCGACGCCTGGGATGAGGTCGTGGAGGTCAGCCTGGATGTGCCGGGCGGCGTGCCGGGTGTGTCCACCGGTGTCGAGGACGACGAGTCCCACCTGCTGCCCGACCTGCCCACCGGAGCCGGACCGCTGCGGCTGCGGGTCCACGCCCGCGGCCGCGACCGGGGCCAGGAGGAGCTCGTCGTCGACGGCGAACCCGTGGAGGAGCACCTCATCCAGGTCTGGCCGGCCCCCGCCGCCCCCACCGCGGTCCGCAAGACCGGCGACGCCTACGGAGCCGGCTTCCGCACCCCGTGAGACACCGCCGGCCCGGGGCCGGTCCCCGCCCCGACATGCGGGCTCGGGACCGGCCCTTCGGTCCTGGCGGCAAGCGGGCCTCGCGGTCCCCGGGTCAGCGCCGAGTCCAGCCCGGTGCAGGCAGGGACTGCCGGCAGGGCCGGTCGCTCTCGCCGGAGCGGATGGTGCGTCACGCCCGAGGCGTCCGGGACCCACCGGCCCCGGGACGTCCCCGTGGTGCAGGGAGCCAGGATCTCCTCGGCCTCGTCCAGCGGTAGATCCGGCGCCCCGGCACGCTGCCGTCCGAGGCCACCCGAATCGTCCAGCGCCCGGCTGCCGGCCGGGACGGCGGCTCGGCCAGGGTGTTTACGCCGTAAACACCCTGGCGCCGGCCGCGCCGATCGGTACGGCCGGCGTCGGCAGGCCCGTACCGCCGGCTGATCCGTCCGTCGTCGTGTCGCCGTTCCCGCCGGCTTGAGGGCCTGCGCTACGTGACCAGGCGGAAGGCGGGGTGGTCCAGCCAAGCCGCCAGGAAGTCCGCATCACCGATGTGCCGGAACCGGCGCCCACCGGCTCCCATGCCGTACGAGACCTCCGCGGTCCTGCCCGGGAGGGGCGACACCAGTGCCCTCGCCTCGGCCAGGCCCGTCCCGTCCGCCGCCCCCTGGCCCGGGGCGGTGCAGCCCAGGACACCGTCGAAGTCGACCAGGGCCCCGAGACGGCGGGCGAGGGCGAAGGCCAGGCGACCGAGGAACGCATGGTTCACCGGACCCGAGCAGAAGGCGCCGAGGACCAGCCCCGACGCGGACACGCAAGGCCCGGGCAGAGGAGAGAGGGCCGACCAGTCCTCGTCCTCCGCGGCCGCGCAGCCGTCGTCCTCCAGGAAGAACGGACCGGCGCCGGCGGGGTCCGGGGTGCGCGGGCCGAGGGCCGTCCCGTCCCGCACGCGGAAGGACAGGCCGTCCGCCTCGGCCGCGACCGCCGTGCAGAAGGCGTCCAGCCACGGTCGCACATCGGCCAGGACGTCCTCGAAGGCGCGCGCCTCCAGGAACCGCAGCCCCACCACCGGTCCCGACAAGACCCCTCCTCGCAGAACTGACCCGGCGCCACCCAGGGAGCGACCTTCCCAGGCATCGTGCGGCGCGCCCGTGGGACGCCGGGACACGCTCCGCCCCGCCGGCGTCCTCGCACGCCAACTCCCGCCCACGGCAAGGCTTCCCGGGGCGGTGGGTGTTTACGGCGTAAACACCTGCCACGCCGACCGATGCAAGCCACTCCGTCTTCCACGCGATCTTCTGGAATGCTGTGCAGCGTCCGAAGTACCAGCACCATCGGGAAGCGAACGGATAGCTCCATGGCACACGTGCATCTTCTGCTCAACCAGAAGGGCGGCGTCGGCAAGTCCACCCTCACGGTCAACCTTGCCGCCGTCACCGCCGAGGCCCTGAAGGGCCGGACCACCGGTGACACCCCCCCGGTCTGCGCCGTCTCCATCGACCCCCAGGGCTCCACCACCTGGTGGGCGGAGCGGGTCGGCGAGGACCTGCCCTTCCTCTTCGTCGACGCCTCCGACGAGATCGACGGCCTCGCCCAGCTCAAGCAGGTCGACACCGTCGAGCACATCTTCGTCGACACCCCCGGCTGGCTCGAGCTCTCCAAGAGCAACGCCGCCCAGACCGGCCGCGACGCCGACCCGCTCGGCTCCGGCCACGCCGCCGACGCGCTGCGCGCCGCTCTCGACAGCGCGGACGACGTGATCGTGCCGCTGATGCCCGCCCCTCTCGGGTTCGGGCCGACCCAGAACACCATCGAGAAGGTCATCGCCCCGCGCGGCCTGCCCTACACGGTCGTCATCAACGACTGGGACCCCCGCGACGGCACCATCGATCTGGAGCAGACCAAGGACTTTGTCAAGGCCAACGGCTGGCCCCTCGCCTCGAGCGTGATCCGCCACTACAAGGTCCACGAGCGGGCCGCGGCCGAGGGCCAGGTCGTCACCCAGTACCCCGCGAACCGGGTCCACCTGCAGGCCCGCGAGGACTTCTACAAGCTCGCCCTCGAGGTCGTCCTCTCGGGGGGCAAGCGATGAGCAGCAAGCGCACCAGCCTGGCGTCCCTGGTCGGCCAGGTCGGCGCCAAGCCCGACGCCCCCGCGGTGCCGCGGCCGGCCGCGCCCGCGCCCGTGGGCGGCACCGTCCGGCTGCCGCTGGACCGGCTCGCGAACAACCCCCACAACCCCCGGCTGACCGTCAGGGCCGTGGAGGAGATGGCGGACAGCCTCCGCGAGCGCGGTGTCATCCAGCCGCTCACCGTGGTGACGCGCAAGGCGTTCCTCGCCGCGCATCCCGGGGACGGGGCCGCCATCGGCGACGCGGCGTATGTCGTCCTGGACGGCAACCGCCGCTACATGGGCGCCCGGCAGGCCGGCCTCGCCGACGTCCCGGTGCACGTCGACGACGACCTCGCCGCGGACTCCGACAGCATCCTGGAGAACGCCCTCGTCGCCGCTGTGCAGCATGAGGCGCTGGACCCGCTGGACGAGGCACGGGCCCTGCAGCGGCTGGTGGAGGTCCACGGGTCGCAGCGGCAGGTCGCCAAGCGGCTGGGCAAGTCCAACGGCTTCGTCTCCCAGCGGCTCACCCTGCTGGAGCTCACGCCCGAGCTCCAGCAGGCTGTGGAGGAGAAGGCGATCCCGGTGGAGGTCGCCCGCAAGGTCGGCCGCCTCGCGCCGGAGGCGCAGGCCGACGCCGTGCGGCAGGAGCTCGAGTCCCGGGCCCAGGTCCCGCCGAAGCGCCCGCGCGCCTCGACGGACACCCCTCCCGTGGAGCCCTCGGAGCCCGAGGCTGTTTACGCCGTAAACACCCCCGGGGAGACCGGCGGCGCGGCGGAGGGGGAGGTGCCGGCCCCCCGGCCCGAACCCGCCCAGGGTGTTTACGGCGTAAACACCTCCACGGCCGCCCCGTCCCGGGACGCCGCCGGACCGGTCATGGCCCCGCTCCTCCCCGGCGCCCCGGCGGAGCACAACGCGGACGTCCTGATGCGCGCCCTGCCCCCGCGGGAGCTGGTGGCCGTCATCGACGTGATGCTGGAGCGGATGCGCGCCAGCTGACGTCCCGTCCGGGCCCGTGCGCCGGAGCCTGTGCTCTGGTGGACGGGCCCGGGCCCGGGCCGAGCCGCACCTATCGTGTCTGAAATGTCCGAGTCAGCGAAAGTGTGGAATTTCGGCTCGTCAGCCGCGGAAAGCCGCAGGTCGTCGAGTCTGCTCCCCGCACCCGCGGGGATGGTCCCGTTCACCTTGAACGTTCTGGGTTCAATACTGCCTGCTCCCCGCACCCGCGGGGATGGTCCCGAGGCGGAGCCTGAGGAGGAGGGGCAGCCCGCCTGCTCCCCGCACCCGCGGGGATGGTCCCCCACACCCCCAGCAAGGAGCCCCAGTCATGAACTGCTCCCCGCACCCGCGGGGATGGTCCCTTCTTCTCCGCCCTCATGCTCCCCTCCACCTGCTGCTCCCCGCACCCGCGGGGATGGTCCCTCGTGAGGCTCCAGCCGATCGCGCAGCAGATTCTGCTCCCCGCACCCGCGGGGATGGTCCCCATCAAGGAACCACCCACAGAACCACCAGGGACTGCTCCCCGCACCCGCGGGGATGGTCCCGGGGCGGAGCCGGGAGAGGCAGGCTGACCGGTCTGCTCCCCGCACCCGCGGGGATGGTCCCCGGGGTCAAGCCTCCGCCGCGGATCCCCCGGCCTGCTCCCCGCACCCGCGGGGATGGTCCCCGCAGCTGCCGGCCCCGGCCCTCGCCGATGAACTGCTCCCCGCACCCGCGGGGATGGTCCCACGATCCGCATGATGCCCACCCCGTGGGATGACTGCTCCCCGCACCCGCGGGGATGGTCCCCTCCAGGCGCCGTCCAACGTCGCCCGGCAGGCCTGCTCCCCGCACCCGCGGGGATGGTCCCTCCAGATGCGCCGAAGGCCCCGCCTCTCGGATCTGCTCCCCGCACCCGCGGGGATGGTCCCCAGCCGAAGCCCTTGCCGGTGGCGAGCTTCGTCTGCTCCCCGCACCCGCGGGGATGGTCCCCAGCCGAAGCCCTTGCCGGTGGCGAGCTTCGTCTGCTCCCCGCACCCGCGGGGATGGTCCCCGCGTCCGGCAGTCGGAGGCCGTCGTCCTGGACTGCTCCCCGCACCCGCGGGGATGGTCCACCGGCCAGCGCGTCGGAGGTTTCGCGGTATTCCTGCTCCCCGCACCCGCGGGGATGGTCCCGACGTGCGGGAGGCCGTAGACAGCCACGGACGCTGCTCCCCGCACCCGCGGGGATGGTCCCGAGCCCTCCCTCGGCACCCTCATGCGGATCGTCTGCTCCCCGCACCCGCGGGGATGGTCCCATGGCGTCATGCAGGTATCGACCGACGCCGCCCTGCTCCCCGCACCCGCGGGGATGGTCCCTCCTCGACGCCGCCATGCCCTACGCCCTCGTCCTGCTCCCCGCACCCGCGGGGATGGTCCTGCGGAGGGGCTGACGTGGCGTTCCGCAACCCGCTGCTCCCCGCACCTGCGGGGATGGTCCCACCGCCACCGGCGCGGTCAACCTCCCCGGCTCCTGCTCCCCGCACCCGCGGGGATGGTCCCGAGGTCACCCATACGCGCCCACGGATCGGGTGCTGCTCCCCGCACCCGCGGGGATGGTCCCCTCATCACGCAGATCGGCGACCAGATGATCATCTGCTCCCCGCACCCGCGGGGATGGTCCCTGGAGTGCCCCGCCCGTCCAGCCCCATCGCAGCTGCTCCCCGCACCCGCGGGGATGGTCCCCGCTCGGACTCGGCGGTGGCCTCGCGCATGGCCTGCTCCCCGCACCCGCGGGGATGGTCCCCCTCGCGCGCGTGGGCGCGTAGGGGCCCCTCCCTGCTCCCCGCACCCGCGGGGATGGTCCAGCTGGGAGCTGTGCCCGGGGTGCGCCGCAGCCCTGCTCCCCGCACCCGCGGGGATGGTCCCGGCGGGGCGGTGTCGCTCATGGTGTGGACTCCCTGCTCCCCGCACCCGCGGGGATGGTCCCACCGGGTCGGCCAGGTCTGCGGCCGTGACTTCCTGCTCCCCGCACCCGCGGGGATGGTCCCTAGGCGCAGCAGCCGGGCTCGGATCTCGTACGCTGCTCCCCGCACCCGCGGGGATGGTCCCATCCGGCAGGTGCTGCGCATCAACCCGGAGAGCTGCTCCCCGCACCCGCGGGGATGGTCCCCAGAAGACCGCCGAGGCGAAGGCCTCGCTGGACTGCTCCCCGCACCCGCGGGGATGGTCCCGGGGCGTCGAAGCGGCGGTGCAGCGGTATGACCTGCTCCCCGCACCCGCGGGGATGGTCCCGGCTTCGTGCACCTGGGCACCGGCATCTCCGGCTGCTCCCCGCACCCGCGGGGATGGTCCCATCGCCACCCCTTCGCCACCCCACACCATCACCTGCTCCCCGCACCCGCGGGGATGGTCCCGCGCAGTCCTCGGGGGTCTAGGTGGTCTCAGTCTGCTCCCCGCACCCGCGGGGATGGTCCCCGTGTGCGGTGGCCGGTGTGGCAGTGACAACCTCTGCTCCCCGCACCCGCGGGGATGGTCCCTCGGCGCGCTTGCGCTCCGCCTCGGCCTTGATCTGCTCCCCGCACCCGCGGGGATGGTCCCTTCGCGCTCACGGGCGGCAGGGGCGGCAGGCCCTGCTCCCCGCACCCGCGGGGATGGTCCCCTGGAGGGGGCGAGGACGTGGCTAGCGAATGCCTGCTCCCCGCACCCGCGGGGATGGTCCCCAGCCCCTGCCACCCCAGCCCAACCGCCAGCACTGCTCCCCGCACCCGCGGGGATGGTCCCGCCGGGGACAGGGGCAGGAGGTCCAGGCGCCGCTGCTCCCCGCACCCGCGGGGATGGTCCCTTGCCCACGGCGGTCACGGTGAAGGTGACCGACTGCTCCCCGCACCCGCGGGGATGGTCCTCCTCGCGTGACTGGCGGGGGCGAATCCGGCGGCTGCTCCCCGCACCCGCCGGGATGGTCCCGACCCCGACGACGCGCGGATCATCGCGCGGTACTGCTCCCCGCACCCGCGGGGATGGTCCCGACGACCTGATGGCGTTCCTGGAGGCCCGTCTCTGCTCCCCGCACCCGCGGGGATGGTCCCGACGACCTGATGGCGTTCCTGGAGGCCCGTCTCTGCTCCCCGCACCCCCGGGGATGGTCCCATGTGCCGGGTCGACGGCTCCCGGGTCCGGATCTGCTCCCCGCACCCGCGGGGATGGTCCCGGCGCCAACATCTTCGGCAGCCTCACCGGGTACTGCTCCCCGCACCCGCGGGGATGGTCCCGGAGAGCGCTACCTGAGACGGCCGGCCCCCCGCTGCTCCCCGCGCCCGCGGGGATGATCCGCTTTCGTTCGCAGGGCTCACCGACCTCGGACGCTGCTCCCTGCGCCCGCCGGAATGGTCCCGATTGGGTCCGCGGTCGCGCCCACCGCGCCGGCTGTTCCCCGCGTCCGCGGGGCTGGTGCCGGGGCTGCTTTGTCTCCCTTCAGCGGCTTCGTCACCCGGCCTGGCGTCTGAGCTCGCCTTACACCGATGCAACGTCCTTATCCGTCCTTACAACTGACGGAGCGCCACAACAGGTGCTACCTTGTTGGCCGTACCCAGAAGCCTAGACGGTGTGGTGATGCCGTTTCCGAAACTGGCAGGACCGCGAGGCTGAAGATCGAACTATGTAGGGGCGCCCACCCCTCTGGCCAAAGATGAACGGGCGCCCCGAGGGAACCTAGGAGGAAAAATGAGCTCCAGGGCTCGCAACACCGCCCGCGCAGCGAGCGGCCACATCACGTCTCGCACCCTTGCACAGGGCTTGGGCCGCCGCAAGGTGGACATGATCACGATTTCGCTGCTCATCGGGTGCGTGATCCACGGGGACGTCCTCAGCACCGAGCTTCAGCAGGCCACCTACCTGGTCATCGCGATCATCCTCTTGAAGGTGGTATCGACGCTCTCCCTGTGGGCTGAGAACAGGATCACTCCGGCCCTCAATCGCTTGCGAAGCTGAGGGCGAAGGGTGTGAGGGTCGATCGCCGCTAGCCTGGTAGGCCTGTCCGCCGTCTTCGACTCGGTTGCGTAGCGCGATGGAGCGGCACAGGGGTGGATGGATTCTCAGGTCGGGCATCTGGGGCTGCCATGCACGCTGCTGAACAGCGACTCGAGGGTGGAGTCGAGCCTTCCCCGCGTCTGCGGGGATGATCCCGGCATGACCACACCGTCATCTGGATGATCACTTTGCTCCCCGCGTCTGCGGGGATGATCTCGCGCTCGGACCGGGGCCGGGACGTGGCCGCGGCCGTCCTGCTCTCCGTGCCTGCGCGGACGGCTTCCGCACCCACGGGTAGCGCGTCGGCCTGGCCGCCTGGTTTGCGTGCCCACGGGGGTTGGTCCCGTCCGGTGGTTCGGTTCCGCGGACGCGGCGAGGGTTTTGTTCGTACCGTGTGCCGTCTGTGGGGGTGGTGCCCTTCGGGTTGCTGCTCGAGGTGCGCCTGGCCGCGGGAGGGGGACTGCAGTGACGACCGAAGATTCTGGTCTGGGCGGGCGGTTGGCCGGGCCGGTACGCAGGGTGTGGGCGAAGCACGACCGCGCATCCGACGACTGGATGCCGCTGTGGCAGCACATGGCGGACAGTGCGGCGGTGGCCGGCCTGCTGTGGGACCGGTGGCTGCCCGCAGCAGTGCGGAGGGTGGTGGCGGAGCCGCTGCCGGGGGGTGAGGCGGACGCGCGGCTGCTGGCGGTGTGGCTGGCGGGGGTGCACGACATCGGAAAGGCCACGCCGGCGTTCGCGTGCCAGGTGGATGCGCTCGCGGACCGGATGCGCGAGGTGGGCCTGGCGATGCCGTACCAGCGGGAGATGGGCACGGACCGGCGGATGGCCCCGCACGGGCTGGCCGGTCAGACGCTGCTGCAGGAGTGGCTGGAGGAGCGCTGCGGATGGCCGGGCCGGGCCACGGCGCAGTTCGCCGTGGTGGTCGGCGGCCACCACGGGGTGCCGCCGGAGTCGGCGCAGGTCGTCGACCTCGACGCCCATCCCGCGCTGCTGCGGACCCCGGGGCCGAGCCAGGGGCTGTGGCGCAAGGTGCAGGAGGAGCTGCTGGAGGCCTGCGCGGACGAGTTCGGGGTGCGCGAGCGTCTCGGGGAGTGGCAGCGGGTGAAGCTGCCGCAGCCGGTGCAGGTGCTGCTGTCGGCCCTGGTGATCGTCGCGGACTGGATCGCGAGCAACCCCGACCTGTTCCCGTACTCCCTGCAGGACGAGGGCCGCTCCCGGGCCGAGCGGACGGCCGCCGCCTGGAAGGCGTTGGAGCTGCCCGAGCCGTGGCGGCCGCAGGAGCCGCAGGGCACGCCCGCCGAGCTGTTCGCCTCCCGGTTCGACCTGCCGCCCGGAGCGGCGGTGCGGCCGGTGCAGGAGGCGGCGGTGCGCGTCGCGCGTGAGATGCCCGAGCCCGGCCTGCTGATTGTCGAGGCGCCCATGGGGGAGGGCAAGACCGAGGCCGCACTGGCCGCGGCGGAGGTGCTCGCCGCACGGGCCGGCGCCGGCGGGGTGTTCTTCGCGCTCCCGACGATGGCCACCAGCAATGCGATGTTCCCGCGGCTGCTCGCGTGGCTGGACCGCCTGCCGGCCCGCGGGGGCGAGCGCCTGTCGGTCCTGCTGGCGCACTCGAAGGCGGCCCTGAACGAGGACTACGCCGAGCTGAAGGCCGCGTCACGGCGGGTCGCGGCCGTCGGGATGGACGGCGACGAGGGGCTGCCCGAGCCGGGTGCGGCGGAGCGGGCTGCGCCGGCGGAGCTGGTGGCGCACCAGTGGCTGAGCGGACGCAAGAAGGGCATGCTCTCGTCCTTCGTCGCGGGCACGGTCGACCAGCTGCTGTTCGCGGGGCTGAAGAGCCGCCACCTCGCGCTTCGGCACCTGGCCCTGGCGGGCAAGGTCGTCGTCATCGACGAGGCGCACGCCTACGACACCTACATGAACTCCTACCTCGACCGCGTACTGGCCTGGCTGGGGGCCTACCGGGTGCCGGTGGTGGTGCTGTCCGCGACGCTTCCGGCCGACCGGCGGCGCGGGCTGGCGGAGGCGTACGCGGGCGTGTCCGCCGGGTCGGAGCAGTTCGCGGCGGTCGGGGAGGCCGGCGGGTACCCGCTGCTCACCGCCGTCTGCCCGGGCCGGCCGCCGCTGCTGGAGGAGCCTGCCGCCTCCGGACGCGGCAGTGCGGTGCAGGTCGAGGCGGTGGAGGACGACCTCCAGGTGCTCGCCGACCGGCTGGAGGGGGAGCTGGACGACGGCGGCTGCGTCCTCGTCGTGCGCAACACGGTCAACCGGGTGCTGGAGACGGCCAAGGCCCTGCGCGGACGCTTCGGGGCGGACGCGGTGACGGTGGCCCACGCCCGCTTCATCGACGTGGACCGGGCCGCGAAGGACCGGCTCCTGCTGGAGCGCTTCGGGCCGCCGTCCGCCGCGGCCGGCGAGCGGCCCGGCCGGCACATCGTGGTGGCCAGCCAGGTGGCCGAGCAGTCCCTGGACGTCGACTTCGACCTGCTGGTCACCGACCTGGCGCCGGTCGACCTGCTGCTGCAGCGCATCGGCCGCCTGCACCGCCACCCGCGCGAGGGACGGCCCGAGCGGCTGCGTACCCCGCGCTGCTGGGTGACCGGCGTGGACCGGTCAGCGGTGCCGCCGGAGCCGGTCCGCGGTTCGCTGGCGGTCTACGGACGCCATGCGCTGCTGCGCTCGCTGGCGGTCCTCGCACCCCACCTCGAGCAGGGGGGAGCGCCGGTGCGGCTGCCGCAGGAGATTAGCCCGCTGGTGCAGCAGGCCTACGGCCCGGACCCGGTCGGGCCGGCCGCCTGGGCCGAGGCGATGGCGGAGGCGCGCCGGGAGCACGAGCAGGTCCGGGCGGAGAAGGCGAAGGCCGCGGACACCTTCCGGATCGCGGCGGCGGCCAGGGCCGGGCGTCCGCTCCTGGACTGGCTGGCCGGCGGGGCGGGCGACGCGGACGACACCCGTGCGGGCCGGGCCCAGGTCCGGGACAGCCCCGAGAGCCTGGAGGTGCTGGTCGTCGAGCGGCTGGCCGACGGCTCGTTGGCGACCGTCTCCTGGGCCGGTGGCGGTCGTGGCGGACTCCCGCTGCCCCAGGACGCGGTGCCCGCGCCGCGGGCGGCGCAGGCCGCGGCGGCCTGCAGTCTGCGCCTGCCCGTGCAGATGGCGCGCCCGTACGTCATCGACCAGGTGATCGCCGAACTCGAGCGGTTCTGCGTCCCGGCCTGGCAGGCGAAGGACAGTTTCTGGCTGGCCGGGGAGCTCGTCCTGCCGATCGAGGCCGGTTGTCAGACCCGCCTGGCAGGCTTTCGGCTCCACTACAGCTTCGACGACGGACTCGAGGTGTCACGTGAGGGATGAACAGGAGGCCGGGCCGGACGGCGCGTTGTCGTTCGACCTGACGAGCCGGCCGTGGCTGCCGGTGCTGCTCCTGGAGGGCGGGGAGGACGTGCTGTCCCTGCGGGAGGTCTTCGCGCAGGCGGCGCGGGTCCGGCGGCTGGCCGGAGACATCCCCACGCAGGACTTCGCGCTGACCCGCCTGCTGCTGGCGATCCTCCACGACGCCCTCGACGGGCCCGAGGACATCGGGGCGTGGGCCGACCTGTGGGAGGCCGAGGAGCCGTTCGCGGACGTGGACGGCTACCTGGATGAGCACCGCGGCCGGTTCGACCTGCTGCACCCGCACGCGCCGTTCTTCCAGACGGCCGGCCTGCGCACCGCGGGCGACGAGGTCTTCTCGCTCAACCGGATCGTCGCGGACGTGCCCAACGGCGACCCGTTCTTCACCACCCGCCTCCCCGGCGCCGAGCGGATCCCGTTCGCTGAGGCGGCCCGCTGGGTGGTCCACGCCCACGCCTACGACACCTCCGGCATCAAGACCGGCGTGGTCGGCGACCCGCGCGTCAAGGGCGGCAAGGCCTACCCCCAGGGTGTCGCCTGGGCCGGGAACCTCGGCGGCGTCCTGGCCGAGGGGGCCACCCTCCGCGAGACGCTGCTGCTGAACCTGGTCGCCGCCGACCACCGGCCCGCCGAGGCCGGCGACCGTCCCGCCTGGCGGCGTCCGCCCGCCGGGCCGGGCGCGGCCGAGGACCTCGCCTCCCGGCCGACGGGCCTGCGCGACCTGTACACCTGGCAGTCCCGCCGCCTGCGTCTGCACGCGGACGCCGACGGTGTGCACGGGGTGGTGCTCACCTACGGCGACCCGCTGGCTGTGCAGAACATGCAGACCACCGAGCCGATGACCGGCTGGCGCCGCAGCCAGGCGCAGGAGAAGAAGCTCGGCCGGCCGCTGGTGTACATGCCGCGTGAGCACGACCCGGCCCGCGCGGCCTGGCGGGGCCTGGCGGCCCTGATTACCCCGCGCGACCCGGACGCCGCCAAGCGCGGCGAGCCCGCCTCCGCCCTGCGGCCGGGGATTGTCGACTGGCTGGCCCGCCTGCAGGCCGAGCGCATCCTGCCCAAGGGCCGGCACATCCGCGTGCGCACCTTCGGGGCGGTGTACGGCACCCAGCAGTCCGTGATCGACGAGATCACCAGCGACGCGGTGTCCCTGGCGGTGGTCCTGCTCGGTGACGCCGACCGGGCTCTGGGCCAGACGGCCGTCGACGCCGTCACCGACGCCGACCTGGCCGTGCGGACGCTCGGCGACCTCGCCTTCGACCTGGCCCGTGCGGCGGGCAGCGAGTCCGAGTCCGGCAAGACCGCCGCCCGCGACGCCGGGTTCGCCGCACTCGACGGCCCCTACCGGCTGTGGCTGGACGCCATCGGCGAAGGCGACGACCCGCAGGAACTGCGTGCCACCTGGCAGCGCACCGCCCGCGCGGTCGTCGCGCGCCTGGCCGAGGACCTGGTCGCCGCCGCGGGGGAGGCCGCCTGGCAGGGCCGGGTCGTGTCCCACGCCAAGGGCGAGACGTGGCTGAACACCGCCCAGGCGGACCTGTGGTTCCGTTTCCGCCTGAGGAAGGCCCTCCCCCTGGCCCACGACACCGCGCCGGTTTCCGTGCCCGGCCAGGCGCCCGCCCCCGACCCGGCCGCCGCTCAGGACGCGCCCGACCTCGACGCCCGGAAGGTTTCCGCATGACCACCGCCCCTCCGGCCACCGCCCCTGCGAGCCCCTCCCGGCCGCGCACTGCCCCGGGCCCGGTCGGCGCCCTCGTCGGCAAGGAGATCGCCCGCCTGCAGCGCGGCTACCTCGACGACCGCTCCGAGGCCGTCGCCGCCCTGGCCCGGCTGCGCCGCGGCGCCGGCAAGGACGCCTCATCCGTCCCGGACCTGTGGGGCCTGGTCGACCTCGGCCCCCTCTACGAGGACCGCTCGCTGCGCCACGACGCCGCCGCGGACGCCGTCGACACCGCGATGGCGCTGTGGGCCCTGCACCAGCAGTCCCGCGGCACCGGCATGCACCGCGCCCCTGGGGACGAGCTCGGCGCCGCCGTGCGGCGCCTGATGCCCGCTTCGGAGATCGACGATCCGGTGCTCAAGCGCTTCGTGCGGGCCGGTACCGCCCCGACCCTCACCGTCCTCGCCACCCGGCTGCGCGAGATCGTCCTGCTGCTGCGCCGCGAGGACCTCGCCCTGGACTACGCGCTGCTCGCCGACCAGCTCTACCAGTGGCAGCAGCCCGGCGGTCCGGACCGGATCAGGCGCTCCTGGGGCCGCTCCTTCCACGCCCACCGCGGCACCCCGACCGACACCACCGACACGACCGGCACCACCGCTGCCGCGACCGACCCGAAGGACGCCTCGTGACCGCTCGCATCATCCTGGACGTGCACGCCCTGCAGAACGTGCCGCCGAGCAACATCAACCGCGACGACACCGGCGCCCCCAAGACCGCCGTCTACGGCGGCGTGACCCGCGCCCGCGTCTCCAGCCAGGCCTGGAAGCGCGCCACCCGCCGCCACTTCGACGAGATCCTGGACCCCGCCGAGCTCGGCGTGCGCACCAAGCGCGTCGCCGAGCTCCTCGCCGAGCGCATCACCGCCCTCAAGCCCGAGCTCGAGGAGGCGCCCGCGGAGGCGCTGGCCATCGCCGCCGAGGTCCTCCAGACGGCCACCGGCTCGAAGATCGAGCCGCCCAAGCGCAAGGTGGAGGCGGCCAGGAAGAGCGGCGACCCCGCGCCCGCGCCCGAGTCCTCCTACCTGATGTTCCTCAGCGCCCGGCAGCTCGACCACCTCGCCGCCCTCGCCGTCGAGGGGAGCGCCGACATCAAGGCGTTCCTGAAGGACAAGGAGGCCAAGGCCCGCGCGAAGAAGATCGCCGACGGCCGGCACTCCGTGGACATCGCCCTGTTCGGCCGCATGGTCGCCGACTCCACCGACATCAACGTCGACGCCGCCGCCCAGGTCGCCCACGCCCTCAGCGTCCACCGGACCGAGACGGAGTCCGACTACTTCACCGCCGTCGACGACCGCAACACCGACGCCGAGCCCGGCGCGGGCATGATCGGCACCGTCGACTTCAACTCCGCCACCCTCTACCGCTACGCGGCGGTCGACGTCGACCTGCTGGAGCGGAACCTCGGCAAGGGCCTCGACCCGGAGGAGTCCCCGGCCACCCCGGTCCGCCGGGCCGTCGAGGCGTTCCTCGACGGGTTCGTCTCCTCCCTGCCCACCGGGAAGATCAACACCTTCGGCAACCACACCCTCCCCGACGCGGTCGTCGTCAAGCTCCGCGCCACCCGTCCCGTCAGCTTCGTCTCCGCCTTCGAGAAGCCGGTGACCGCGGACGCCTCCAGCGGGCACATGGAGCAGGCCTGCGCCCGCCTGGCCGACTACGTCCCCGAGATCGAGCGCGCCTACGGCGACGAGACCTGCCAGACCTGGGTGCTGCGCATCGGCCCCGCCACCGCCAAGCTCTCCTCGCTGGGCACCGAGGCGCCCAGCCTGGCCCGCCTGGTGGAGTCCGTCGGCGCCGCCGTCGCCGACCGCCTGGAGCAGCGCGGATGAGTGTCCTCGCCCTGCAGTTGGCCGGCCCCCTGCAGTCGTGGGGGGCCTCGGCCCGCTTCGCCCGCCGCAGCACCGAGAACGCCCCCACCAAGAGCGGCGTCGTCGGCCTGCTCGCCGCCGCCCTCGGCCTGGACCGCGACGACGATACCCGCCTCGCCGAGCTCGCGGCGCTGCGCTTCGGCGTGCGCATCGACCAGCCCGGCACCCGCATCCGCGACTTCCAGACCGCCCGCCACTTCGACACCGGCGAGGCCATGCCGCTCTCCGAGCGCTACTACCTCGCCGACGCCGTGTTCGTCGCGGCCGTCGAAGGCCCCGCACCCCTGGTCGACCGGCTCCACGCCGCCCTGCGCGCCCCGGCCTACCTGCCCTACCTCGGCCGCCGCTCCTGCCCGCCCTCCCGGCCGGTCGACCTCGGCGTCCACCACGACGCCGACCTCGAGACGGTCCTCGCCGCCGAGCCCTGGCGGGCCGCCGATTGGCACCAGAAGCGACGCCGCCACCAGGAGCGCATCGACCTGACCGTCCACCTCGAGCCCGCCGCCGACCCCGGAGGCAGTACCGGGCGCAACCCGGACGCGGCCCGCGGGGACACCCTGCGCGACCAGCCCCTCAGCTACGACCCCCGCCACCGCCGCTACGCCCTGCGGACCGTCCGCACCGCCACCGTCACCGTTCCCAACCCCCACGCCCGCCCCCGCGAGGCCGCCACCGTGCCCGCGCACGACCCGACCGGACACCTGGAAGGCGCCTGATGCACCTCACCCGCTTCCGCTTCAACACCGCACGCCCGGGCGCCCGACGACTGCTCTCCTCCCCCCAGTCCGTGCACGCCGCCGTCATGTCCTCCTTCCCCGACCTCCTGCCCACCGACGAGCAGACCCCTCGGGTCCTGTGGCGCCTGGACCGCAACGCCGCCGCCGAAGTGCTCCTGTACGTGGTCAGCCCCGGCCGACCCGACCTGACCCACCTGGTCGAGCAGGCCGGATGGCCCGCGGCGGCCGCCTCCGGCACGCCCGGCTGGCAGACCTACACCTACGCGCCGTTCCTCGAGCGCCTCGACAAGGGCACCACCTGGAACTTCCGGCTGACCGCCAACCCCGTCCACTACGCCCGCACCAAGGACGGCGAACCCACCAAGCGCACCGCCCACCTCACGCCGAAGCACCAACTGCAGTGGCTCCTGCAGCGCCAGGACGCCGGCGGCTTCCGCATCCTCGGCAAGCCCCAGGACAAGCAGTTGACCGAGCACGGCGACGAGTACCAGGCCGCCGTCCGCGACCAGCGCAGCCTCGACTTCGGCAAGCGCGGCGCCCGCGGCCGGATCACCCTCACCACCGTCACCTACGACGGCCGCCTCGAGGTCACCGAGCCCGACGCGCTGCGACGTGTCCTGACCGGCGGCCTGGGTAAGGCCAAGGCCTACGGCTGCGGACTGATGACCCTCGCGCCCCTCGGATGAACGCATGACCACCGTCAGCCGCAGGCAGGCGAGCGGCCCGCGTGAGCTCACCCGCGTCGCCGACCGCACCTCGTTCGTCTACCTGGAACGCTGCACCGTCCACCGCGACGCCAACGCCATCACCGCCGAGGACGCCGACGGCACCACCCACATCCCCTCCGCCACCATCGGCACCCTGCTGCTGGGCCCCGGCACCCGCATCACCCACCAGGCCATGAGCGTCCTGGGCGAGACCGGCGCAGGCGTCGTCTGGGTCGGCGAGCACGGCGTGCGGTACTACGCCGCCGGCCGGGCGCTGTCCCGCTCCGCCTCCCTCGCCGAGGCCCAGGCCACCAGCTGGGCCAACCGGCGCACCCGCCTGGACGTCGCCCGGGCGATGTACCGGCTGCGCTTCCCCGACGAGGATTCGTCGGGCTGCACCCGCCAGGAGCTGCTCGGCCGCGAAGGACGCCGCGTCAAGGAGTGCTACCGGGCCGAGGCGCTGCGCACCGGCGTCCCCTGGAGGGGACGCCGCTACACACCCGGCGACTTCGCCTCGGGCGACGCCGTGAACCAGGCGGTTACCGCGGCCGCGCAGGCGATGTACGGCGTCGCGCACGCCGTCGTCACCGCGCTCGGCTGCTCCCCGGCGCTCGGGTTCGTCCACTCCGGCCACGAGCTGTCCTTCGTCCTGGACATCGCCGACCTCTACAAGACCGAGGTCGGCATCCCCGTCGCCTTCGACGCCGCAGCCGAGTCGCCGGAGGACGTCGGCGCCCGGACCCGCCGCGCCCTCAGGGACCGGATCCACGAGCTGCGCCTCCTGGACCGCGTCGTCGCCGACATCCGAGGCCTGCTCCTCCCCGAGGGCAGCGCACCGGCCCCCTCCGACGACCTCGACCAGGTCACGCTCCAGTCCGACCAGGGCCTGCAGGTCGCCTCCGGCGTCAACTACGCCCTCGAGGAGAACTGGTGACGGTCATCGTCCTCACCAACTGCCCCGCCGGACTGCGCGGCTTCCTCACCAGATGGCTGCTGGAGATCTCGCCCGGCGTCTTCATCGGCAACCCGTCCACCCGCATCCGCGAAGCGTTGTGGGAGGAGGTCCGCCAGTACGCCGGCCAGGGTCGCGCCCTGCTCGCCCACACCACCAACAGCGAGCAGGGCTTCACCTTCCTCACCCACGACCACTCCTGGCACCCGGTGGACCACGAGGGCCTCACCCTCATTCGCCGCCCGAAAGACCCGGCCACACCGAGCTCTTCCGCCGCTGCGGCCCCGCGCCCTGGCTGGAGCAAGGCATCCAAGCGGCACCGCTTCGGGAAACGGTGATGGCACATACGCGCCCGATGGTCTCTTTGGCCTTTATGTCCGAACCTCGACAAGTGATGGATTCCCGCGTCCCGCTGTGACAAAAGCCCAGCTCACGCAGTCTGCTCCCCGCGCCCGCGGGGATGGTCCCGCTCGTCACGGCCCCCCGCCGCAGGGCTCTGACTGCTCCCCGCGCCCGCGGGGATGGTCCCGTGACGCCCTGATCGTGGTCCTCGCCGCCCTCCTGCTCCCCGCGCCCGCGGGGATGGTCCCAGGACATGACGCACCGATATGTGACGTACGATCTGCTCCCCGCGCCCGCGGGGATGGTCCCACGATCGGGAAGTCCGTCCGGGAGCAGGTCGACTGCTCCCCGCGCCCGCGGGGATGGTCCCGACGAGGTCGTCCTCTACGCCAAGAAGTTCGGCTGCTCCCCGCGCCCGCGGGGATGGTCCCAACGATCATCCGACGACGGCGAAGGACGCCACCTGCTCCCCGCGCCCGCGGGGATGGTCCCAGAAAGCGGCGCACCCCCCCTTGCCCGGTTGGCTGCTCCCCGCGCCCGCGGGGATGGTCCCCCGACCGACAACTCGGGGGCGGACCCGGATCGCTGCTCCCCGCGCCCGCGGGGATGGTCCCCCACGCCTCGACCTCAAGGTCGGTGCCGGTGCCTGCTCCCCGCGCCCGCGGGGATGGTCCCGCGAGTGGTGGGCGATTCTCCAGAATCACTAGCTGCTCCCCGCGCCCGCGGGGATGGTCCCACCCGCTGCAGCCGGGCCCGCAGCTCGGGGATCTGCTCCCCGCGCCCGCGGGGATGGTCCCACGCTGGTCCGCGGCGCCGTGTCCGAACACGCCTGCTCCCCGCGCCCGCGGGGATGGTCCCCGACCGCGGTTTCACGCAGCGCGTCGGGGCGGCTGCTCCCCGCGCCCGCGGGGATGGTCCCCGGCAGGTGCAGGTCGCCACCACCGCCCGCCACTGCTCCCCGCGCCCGCGGGGATGGTCCCTTCGCCTCCACCCCCGTCAAGGCCGTGGTCGACTGCTCCCCGCGCCCGCGGGGATGGTCCCTTCGCCTCCACCCCCGTCAAGGCCGTGGTCGACTGCTCCCCGCGCCCGCGGGGATGGTCCCGCCGGCCGCCACGGCGTGTGGGGCGGCACCACCTGCTCCCCGCGCCCGCGGGGATGGTCCCCGAGGGTCGGAGCCACCTGGACCGGAACGCCGCTGCTCCCCGCGCCCGCGGGGATGGTCCCAGGCCGGCCCCCGCAGCCGTCCCCGCCCGGGGCTGCTCCCCGCGCCCGCGGGGATGGTCCCAACCTTCGCGGCCTGCTCTAGCGCACCCTTCGCTGCTCCCCGCGCCCGCGGGGATGGTCCCAGGGTCTCTACGCTCGGCGTGGTCTCGCCGGTCTGCTCCCCGCGCCCGCGGGGATGGTCCCTTCGCCCGGTCCGCCGTCGGCTTGTGCGCGTTCTGCTCCCCGCGCCCGCGGGGATGGTCCCGGCCCCCGCATCGGCAGCCTCTGCACCGGCTACTGCTCCCCGCGCCTGCGGGGATGGTCCCCACCTCGGCCAGCACGGCTACAAGAACTGGACCTGCTCCCCGCTCCCGCGGGGATGGTCCGACCACCGTCGCCGCGAACCTCGCCGGCCTGGCCTGCTCCCCGCGCCCGCGGGGATGGTCCCTTCACGCACTCGTACAGGTCGTGGCTGGTCATCTGCTCCCCGCGCCCGCGGGGATGGTCCCCCGGGACGGCGACAACCCCGGCCGCTGGGTAGCTGCTCCCCGCGCCCGCGGGGATGGTCCCGTGACGGTCGCGCCGGGGCCCTGCTTGCCGTCCTGCTCCCCGCGCCCGCGGGGATGGTCCCGAGCCGAAGTCCGCGCGCAGAGACTCCACTTCCTGCTCCCCGCGCCCGCGGGGATGGTCCCGACTTCGCGGTGTCGCCCCTGGTGGTCTGCCACTGCTCCCCGCGCCCGCGGGGATGGTCCCGCCGCCCCCGAGCACTTCGACGACGCGCACCCACTGCTCCCCGCGCCCGCGGGGATGGTCCCCGCGCCGCCGCCGTCGAGCTGCGCTGCGACGACTGCTCCCCGCGCCCGCGGGGATGGTCCCTGCAAGTGCCGCCTGTACCGCCCGGCCGCGCCCTGCTCCCCGCGCCCGCGGGGATGGTCCCTGGTCGTTGACCTCGATGCCGCCCGGGTAGCGCTGCTCCCCGCGCCCGCGGGGATGGTCCCTCCAGCGCCAGCGTGCCGGACTTGAGGCCGCCCTGCTCCCCGCCCCCGCGGGGATGGTCCCCAGCTCCGCGGGTCGTCCGCGGGCGGGTTGCCCTGCTCCCCGCGCCCGCGGGGATGGTCCCGGCTGTCGCAGGGCATCGGCTCGATCCTCACCCTGCTCCCCGCGCCCGCGGGGATGGTCCCGACAAGGCCGACTCGATCCGGGCCCTGCTCGGCTGCTCCCCGCGCCCGCGGGGATGGTCCCCAGACCACCAGCCTCGCGCTGACCTACACCGCCTGCTCCCCGCGCCCGCGGGGATGGTCCCGATCGAGGCTTCCTCGCCTACGCAGGCGGCCCCTGCTCCCCGCGCCCGCGGGGATGGTCCCCCCAGGGCCAAGGGGACCCGCCTCGCCACAGACTGCTCCCCGCGCCCGCGGGGATGGTCCCCACGACTACGAGGGCGAGATCGCCGAGGCGGGCTGCTCCCCGCGCCCGCGGGGATGGTCCCGCGACGCAGTCCCACCAGGTGGTGTCGACATCCTGCTCCCCGCGCCCGCGGGGATGGTCCTTGTGGATTGCCCGCGAGCACGGGTGGAAATTCCTGCTCCCCGCGCCCGCGGGGATGGTCCCGAGAGAAAGAGACCGTCGTGAACGGTACCGGCCTGCTCCCCGCGCCCGCGGGGATGGTCCCAACCCG